>NZ_CP009122.1:766385-1068328 GCF_000803645.1 Sphingopyxis fribergensis | reverse complement strand
CGCCGTTCGAACTACATTATTTCCCGCCCGATCCCGATCTGGCGGAAATGGTGTCGAGTTTCTATTTCGCGCGGCTGAACCTGCCGCGGTTCGACGAATATGAGCGCGCCGACCGTGCCCAATTCCGCTTCGTAACCAACGCCGATGGCGAATATGTGTTCGAGGATGGGCACCGAGCGACGGTCTGCCGCGCCAATATCATCGGCCCGACGAGCGCGCGCGTCCGCGCCATCAGCAATTGTCCGGCGCAGCTGTTCGGCTTTGGCATGCTGCCTGCGGGCTGGGCGGCGCTGATGGGGGACGATGCCGACAAGCTGACCGACCGCGCGATGAACGCCGCCGATCTGTTCGGACCGTGGATCGACGAGGTCGCGGCCGCGCTGGAAAGGGCGGCGACGGTCGAGGAAAAGCTGGTCATCGGCAATAATTTCGCGCGCGAGGTGCTGACGCGGGGCGAAGCCGCACCGATGTGGTTCATCCGCACCGTCGACGGATGGTTGACTGCAACGCCCTCGCCGCAAGTTCCCGATCTGGTCGAGAAGACGGGCATGTCGATCCGTTCGGTCGAGCGGATGACGAAGCATTATTACGGGGTGTCGCCGCGCATGCTCGCGCGCAAATATCGCGCGGTGCGCGCCGCATCGGCGCTGGCGCGCGGCGAAGGGCTCGACGCGGCACAGCTCGGCGATGCCTTTTACGACCAGTCGCACCTGATCCGCGAGATTAAGCGCTTTGCCGGGGCGACCCCCGGCCAGCTTGGCAAGCCGACCAGTTACACCGAGGCGACGACGAAAGGCCGAAAGCAACTCGCCGGCAAGGTCAGCCCCCTCGTCTCTGAGACCTGAGGCCCGTATTAACTTTCGAAAATTATGTGTCCCGTCGTTTTGGCGTTTTCGTCCAATCGCGAATCATCGCGTCGGCATAATCCCTCCTTGCGACCCAGAAGAGCTCATCCTCGGACGAGGACTTGAGACCTTCATCTTGGCACTCATTTGGCTTCGGCCCGATGGGTGCCATTTTTTTTGGCGCCCGGATAGCGCCCGTTGGTTGCGCCGCACAGAAGCCCCGCCTATATAAGTGGAGTGATTTACTCCAGTTAAGAATCGTTCGCAATTTTATGCGCCTGTCCAACCTTGCCGATTATGCCGTGGTGCTGATGAGCGCCGCCGCCCGCCAGTGCGGGTCGGTGCCTATACACGCGGGCATGCTGGCCGAGCAGACGGGGATTCCGGGGCCGACCGCGCAAAAATTGGTGAGCCAGCTCGCGCGCGCGGGCTTGCTCGTCGCGTCGCGCGGCAGCGGTGGCGGCGTGCGGCTTGCGCGGCCTGCGGCGGCGATCAGCGTCGCCGATATCATCGAGGCGGTCGAAGGACCGATCGCGCTGACCAGCTGCGTCGCCGAAGGGCGGCACGATTGCTCGCTCGAGGGCAGCTGCAAGGTGCAGCCGCACTGGGGCGTCGTGAACGGTGCCGTGCGCGGGGCGCTGCAAGAAATCAGCCTGGCGACGTTGAGCGTCGCCCCGACCAAACCAAACCCGTTCGTGTCGAGCGAAGTCGAGACACCCCTCGACGATGCACGACCGATGGGCCTCTCGAATCCCGAGCGTGTCGAAGGGCTCGAGGCGAACGGAATTTTGCAATGACCGACAACACAGACCTCCCCGTCAAGGACCAGGCCGCGCACGATGCCGCGGCGAAGGTCGCCGATTATGAGCATGGCTGGTCCTCGACCATCGAGACCGACTTCGCGCCCAAGGGGCTGACCGAAGATACGGTTCGCTTCATTTCGGCGAAGAAGAACGAACCCGAATGGATGCTCGACTGGCGATTGAAGGCGTTTCGTCATTGGCAGACGATGGAGACGCCCGACTGGGCGAAGCTCAACGTGCCGCCGATCGACTATCAGGACGCGTACTATTATGCGGCGCCGAAACCGAAGCCCAAGCTCGGCAGCCTCGACGAGGTCGATCCCGAGATCCTTGAGGTTTACAAGAAGCTCGGCATCCCGATCGAGGAGCAAAAGGTGCTCGCGGGGGTCGAGGGCGCGCGCAAGGTCGCGGTCGATGCGGTGTTCGACAGCGTCAGCGTCGCAACGACCTTCCGCGAGGAGTTGAAGCGCGCGGGCGTGATCTTCCTGTCGATCAGCGAGGCGATCCGCGAATATCCCGAGCTGGTGAAGAAGTGGCTCGGCAAGGTCGTGCCGATGCACGACAATTATTTCGCGGCGCTCAATTGCGCGGTCTTCTCCGACGGCACGTTTGTTTATGTGCCCGAAGGCGTCCGCTGCCCGATGGAGCTCAGCACCTATTTCCGCATCAATGCCGAGAATACCGGGCAGTTCGAGCGGACGCTGATCATCGCCGACAAGGGCGCCTATGTCAGCTATCTCGAAGGCTGCACCGCGCCGATGCGCGACGAGAACCAGCTCCATGCCGCGGTGGTCGAACTGGTCGCATTGGACGATGCCGAGATCAAATATTCGACGGTGCAGAACTGGTACCCCGGCAATGCCGAGGGCCTCGGCGGCATCTATAATTTCGTGACCAAGCGCGCTCTCTGTCAGGGCAAGCGTTCGAAGGTGTCGTGGACGCAGGTCGAAACCGGCAGCGCGATCACCTGGAAATATCCGAGCTGCGTGCTCAACGGCGACGACAGCGTCGGCGAATTCTATTCGGTCGCGGTCACCAACAATTATCAGCAGGCCGACACCGGCACCAAGATGATCCACAATGGCAAGCGCACGCGATCGACCATCGTCAGCAAGGGGATCAGTGCGGGCAAGTCGAACAACACTTATCGCGGGATTGTGCGAGTGGCGCCGAATGCCGAAGGCGTGCGCAACTTCACCCAGTGCGATTCCTTGCTTTTGGGAAGCACCTGCGGCGCGCACACCGTGCCCTACATCGAAGTCCGCAACCCGACCGCGACCGTCGAGCATGAAGCGACGACGAGCAAGATCAGCGACGACCAGCTGTTCTACACGATGCAGCGCGGGCTGGGGCAGGAAGAGGCGGTGGCGCTGATCGTCAACGGCTTTGCGAAGGAAGTGCTGCAGCAGCTGCCGATGGAATTTGCGGTCGAAGCGCAGAAATTGCTGGGGATTTCGCTTGAGGGGAGCGTCGGGTGATACCGAAACTTGCCGCCTTGGCTCTTCTCCTGTCGCTGTCGGCGCTCGGCGCGGTATGCTTGCGTCGCAATCTTCGCGGCGAACATATTTTTGGTTCGCTGTCCGTTGCGGGATTTCGGTGGCCGATCTGGTTCGAACTCACAAGCGGCGCCCTATTTCTTCTCGTCTGCCTACTTTTCACGTTGATCGTGGCAATTGCATAAATTCAGGATCTCCAATGCTCAAAATTGAAAACCTACACGCCACCGTCGTCGACAAGCCGATCCTGAAAGGCCTGTCGCTCAGCATCAATGCAGGCGAAATCCATGCGATCATGGGGCCCAATGGCGCGGGCAAGTCGACGCTGTCCTATATCCTCGGCGGCCGCCCCGGCTATGAGGTCACCGAGGGTTCGGCGACCTTCGACGGGCAAGACCTGCTCGACATGGACCCGCACGAGCGCGCTGCCGCCGGCCTGTTCCTCGGCTTCCAATATCCGGTCGAAATCCCCGGCGTGTCGAACGTCCAGTTCCTGCGGGAGAGCTTGAACGCCCAGCGCAAGGCGCGTGGGCTGGAACCGCTGTCGGGCGGCGACTTCCTGAAGCTGGCGCGCGAGAAGGCGGGGCTGCTCAAGATGGACATGGACATGCTGAAGCGCCCGGTGAACGTCGGCTTTTCGGGCGGCGAGAAGAAGCGCAACGAGATGGTGCAGATGGGGATCCTCGACCCGAAGCTCGCGATCCTCGACGAGACGGACTCGGGCCTCGACATCGACGCGCTGCGTACCGTCGGCGACGGGATCAATTCGATCATGCGGCGCCCCGACAAGGCGGTGTTGCTGATCACGCACTATCAGCGCCTGCTCGATTATGTGCAGCCCGATTTCGTGCATGTTCTTGCGGCAGGCCGAATCGTGAAGTCGGGCGGGCCCGAACTCGCGCGCGAGTTGGAAGCGCATGGTTATGCGGAGATTGCAGCGTGATGAGCGCGTTCTCTAAACCTTCTCCCTTGAGCGGAGAAGGATACGCAGCCTTGGCGCCGAAGGCGTCTAGGCGAAGTTGGATGAGGGTGAGCGAGCCTTTGGCTCGCGCGATCGCATGGCGATCGCATACCCCTCACCCAGCTTCGACTAGCGAGCAAGCTCGCAAGTCTGCACAACCCTCTCCCCCAAGGGGAGAGGGGACATGGTAGCCACCCTCCCCTCGCGGCGCGACGAAGCGTGGCGCTATAGTGACATCGACGCGGTTGCCGCGGCGTGGCCGTTGCCCGCGCCCGAGAGCATCATTGTGCCCGCGGGCGGCAAGCTCGCGCGCGCGATCGTGCAAGATGCGGGCGAGATCCGGCAGATCGAACTGGTGCTCGGCAAGGGCGCGGTGGCGTCGCTGCATATCCTGAACATCGGCGGCGCTTATGGCCGTATCGAACTCGCGGTGACGCTGCACGAAGGCGCCGACTTCACGCTCGGCGCCGCGCAGATCGGCGGCGGTGAGCAGAATCTGGAGATCGTCACCACTGTGACCCACGCCGAACCCGGCGCGACATCGCGGCAGGTCGTGCGCTCGGTCCTCGGCGGTACCGCCACCGGAACCTATCTCGGCAAGGTTGCCGTCGCACGCGACGCGCAGCAGACCGACAGCGAACAGGATGTGAAGGCGATGCTGCTGAACCGCAGCGCGACCGCCAACGCCAAACCCGAGCTCGAAATCTTCGCCGACGATGTGAAATGTGCGCACGGCTGTGCGATCGGCGAACTCGATGCTATGGCGCTTTATTATCTCCAGTCGCGCGGGCTGCCGCTCGGCGAGGCGAAGAAGCTGATGCTGCAGGCGTTTGTTGCAGGCGTATTCGATGGCGCCGAGGATGAGGCGCGGTTGCAGGAACTGGCGTTGGCGAAATTGGGGGAATTGGTGTGACCGCCGTCTCCTCCTCGTTCGTCCCGAGCGAAGTCGAGGGACGTGAAGTAGGGCGCCAACGTGTCTCGACTTCGCTCGACACGAACGGAATTCGGACCCAGTTTCCGGGCCTCGCGAACAACTGGCACTATCTCGACACCGCCGCCACCGCGCAAAAGCCGCAGGCGGTGATCGACGCAACGGTGGCCGCGATGGGGCGCGACTATGCGACCGTACATCGCGGCGTTTACGCGCGCTCAGCCGATATGACGCTCGCCTATGAGGCGGCGCGGCGGCGGATTGCGGCGTTTATCGGCGCGAAGGACGAGCAGATAGCATTCGTGCGCGGCGCGACCGAGGCGATCAACCTCGTCGCTTATTCGCACCCGCGGAAGGGCCGCGTGCTGCTGTCGGCGCTGGAACATCACAGCAATATCGTGCCGTGGCAGCTCGCGGGCTGGCAGGTCGATGTCTGCCCGCTGACTGCCGATGGCTGCATCGACCTCGATGCCGCCGAAAGGCTGCTGACTCCCGAACATAATATGGTCGCCTTCGCGCATGTCTCGAACGTGCTGGGCAGCCCGCTCGACGTCGCGCGCGCGGCAGAGATTGCGCATCGCGTCGGCGCCGAACTGCTGATCGACGGTTGTCAGGCGGTGCCGCGTCTGCCGGTCGATGTCGCGGCGCTCGGCTGCGACTATTATGTTTTCTCGGGCCACAAACTCTACGGCCCCACGGGCATCGGCGTGCTGTGGAGTGATAAGCTCGATACGCTGCCGCCGTGGCAGGGGGGCGGGTCGATGATCGACCGGGTGACGTTCGAGAAGACAACCTATGCCCCCGCCCCGACGCGGTTCGAGGCGGGGACGCCGGCGATTATCGAGGCGATCGGGCTGGCGGCGGCGGTCGATTATGTCGAAGCCATCGGGATCGAGGCGATCCATGCCCATGAATGCGCGCTGGTCGGCACGCTGCGCGAAGCGCTCGCGCGCAAGAACAGCATCACCTTGTTCGGTCCCGAAAACAGCGCCGGAATTGTGAGTTTTGCGATGGCGGGGGTTCATCCGCACGACATCGGCACTATCTTGGATGAAAGCAGGGTCGCGATCCGCGCCGGGCACCATTGCGCACAGCCGCTGATGGAGCACCTCGGGGTTCCCGCGACTGCGCGCGCGAGTTTTGGCGTTTACAGCAATGACGACGATGTGGCGGCGCTGATCGATGGCCTCGCCCGCGTCGAGAGGATTTTCGGATGAGCGAGGACCGCATGAGTGAGACCGGAATTCGGGTCGAGGAAGTCGAAAGCGTCGAGGCCCCGCCGAAAGCGCGCGTCGAGGATGTCGAAAGCGCGCCCGAGAAGCTGGAACGGAAGCGCGACTATCTGGAAGGCTTCCTCGCGGCGAAGCCCGCGGTGGTCGAACCGAGCGCGGTCGGCGGCGACCTGTACGAGGCGGTCGTGAGCGCGCTCAAAGATATTTTCGACCCTGAAATTCCGGTGAACATCTATGACCTTGGCCTGATCTACAATGTCGAAATCGACGAGGGCCATGTCGTCGTCACGATGACGCTGACCACGCCGCATTGTCCGGTCGCGGAATCGATGCCCGCCGAGGTCGAACTGCGCGTCGGCGCGGTTCCGGGGGTCGGCGATGCCGAGGTCAACCTTGTCTGGGACCCGCCGTGGTCGCCGCAGAATATGAGCGACGAAGCGCGGCTCGAACTGGGAATGCTGTGATGACCGAAACGAAAACGCGCGCTCGCCCTGCGGCCGTCGCCCTGACCGCTGGAGCCGAAGCGCGTATCGCGAAACTGATGGCGGCGGCGCCCGAGGGCGCAATCGGCGTGCGCCTGTCGACCCCGCGCCGCGGCTGTTCGGGGCTCGCTTACTCGGTCGACTACGTGACCAAGGAGCAGAAGTTCGACGAGAAGATTGAGACGCCCGGCGGGGTCTTCTACATCGACGGCGCGTCGGTGCTCTACCTGATCGGCAGCACGATGGACTGGGTCGAGGATGATTTCGCCGCGGGCTTTGTGTTCGAGAATCCAAACGCCAAGGGCGCGTGCGGCTGCGGCGAGAGTTTTACCGTCTAGGGCGCTTTTGAGCCCGAAATATGTTATGATGCCCCGAAATTGCAGGGGCTGTCATGATGCGCGCGCTCTATTTGCTTTATGCCGCAGTGGCTTATGCGATCTTTTTCGCGACCTTTTTGTACCTGATCGCCTTCGTCGGCAATTTCTCGCTCGTTCCTGTGACGGTCGACTTTGCGCGCGTCGCGACGCCCGGAATAGCCGCGATGATCGATATCGCGCTGATCGCGCTGTTCGGCATCCAGCATAGCGTGATGGCGCGGCCGGGGTTCAAGGCCGGCTGGACGCGCATCGTCCCCGCGCCGATCGAACGCAGCACCTATGTCCTGTTCGCCAGCATCGCGCTGATCGTGATGATGGCGTTCTGGCATCAGCTTCCCGCGCCAGTGTGGACCATTACCCACGGTGCGGGCGCCGCGATCCTCTGGATCCTGTTTGCGAGCGGCTGGGCGATCGTGCTGACCAGCACCTTCCTGATCAATCATTTCGAGCTGTTCGGGCTGCAGCAGGCGTGGTTCGCGCTGCGCAAGCGCGCGGCGGCGCCGCCGGTGCTGCGTCAGCCCTTCTTCTACAAATTCGTCCGCCACCCACTCTATTCGGGCTTCTTCATCGCCTTCTGGGCGACGCCAGTGATGACCGTTGGGCATCTGCTGCTCGCGGTCGGGCTGTCGATCTATATGCTGATCGCAATCCGGTACGAGGAGCGCGATTTGATCGATGTCTTTGGCGAGGCCTATGTAGGCTATCGTAGGCGCGTCGGCATGCTGATCCCGCGCGTCGGCGGGCGTTAACGGCAGACGGTCCAGCCCGCCGTCCGCGCCGCCATGTCGAGATGGAAATGATCGGCGTGCGCGCGATTATAATCGGGCGACAAAAGCGTGCTGAACAGACCGCAGCTTTCGTCGCGAACTTCGTGCAGAAACTCGCTGCGCTTGTCGCCCGGCGCCCAGTCGTTGATCAGCGAGATGCGCGTGCCGTCGGCGAGGGCGAAAGCCGAGATGTCGATCGCATTGGCAGTCGAATGCTGGCTCTGCGCCTGTTCGCCCGCGATCTTGCGGCAATTATAGCTGCCGAGATTTTCGAGTTCGACGACCCTTTGCCCGAAATATTTCTGCGCGAGCGGCTGGACGACGTCGCGGGTCCATAAAGCCATTGCGGCGGTCACGGCGCAGCTTGGCGCGGCGCCCGCGGGGCGCATCGTCGGCACCAGGTGGTCGCCGGTCAGGATCATGCGCTGACTCGCGCGGCACGCGCCGGTGCCGATCGCCGGGCGCCGAAGATAGCCCGCCTCTGCGCGGTCGAAGGCGGCGAAACAGGCGCTGTCGTCACTCGTTAGCGCCGCAAGCTTGCGATTCGTCGCCCAACCCCAAGGATGTGCGATTTCGAAGCGCGCACCGGGGATATGTTCGGGATGATCGCGCACCCACTGCATGCCGAGGATGGCGCCGAGGGTCAGCAACACAGCGACGGCGAACCAGATCAGATAGGGGCGGAGAGTCTTCACCCGCCACGCACAGCATAATTCCCCGCCCTTTGAAAGCGTCGCGCCCGATTCAGGCGGGCCCTGCGGCCAATCGCTCGCTGGCGTGGGCGTCGTCGGGGTCTTCGGTGCCCAGCGCGCCGAGTTCGCCCCGCTCGCGTGCCTTGCGGCCATAGACCAGTTCGAACAGGGGCCCCGCCATCACCGTGGTGACGATCGCCATCAGCACCAAGATCGCGAACAGTGTCGGGCCGATGATGCCTTTTTGCAGGCCAATGTTGATGATGATGAGTTCCATCAGCCCGCGGGCATTCATCAACGCACCGATGCCCAGCGCCGTCCGGTTGTCCTCGCCCGCGAGGCGTGCCGCGAGCCAGCAAGCGCCGAACTTCGCCGCGATCGAGACGATCAATATACCCGTTGCGATCGCGAGCAACGACAGGCTGTTCACCGTGGTCAGCTGGGTGTTGAGCCCGGAATAGGTGAAGAACATGGGCAGCAGGAAGACGACGGTCATCGGCTCGATCTTGCGCTTGATCTCCTCGGTCAGGAGGCCGCGCGGCATGCACGCGCCGAGCAGGAAGCCCCCGAACACCGCGTGGACGCCAACCGCATCCATGAAGAAGGCCGACATGGCGTAGAGCATCAGCACGACCGCGAGCAAGCCGTGCGTGAGTTCTCCCTTCGCCTCGACCGCGTGGCCGAGCGGCACGAGCAGCTTGCGGCCGATGAAATACATGAACAGCGCGAAGCCGAGACCGCCGATGATCGCGAGCAGCGCCACGCCCACGCCGGCGCCAAAGGTCGCGAGCACGATCGCCAATACGCACCATGACACGGCGTCGTCGAACGCGCCCGCGGTCAACGCCAATGTACCCAGCGACGTGTTGGCAAGCCCGCGTTCGTTGATGATGCGCGCGAGCATTGGGAAAGCGGTGAGCGCGATGCACGCGCCCATGAACAAAGTCGCGCTGCCCTGGCCCAATCCCTCGGCAAACAGGCCGGGAATATCGAGCAGGAAAGGCGTAATCGCCGCGGCAAACAGAAAGGGCGCGACGATCCCGGCGGCGGACACGCCGACCGCGCTCTTCGCCTTCGATTGAAAATGATCGAGGCGGAGCGTCGTGCCGACGAGGAACATGTAAAGCCCGACGCCGAACTGCGCGCCGACATAAAGGATATTGCGCGTCTCTTTCGGGAACAGCGCCGCCTGGAATTCCGGAAAGAACAGCCCGAAGAGCGAGGGGCCGAGTATGACGCCGGCGATCATCTCGCCCACCACCTGCGGCTGGCCCATGAAGCGGTGCGCGAGCCAGCCGACGACGCGGCAGACGAGGAGGATGACCGCGATCTGCAGGAAGAAATATATGCTGTAGTCGCCGGGCGCATAGCTTTGCGCCGCATTCACCGCGGGGCCGTGTGCGCCGATGATATCGCCGATGGCGCGCACAAGTTCATCGACCATATGTGACGCCAATTTGCTCTCCCCACGCCGGGCCCGCGCGGTTTCAACGCGACCCAGTCATTTTATCGCAGCATAGCCGCGTGGGAACGCTATCAACAGCTTAATTTTAGCGCTCAGGCCGCCATCGGGATCGGCCATGGCTCGTCGTCGTTAGCGGCGGGTTTGCGCTCCTCGGGCCGGACCGGGCGGCTTCGTCGCGCGCGCATGCGGAGGCGTCTGAAGGGCGCCAGCAACGCGGCGATGCGGAGGGCGATCAAGGCCTTCATCGATCGGAAGCGTGCGAAGGTCGACAATACCCATGTAGCGATCATGGCATCGACGTAGGCGGTCATGTCCCACGCCAGCGCCATCGCAAGTTCCGCCGGCAGCACCGCGGCATAAGCCTGGATGGCGAACAGGCCCACGATCAGGAAGAGGATATGCTTGCGTTCGAGCCGCCCGAAAAAACGAAGCGGCTCCTCTACCGTCGCGCGGTGCAGCCAGCGCGCGGCATCCGTATCGCGTGCAAACAGCATCACCGCGATCAAACCCGTTAGAAAAAGCGCAAAAACAATCATTGCCCCCTGTCCCTTTGAAGACAGGAGATAGGTCGCTGCGCCGCCTGGACAAGCGACCCGCGCGAATTGCTATGCAAGCGGCACGAAGCTGACCGTCAGCCCGTCTTTCGGCCGCGGGATCGGCAACACCTGCCATTCGGGCGCATAGCCCTCGGCGACGACGATCCGGTGCGTGGTGACGACGTGGTGGAAAAAGATCTTCGCCTGCATGTAGGCAAAGTGCAAGCCGAGGCACATATGCGCGCCGCCGCCGAAGGGCACCCAGGCATATTTGTGCCGCTCGCGCGCGACCTCGGGCGAGAAGCGCATCGGGTCGAACTTTTCAGGATCGGGCCAATGCTCGGCCATCATATGCGTATAGGCGGGGCTGACCCCGACCGAGGTGCCGGCGGGGATGCGGTAACCGCCATATTCGAAATCCTTGAGCGCGCGCCGGGGGAAGCTCGGCACCGGGGGCACGAGGCGGAGGGCCTCCTTGAACGCCCATTCGGTCATTTCGAGCTGGCCGAGGCTGTTGTGGCCGACACCCTCGCCCGCCGGCGACACCGCGAGCATCTCCTCGCGCAATTTATCCTGCCATTCGGGATGCTTCGCGAGTTCCCAGACCATCGAGGTGATCGAGCTGGTGATCGTGTCGTGCGCCGCCATCATCAGGAAGTTCATATGGTCGACGATCGCCTCGACACTCATATGGTCGCCATTGTCGTCGCGCGTGCGGCAGATCTGGCTGAACATATCCTCGCCCGTTCCGTCGCGCCGCTCGGGCACCATCTTGCCGAAATATTCGACCAGATAGGCGCGTCCCTTGGCGCCGCGCCCCATCGCGGTAAAGGGCAAAGGCACGCGCACAACGCCGATCGACGCCTGGACCATGTCGACGAAGGCCTTGTTCACCTTGTCCGCCTCTGGCCCCCACGGAATGCCGAGGAAGCTGGTCGCGGCGAGGTCGAGCGTCAGTTCCTTGATCGCCGGATAGAATTTGAAGGTCTTGCCGCTCCATTTGCCGATCCGGTCCCTGATCCCCTCGTTCAGCGATTCGGCATAGTGGCGCATCGGTTCGGGTTTGAACGCGACCGACAATATCTTGCGGTCGGCGCGATGCTTTTCGAAATCCATCAGCATCAGCCCGCGCGGGAAAAGCAGGTTGAGCACCGGCCCCCAGCCCTGTTCGGACGAGAAAATCTTGTCGCGGTCGAACATGACCAGTTCGTTCGCCTCGGGACCATGCAGCGCGACGCTGCGCCCGCCGAAGCTGTTGTTGCGATAGACGCGGCCATATTTGGCAACCATGCGGTTGGTGAATCCGCGATAGTCGCCAAGCTGTTCGAGCGTGTTGCCGATCACCGGCATGCCATCCTCGCCCGGAATATGATCGATCGCGCTGTCGGAATTGCGCGGCAGCCAATGCAGCGTGTCGGGCCCGAACCGCTTTTCGGACCATTGGCTGCTCACCGGCTGGATATTGGTCGGCGCGTTCATCGATCTGTCCCTCGTCCATCCTGTCGTCGGACTTAGGCGTAACGCACTACTGACATTGATGCAAGTAAGCCCTGTTGGCGCGTGGGACACTATTCACCGCAAATTCAACTCGACTCGTGCAATTCGCTTGTCACTGTGACGGGTCGCAACCGTTGGACCCGAAAGGACAAAGCCCATGGCGAAGAGTTTGAAGCGCCCCCTCTCCATCGCGCTCGGCGCGGTCGCGACGACGATGCTCGGCGGTTGCTATTATGGCGACGTCTATGGATCGAGCTATGCGTCCGGCGGCGATTGCTCGTCGCGTTATGGCGACGCCTATTATGATTATGACGGCTATGCCTATGACGATGGCTATGGCTACGACTGCTATGACGGCGCCGACTATGGCAGCGGCTTTGCGCAGATCGGCTTCGGCGGCGGCTGGTACGACGACTATTATTATCCCGGCTATGGCATGTGGATGTTCGACAATTACCGCAACCGCTATCCACTGCGCGGCCAGTACCTCAACTATTGGGGCGGGCGCCGCGCCTGGTGGAAGCATCATGGCGGGCGCGGCGACGGAAAGCCGGGGCGCCCCGGCTGGAATCGTGGCGACCATGACGGACGGCCGGGCGATGGCCGGCCGGGTCGCCCTGGGGGCTGGAACCGTGGCGACCGCGACAATGACGGTCCGCGCGGCACGCGTCCGGGTCGGCCGGGCGACGGCGCGACCGGCACGCCCCCCGGATCGAACAACCCCGGACGCCCCGGTCGGCCCGAATGGGGCGGTGGGCGTCCGCGCCCGGTTCCGCAGGAAGGGACTGCGGGCCGTCCGCGTCCGGTCCGCAACCTGCCGGCAACCGAGCCGGGCGAGATGTTTTCGACGCCGCGCGGTGGCGCTCGTCCGCCGCGGACGCGCCCTGCCCCGTCGGCGATGCCCGACCGCGCCCCGCGCGCCGAACGGCCCACGCCCGCCTATCGCCCGCCCGCGCCGCAGCCGGCCCCGGCGGTGCGCAGTGCGCCCGAACCGCGGCAGGCCGCGCCGGCGGGCCGCGCGCGCAGCGACCGCCGGAACAACACGCGTCCCGATTAAGATCTAAGTCGGCGGCGCTGCCCCTGTCGCCGACCCCTCCTTCACCCCGGCCGACACCACCGTCGCGGCGACGAGGTCGCCGATGACATTCAATGTCGTGCGGCACATATCGAGGAAGCGGTCGACGCCGAGGATCAGCCCGATGCCTTCGGGCGGAACGCCGACCGACGCGAGGATCAGCGCGATGACCGGCAGCGACCCCGCGGGCACCCCCGCGGTGCCGATCCCGCCGAGGATGCACACCAGCATCACGACGATTTGCTGCTGAAGCGTCAGGTCGATGCCGAAGAATTGCGCGAGGAAAATCACCGTCACGCCCTCGAACATCGCAGTGCCGTTCTGGTTCGCGGTCGCGCCGATGGTAAGCACGAAGCGCGCGACCTTGTCGGGCAGCCGCAGCTGGTCGTGCGCGACGCGCAGCGCGGTCGGCAGCGTCGCGTTCGACGACGCGGTCGCGAAGGCCATCACAAACGCCTCCTGCGTCTGGCGAAAGAACAGGACCGGGGATTTCCCTGCCAGCATCTTCAGCAGGATGGGAAAGACGATGAACATCTGAAGCGCAAGCGCGAGCAGCACGACGCCGACAAAGGCCGACAGACGGATGATGAGATCCCAGCCGAACTGCGCGGCAAGGTTGAACATGAAACAGAAAACCGCGATCGGCGCGAGCTGGATAACGAGGCCGATCAGCTTCATCACCACCTCGAACACCCCCTCGATCGCCGTCTTCAGCGTCTCGGTGCGGGGGGTGTTCACGAGCATCAGGCCGATGCCGAAGAACAGCGCGAAGAACATGACCGCGAGCACGTCATTCGCGCCCATGGCCGCGAAAATATTGTCGGGGACGATCGCAACCACCGCATCCATCCCCGATTTCGATTCACCCGCCCGCTCGGCGATCGCCTGCGCGCCCGCGGCGCCCTCTGCCATCAGCGAGCGCGCGAGCGCGGGATCGACCCCCGCGCCCGGCTGGAGCAGGTTGACGACGGCCAGGCTGATGACGACCGAAATCGTCGATACGGCGATGGTATAGACGAGTGTGCGCAGGCCGACCGATTTCAGCGCGCGCATCTCGCCCATTTCGGCGACCCCGACGATCAGCGCCGAGACGAGCAGCGGAATGACGAGCATGAACAGCAGGCGGAGGAATATCTGCCCCAGCGGCCCGGTCACGTAGGTGGTGACCGTGTCGACCCAAGCCGCGCCCGGCGCGCCATAATGGACCGCCAGCCCGATGACGAGGCCCGCGAGAAAGCCGATCAGCATGCGCCAGCGCAGCCGCCGAGCGCGCGCTTCGTCGCGTCCGGCGTCGTCGATTGCTGCCGCTTCGGCCATATTTCAGCTCCTTGCTCGCCCCGGTCGGGCGGCCCGAAGCTCGCTTGCTACGCGCTACCCGGCCGCTGGCTTGTTTTCACCCTCCGCTATGTCATCACGAAGATCGAGCCCGCGGGTTCCATGATGCGGCGTATGCGCCGGCGCGTGCGGCCGTTCGAGGTCGGGGGGTTCGGGCGCTTCGAGCATGCCCTCCCACTTGGTAATCACGCTCGTCGCAACCGCATTACCGACGACGTTCGTCGCGGTGCGGCCCATGTCGAGGAACTGGTCGATCGCAAAGATCAGCGCGACACCCTCGACCGGCAAGTCGAACATCGCGAGCGTCGCGGTGATGACGACAAGGCTGGCGCGCGGCACCGCGGCGATGCCCTTCGACGACACCATCAGCGTCAGCAGGATCAGGATCTGCTGCGTGATCGACAGCTCGATGCCATAGGCCTGCGCGATGAAGAGCGTCGCGAAGCTCGCATACATCATCGACCCGTCGAGGTTGAAGCTGTAACCCAGCGGCAGCACGAAGCCCGAAATGCGGCGCGGCACCCCGAAACGGTCGAGCTGTTCGAACAGCTTCGGCATCGCGGCCTCCGACGAGGCGGTCGAAAAGGCGATCAGCAGCGGCTGGCGGATATAGCGGATCAGCGCGAATATCCGGCGGCCAAGGAAGATCGCGCCCGCGGCGAGCAGGATGACCCACAACACGACGAGCGAGAGATAGAATTCGGTGACCAGTTCCGCATAGGTGCCGAGGATGCCGAGGCCGTATTTGGCGACGACGCCAGCGAGCGCGCCGAACACCGCGATCGGCGCGAGGCGCATTACATAGCCGGTGATTTGCAGCATCAGTTCGGCGAGCGCCTCGGCGCCGCGCACCAGCGGTTTCCCCTTGTCACCGATGGCGGTCAGGCCGACGCCCGCGAACAGTGCGAAGACGAGGATTTGAAGGACATTATTGTCCGCCATCGCTTGGAAGATATTCTTCGGGAAGATATGCTCGATGAACTCGAACAGGTCGAGTTTCTTGACCTCACCGACCTCGGCGATTGAATGCGCGCCGACGGTTAGGTTCAGCCCTGCGCCGGGTTCAAAGAAATTGACCATGATCAGGCCGAGGCTGATCGAAATCAGGCTGGCGATAATGAACCAGGCGATCGCGCGCGTGCCGATGCGGCCGAGCGCCGAGCTGTCGCCCATATGCGCGATGCCGGCGATCAACGTACCCAGAATCAGCGGCGCGACGACCAGCTTGATCAGGTTGAGGAAGATCGTCGAAAGCGTGCTGAAACTGCGCAGCCAATATGTAAAGGCCTCGCTGTCGGCGGGGACATAGACCCGCACCAGATAGCCGGTGATGACGCCGAGGATCATCCCGATCAGAATATACAAAGTCAGGCGATGGCCCATAAAACACTCCCTGTTCCGCGCCGGGCGGATCGTTATGCCGTGCGGGGTAACAGGGTGATGGTCGGCGGGCAATCGCCTGATAGTGGCGCGGCCTGTTCAGCCCGGTTTTAGGCGCACTGCGCGCGGTGGAGCAATTTGTGATCGGCGAGGACGAGTGCCATCATCGCCTCGACCACCGGCGCGCCGCGGATGCCGACGCACGGGTCGTGGCGGCCCTTGGTGACGATGTCGGTCGCCTCGCCGGCCTTGTTCACCGTCGGCACGGGGGTCAGGATCGAGCTCGTCGGCTTGAACGCGACGCGGACGACGACGGGCTGGCCGGTCGAGATGCCGCCCGCGATACCGCCGGCGTTGTTCGACAGGAAATCGGGACGGTTGCTGCCGTCGGTCGCAGGACGCATCGGGTCGGCATTTTCCTCACCGCGGAGGCGCGCCGCGTGAAAACCCGCACCGATCTCGACGCCCTTCACCGCGTTGATCCCCATCATCGCGGCGGCAAGGTCGCTGTCGAGCTTGGCGTAGATCGGCGCGCCCCATCCGGCGGGAACGCCGCTGGCGGCGCATTCGATCACGGCGCCCAGCGAGCTGCCCGCCTTGCGCGCGGCATCCATCAGCCCTTCCCAGCGCTGCGCCGCGGCAGGATCGGGACAGAAAAACGGATTGCGGTCGATTTCTTCGAGGTCGAAATTCGCGGGGTCGATCGCGTCACCGCCGATTTCGGCGACCCAGGCGTGGATTTGCACCTCGGGAATCACCAGCCGCGCGACGCCGCCCGCCGCGACGCGCGCCGCGGTTTCGCGCGCGCTGGATCGGCCGCCGCCGCGATAGTCGCGGATGCCATATTTGGCGTCATAGGCATAATCGGCGTGGCCGGGGCGATAGGCCTGCGCGATCTCACCATAGTCCTTCGAGCGCTGGTCGACATTCTCGATCATCAGGCTGATCGGCGTGCCCGTCGTCTTGCCCTCGAACACCCCCGACAGAATGCGCACCTGATCGGGCTCCTGCCGCTGCGTCGTGTGGCGCGACTGGCCGGGGCGGCGCTTGTCGAGGAACGGCTGGATATCGGCTTCGGACAGCGACAGCCGCGGCGGGCAGCCGTCGACGACCGCGCCGAGCGCGGGGCCGTGGCTCTCCCCCCATGTCGTGAAGCGAAGAACGCGTCCGAAGCTGTTGAAACTCATAAACCCCTCTCCCCTTGGGGGAGAGGGAGGGGCCCGCCCGGCACAGCCGGGTGGGAGGGTGAGGGTCTGCTGGCGAGAGCAAGCTCGATTGCCCGGCAAACGCCTTCCAGATTGTCCAACACGTCCGAATTGGTGAAGCGCAGCACCCGATATCCCTCTTCCGCCAAAAATTGCGTACGCCGCGCGTCATAGTCGATTTGCTGCGCGTGGCTATCGCCAACGACCTCTATCACCAGCCGCGCCGATTGACAGGCAAAGTCTACAACGAAGGGGCCGATGCGTTGCTGGCGTCGAAATTTGAAACCGGCGATGCCGCCAGCGCGCAGGGTCGACCAGAGCTTCTTCTCGGCGGGAGTGGCGTCGCGGCGCAGGCGGCGCGCGCGGTCGAGTGTGCCATCATCTGTCGTGAAGCGGCTCTTACTCATTCCCTCACCCTCCCATCGCTTCGCGACGGGCCCCTCCCTCTCCCCCGAAGGGAGAGGGCTTTAAACCAGCGAGATGTCCGGGGCATCTTCCTGTTTCATGCCGACCGTGTGATAGCCCGCGTCGACATGGTGCGTCTCGCCGGTCACGCCGCTCGCCAGATCGCTAAGCAGGTAGAGCGCCGAGCCGCCGACATCGTCGATCGTGACGTTGCGGCGCAGCGGGGCGTTATGTTCGTTCCATTTCAGGATCAGGCGAAAATCGCCGATGCCCGAGGCGGCGAGCGTCTTGATCGGCCCCGCCGAGATCGCGTTCACGCGGACGCCCTGCGGGCCGTAGTCGTTGGCGAGATATTTGACGCTGGTTTCAAGCGCCGATTTCGCAACGCCCATGACGTTGTAATGCGGGATCACCTTTTCGGCGCCATAATAGCTGAGCGTGAGCAGCGAGCCGCCGCCCTTGCCCGTCTCGGCGTCGAACGGCGTCATCATCGACGCCGCGCGCTTGGCGACTGCGGTGAAGCTGTAGACGCTGATGTTCATCGTCATCAGGAAGTCGTCGAGCGTGACGTCGGCATAATGGCCGCGCAGCGCCTCCTTGTTGGTATAGCCGATCGCGTGGACGACGAAGTCGATCGTCGGCCAGCGCGACGAGAGCGTCGCAAAAGCCGCGTCGAGATTGTCCATGTCGGACACGTCGCAATCGATCAGGAAATCGCAGCCAAGCTCGTCGGCCAGCGGCTTGACGCGCTTCAGCATCACGTCGCCCTGATACGAAATCGCCAATTCTGCGCCGTGCGCGTGCAGCGCCTTGGCAATGCCCCAGGCAAGCGATTTGTCGTTCGCAAGGCCCATGATCAACCCGCGCTTGCCTGTCATCAGACCCGTCATTTTTTGTCTCCGGTATTCACATCGTCGACGCGCCCAATAGCGTCGTGGCCCAAATCCTCAACCTCTACCAAGGCAGCATTGAGTTCGGCGCCCATCACCATACCCAATCCGACGAGATAGAAAAAGAAGAGCGCGACCATCACGCCCGCGAGGCTGCCATAGGTCGCATCATAGCTGAGCAGGCTGGCGAGCAAGGGCGGCAGCGCCAGCGTCACGCCGATCCACCAGAGCGTCGTGAACAAGGCGCCCGGCCATTTCGGGCATTTAAGCTGGCGGTATTTCGACGGCGTCAGGCTGTAAAAGAGCATGTAGATCGCAAGGAACAGCCCGGCACCCGACACGCTTCGCGAGATCAGGACGACGCCCCACGCCTGATATTGTTCGGGCAGGAAGCGGGTGACGAATTGTTCGATGCCGACGATCAGCACCTGCATGCTGAACGACAGCAGCATCAGCACGACCGCGCCGGTAATGATGCCGATCGACAGCAGGCGGTAATGAAAGAAGCCCTTGCTGAAATGCGTGCCATAGGCGCGGCGTAAAATATCGCGCACCGTTTCGATCAGGCTGCCGACCGTCCACAGCGCGACGAGCGCCCCGAGCCACAGGAAGATGCCGGTGCGCGCCGTCATCACTTCGCGAATAGGGCCTGACAGCGCCTTCGCGACCGTCGGCGGCATCGTCGAGAACACAGCCTCGACCGCGCGTTCGCCGCCGACGCTTCCCCCGAACAGGCTGAGCGCGGCGGCGAGCAGGATGAAAAAGGGGAAGAGCGCGATCAGCGCGAGATAGGCGAGATTGCCGGCGTGGATGAACCCGTCGGTATAGGTGCCGACGACGACGCGGCGAACGATATGATAGGCGCGCGTACCGGGGGCTAGCTGCTCGCGCCCGCGCTCGATAAGCCCCTCGGCGCGGGTGCGCAGCTTGACGCGCTTGGCGCGCTCGGCGCGCGCTTCGGGCGAATGCGGCGAATGGCCCTCGGCCAGAAACTCCTTGCCGACCTCGTCGGCGACCTCGCGCTCGAGCGCGGCAACGATTTTCTGGTCCTTGGCTTCAGCCACGCATCACACGCCCAGATCCGCCCGCACGTCGCGCGGATCGTTCCATTCGCTGAGCAGCTTCACCAGCGCCTCGTCGTCGGCGGGCAGGTCGACCATCAGGCGCACCAACTGGTCGCCGCGGCCGCCGCTTTTCTGGCTGAAGCCCTTGCCCTTGAGGCGCATCACCTTGCCCGACGAGGAGCCGGCAGGGATCGACAGCATCACCGGGCCGTCGACGGTCGGTACCTTGATCTTCGCGCCCTTGACCGCTTCGTTCAGCGTCACCGGCAAGTCGAGGCGGATATTGGCGCCCTCGCGGACGTAAAAGGGATGATCCTTGACCGTGATCGTCACGATGCCGTCGCCCGTGCCGCCCGGACCCGCCTGCCCCTTCCCGGCTAGGCGCATCTGGGTGCCGGTCTCGACCCCGGCGGGCAGTTTGAGATCGATCGTCGCGCCATCGGCGAGCGCGATGCGCTGCGGTGCCTGCGTCGCGGCGTCGATGAAGCTGACCGACAGGCGGTAGGCGACATTGGCGCCCTTGGGCGGCGGCGAGCTGCGCCCGCCGAAGCCGCCGAAGGGTCCGCCGCCCGAACCGCCGCCGCGGCCGAACAGTCCTTCGAAAATATCGCCAAAATCGGCGCTCTCGTTGCCGAAACCGCTGAAGCCGCCGGGCCCCGTGCGCTGATCGCCGCGGAAACCGCCGCCACCGCCATAGCCGAACGGCATGGCGGGATTGCCCTCGCCGTCGATTTCGCCGCGGTCATATTGCGCGCGCTTGGTCTTGTCGGAAAGGATGTCATACGCCTTGGTCACGTCGGAGAATTTCTCCGACGCGTTCGGATTGTCCTTGTTCTTGTCGGGGTGCAATTCCTTGGCGAGCTTGCGGTATGCGGACTTGATTTCCGCTTCGCTTGCACTCTTCGCAACATTCAGGGTGGAATAGGGATCGGCCATTTTGCTCCTGTAGCCCGATAAGTGACTGGGCGTGAAGCCCGATTGCACGTCGATGTGGTAATGTGCCGCACAAGGTCAAGTTCCCTCACGATCGCGCTCGACCATGAACGCACGGCGCATTATGACCGCGCGCATGACGACCGATCCCTTTGCCCTGTTCGATAGCTGGTTCGCCGAAGCGCGGGCGAGCGAGCCCAATGACGCCAATGCGATGGCGCTGGCGACGACGACGCCGAATGGCCATCCGTCGCTGCGCATGGTCTTGCTCAAGGGGCACGGACCCGACGGCTTTGTTTTCTATACCAATCTCGACAGCCGCAAGGGCGGCGAATTGGCGGCGAACCCGCAAGTCGCGCTGCTCTTTCACTGGAAATCGCTGCGGCGGCAGATTCGTATCGAAGGCGCAGTGACGCCGGTAGACGATGCGACCGCCGACGCCTATTTCGCAACGCGCAGCCGCGACAGCCAGCTGGGAGCATGGGCGAGCGACCAGTCGCGGCCGCTCGCCGACCGCGAGACGTTCGAGGCGCGCTTTGAAGAAATGCAGGCGCGATTCGACGGTCAGGACGTGCCGCGTCCGCCGCGCTGGTCGGGCTGGCGCGTTAATCCTTCGGCTATCGAGTTCTGGCAGGACCGTGCACACCGGCTGCACGAGCGCACCCAGTTCCGCCGCGCCGGCGATGGTTGGACGAGAGGATTGCTGTACCCATGAGCGCCGCACGCCGCATTCCGATTACGCAGGTCGATGCCTTTGCCGACCGGCCGTTCACCGGCAATCCCGCGGCGGTGATGCCGCTCGAGGAATGGCTCGACGACGCAACGCTGCAAGCGATCGCGGCGGAAAATAATCTCGCCGAAACCGCCTTTCTGGTCCCCGACGAGAGCGACGAGGCCGATTATGAGCTGCGCTGGTTCACGCCCGGAGTGGAGGTCGCGCTATGCGGCCATGCGACGCTGGCGAGCGGGCATGTCCTGCTGACCGCGGCGCAGTGGCGGAGCGACATGACCTTTCGCACCCGCAAGGCCGGCATCTTGCGTGTCGCACGAAACGGCGAGGACAACGGCTACAAGATGGCGCTGCCCGCTTACACCCCCGCGCCGAAGCCGATGCCCGACATCGTCCGCGCGCTGGGCGGCGATCCGGTCGAGACGATGTGGCACGATGGCGGCTATGCGCTGATCGCCTACCCCGACGCCGCGAGCGTGCGGGCGCTGGCCCCCGACCTGGGCGCGCTGAAAGAGGGCGGCGACATCCTCTATATCGCGACCGCGCCCGGCGCCGGCGATCCGTCGGGCGCCGACGTCGTCAGCCGCGCCTTTGCGCCGGGGGCCGGGATCGACGAGGATCCGGTCACGGGGTCGGCGCATAGCGTAATCACCCCCTATTGGACCGTGCGGCTGGGGCGCGACCGCTTCGCGGCCTATCAGGCGAGCGCGCGCGGCGGGCATGTCGGCTGCCGCCTCGACGGCGACATGGTCGAACTGACCGGGACCTGCGTCACGACGCTGGTCGGGGACTTTTTGCTATAGAGCTGCCGTCAAGTCGGCGAGATGTCGGCGGAGCGCGGGGAACTGATCGTCGTTGGTGACGCCGAGCCGCACGATCGTCAGCCGTTGCGATGGCGAGACGATGATATATTGCCCCTGATGGCCGATGCACGCGAACAGGTCGTTCGGGCCGCGATCGGGCCATAAGGCAGGAGTCACGCCCGCAGGCCGCCGGCGGTTCAGCCAGATATGCCCGCCATAACCCGCGTCGTTCGCCGATGGGGTCAGCATGAATTTCATCCAGGTTTCGGGGAGCAGCCTTTGGCCATTCACCACGCCATGGTTACGCAGGAACTCGCCGAATTTCGCATAGTCGCGCGCGGTAGCGTGCATGATCGACCCGCCGATCATCGTGCCCTTCGCATCATATTCGGGCGTCAGGCTGGTCATGCCGAGCGGTTCGATCAGTCGCCCACCGATGAAGTCGCGCATCGCATCGCGCCGCGCATCGGGGTTTTGCGACGGGGTCAGCGTATCGGCCAATATGTCCGCGAGAATGACGCTGGTCGCAGAGCTGTAGTTGAAAACCTCGTCGGGCTGCGCCGCGGCGGGTTTAGCTTCGGCAAAGCCCGCCATGTCGCCCGCGCCGCCGCCGAACAGCATCGCGACGGTATCGCCCTCCCACACCGGGTCGCCATTTTCGACATGCTCGAGCCCCGAGGACATATGGAGCAGATTGCGCAGCGTGATCGCGCCGCGCGGATCGCCGCTGCGCTGCCACGCATCGACGGGTGCGGGGCCGTCGAGCGACAATTGCCCGTCGGCGACGAGGAAGCCGGTGAGAACGGCTGTGATGCTTTTTGCCATCGACCAGCTGATCAGCTTGGTTTCGGGACCGAAGCCCGCGGCATAGCGTTCGTAGATCGGCTCGCCGTCGCGCAGCACGAGCAGCGCGCGCGTCTGGCCCACATCGTCGGCGTCGGTGAACAACGCATCGGCGCGCGCGCGGATCGCGGTCGGAAGCGCGGGCAGCGGCTGCGGCGTATCGACCGCCAGGGCGCCGTCGAGCGAGGCGCCGAATTTCGGCGACGGCGACGCGGGCGCCATATTGCCCTGCCCCGACGCCTGGCTGAGCGACCAGATGCCGAGCATCGCGAGGGCGGCACTTGCCAGCAGCCGTTTTTTCGTGATCATGGATAAAGTGAATAACATCAATCCGACCGGGCCGACAACGGGCGAGACGCCGGCCCCTGTACCAGCCCCACTACCAGCCTCTGTGCCGCCGCCCGCGGACCCCGTATCACCGCCGAAAAAACCGAGCCGCTGGGGCGGCTGCCTGCCGTGGGCGATCCTCCTCGCGGTGCTGCTGGCGATCTTCGCGATCTGGAAATTTCCGTCGTTCCGGGCGCAGGCGGAGCTTGGCTCAGCCTATGCCGCGCGCGTCGGCTGTTCGTGCCGTTATGTGCAGGGGCGCAGCCTTGAAAGCTGTCAGAGCGATTTCGAGCCGGGCATGGAAATGATTTCGCTGAGCGAGGACCCCGCGACCAAGACCGTGACCGGCAGCGTGCCGCTGCTTGCCTCGCGCAGCGCGCGCTATGCGGGCGCCAGCGGCTGTTTGCTCCGCCCCGAAAACTAACGCCAGAAGCGGCGCACCAGAAGCGCGGCCACGGCGGGCAAGCCGAACACGGCCAGCGCGATGCCCGCTTCTTCGCCCCAGCCGTAACCGGCATGGAGCACGCCTACGAGCAGATTGCCCATCGCGACGAGCAGCCACAGGATGAGGAACAGCCGCGTCGCCCACGCCGCATCCCTGATCGTCAGGCGCAGCAGGATCAGCAGGGCGAGCCCGGCCAGCAGCATGATCGTCGTGTGCGACATCTTTATTCCTCCCCTTCAGCCGGCAGAATATCCGATCGATGGCGGCGGCGCCATTCGCCGGGTGACATGCCGATCTTGCGACGAAAGATTGCGCACAAATGCGCGTGGCTGGAAAAGCCAGTCGCAAAGGCGATCTCGGCGATCGACAGCGGGCGGTTCATCAGGAACCAGCAGGCGTGGCGGAGCCGCTGGCGCAGCACATATTGCGCCGGGGTGCGCCCGGTCGCGCGCGCGAAATGGACGATCAGGCTGTTGACCGACATGCCCGCCTCGGCCGCCATATCCTCGACCGTCAGCGACACCTCGAGCTGCGTCTGGATATAGACCATCAGATCGTTGATGCGCTCGGTGATCGCGGGCGAATCGGGACGCCCGACCATTGCACCGAGCGTCTTGGCGAGGATCGCGACCAACGGACCGGCCGCGGCTGCATCGCCGCCGAGCAATGCCCGCATCAGCGCCGCCAGCGCCAGGTCGTGATGCGCCGCCAGCGCGCGCGTATCGGGGCCAACGACCAAAAGCGCAGCGGGTATTTCGACCTCGATCGTGCGAACCGCGCCGCCCTTTGCGGCGCCGCGATAGATATGGCCGGCAGGGATCAACCACATTTCGCCGGGCAGCGGATCGCCGAGCGACGTTCGCTGATCGTCCAGCCAGGTTTCGAGCCAATGATAGCTTCCCGCCTCATACAGAATCAGCACATGGACATCGCGCTCGATCGTCCAGTTCGACGGGCCATCGATCCGGTCAACGATCGAGGCGACCCTGAGTCCACCCACTTCCATTGCATGAGTATGGCAAGAATGGGAGAATGTGAAAGCCTGCTATATCCCCCAATAATATGGTTAAATCGCCCCACCCAAAGTCCTCGGCCTTAGTCGCAGCCGAGACAAATCAGGCGTGTGCGAGACCGAATAGGCGTGCCCCAGACACGCATGAACAGACCCCCCCGACGGCGGGCGGCACAATCGCCGCCCGCCACTTTTTCTCGTGCGAAACGATGGTCTTATTTAGTTTTGGCTGAGGAATTCATCCATGGCCAGGTTGACCGCATCGGGCGCGTCCCACGGCACGAAATGGCCGCAGTCGGGGGCGTGGACGATCGTCACATCGGGCACCAACTCCTCGATGCCGTCAAGATTGCACGGCGGCAGCGCGACATCGTCGAGCGCCCATATGACGAGCGTCGGGATGGTCAGTTTCGGGAAGGGCGCCGCCGGCGAGTCGGCATAAGGCTCGTCCATCGCGGGAACCACGGCGGGCGAACCGCGATACCAGTTGATCATGGCGCGGCACGTGTCGCGATCCTCCCAATCCTTGAGCAGCCGGGCGATCTCGTCAGGCGGCTGGATGCCGCCGCTGGGCACGCGTCCTTCAAAAGCATGGGCGAGAATGCCGGCGATGCCATGCTCCTCGATGATCGTGTCGCTCGCCGGGTCGCGGAAGGTCCGGATATATTGGCTCGCCGCGCGCTGATCGGCGTTCGTTAAGAGCAGATGCTGGAAGATGCCCGGATGCGGTGCGTTGGCGATGACCGCGCGCGTCACCCGGCCCGCCCACGCCGGATGCAGCCCGCCCGGCTGGCCGCCCAATGCAACACCCCATGCGATCGCCCCGCCCCAGTCGTGACCGACGATCGTGAATTCGGCGACACCCAGCGCATCGGCGAGCGCGAAGATGTCGGCGATCAGCTTGTCGGGGGTGTAGGATTGCGCATCCTGTGGCTTCGACGAGCCGCGATAGCCGCGCTGGTCGGGGGCGATGCAGCGGAAGCGATCCGCGAAATGCGGCAGCTGATGGCGCCAAGTGCGATGCGATTCGGGAAAACCGTGGAGGAAGATCAGGACCGGCGCATCGCGCGGCCCCATGTCGACGACATCGAGTTCGACTCCGGTCGTAAGCTTGACGCGTTGTAGTTCGAAATCGCCGATCATCGACATTGCTCCCTCGGGCTCTTTTGGTTTCTTTTCAAAACCAATCTGACGGGGATCGTTGCGGCTGGCAAGCCGCTGCTACCGATAAGCCACTTCGCAAGCGTATAAATTCGCCGAACCACCGGAGCCCTTTACACTGGCAGTACGCCAGTCCGGCGAAAAGGAAATCTCTGCTTTCGCAGGGGGAGATGAAATCCAAACATTGTGCGAGCCATCAGGGGCATCCCACAATTGGGTAATCCTGCCAGTTCCCCACGAAGACGAGTAGCGTTTCTTCGAGAAATTGAAACTTATGACAAATTTGCTGGAAACGCCGTCTATGCACGCACCATCGGGTGCGCAGTGTAGAGTTCCGCTCATGCCGCAACGAGCAGAGACGGCTTGCTGACTAGCGGTGGCTGCAGTCGATGTCGCACATAAGGCCATCAACAAGGCAACGCGAATAGCTCTCATGGTCGGCTCCCATCACGGAATAAAATGGCCGCTACCAGCCAATACCTTACTTTAAGGATAGCTCACCGTCTTCGGCACCTCGGGGATTGGGATGAATTCCTCGCTGTCGCCGGGGACAAGCGGAAATTTGCGTTCCTTCCAGTCGTGCTTCGCCTGATTAATGCGGTCGCGGCTCGAGCTTACGAAATTCCACCAGACGTGGCGCGGCGTCTTGAACGCCTCGCCGCCGAGCAGCATCACGCGCGCATCGCTTTCGGCGCGCAGCGTCATCGCCTGTCCGGGCTTGAGGATATAGAGGCTGTGGCGGTCGAGCGCCTCGCCATCGAGACTTGCATCGCCCAAGGCGACGAGCACCGCGCGCTCATCGGCTTCGGCCTCGATCGGGATCGTCGCGCCCGGGTTCATCAATATGTCGGCGTAGATTGTCGCGGCATGCTGCGTGATCGGTGAGGTCGCGCCCCACAGGCTGCCCATGATGACGCGCGCGGACACGCCATTATCCTCGATCAGCGGCAGGTCGTCCTTTGCGACATGTTCGAACGCCGCGTCGATCTCTTCCTTGCCATCGGGCAATGCGAGCCAGGTCTGCATCCCCGAAATGCCCGATCCGGTCGCGCGTTCGGCGGCGGGGGTGCGCTCCGAATGGACGATACCGCTGCCCGCCGTCATCAGGTTACAAGCGCCGGGGCGGATCGTCGCGAGCGTGCCGAGGCTGTCGCGATGGTCGATCGCGCCCTCGAACAAATAGGTGACCGTCGCGAGGTTGATGTGCGGGTGCGGGCGCACGTCCATCCCGCGGCCGATATCGAAATGCGCCGGGCCGAACTGGTCGACGAAAATGAAGGGGCCGACCATCGTGCGTGCCTTGTTCGGCAAGGTGCGGCGCACTTCGAAGGCGCCCAGATCGTGGGTCGAGGGGGTGATGACGTCGAACATCAATCAAGCCTTTCCAGTGTTTTCTTGGTCTTTTCGGTTTCGACATTGCCGGTGTTCAGCGTCGAATTGGGTTCGAGGAGCAGCACCTGGCATTCGCCGTCCAGCGCCTCGGGGCAATGCTCGGTGCCGTGCGGCACGATGATGAATTCGCCGGGCTCGACGATCACGTCGCGGTCACGAAACGCCATCTTCATCCGCCCCGCGACGACGAGGAAGAGTTCGTCCTCGACATGATGATGGTGCCAGTCGAACTTGCCCTCGAGTTTAACCAGCTTGACCTGAAAATCATTGATATCACCCGCGACGCGCGGGTTCCACGCGTCGGGAATTTTCGTAAAGGCGTCGGCAAGGTTCACCTTGTCCGGCATCGTCATTCTCCCGGTGCGGTCGCCTTGATCGCGAGCGCGTGGACGCGCTGCCCCGGCAGGTCACCGAGCGCCTTGTTCACCGCGCGCTGGCGCGCGACGCGGTTCATCTCGGCGAAGCCCGCCCATTCGATGGTCAGGCTGAAATGCGATTCACCCGATCCGTCATCGCCGGCATGGCCGTGATGGCTGGCGCTGTCGTTGTTCAGGACGAATTTTGCGTCGGGAAAGGCTGCGGTGAGCAGGCTTTCCATCTCTTGCTGTGCGGGGCCTTTGCTGCTCATGGGGTTGACCATAAGCGCTTCGTCGCCAAATTATAAGGCCTCCCGAAGGTCAGCCTCCCCGATTTGCGAAAGCCTGTTGTGCCGTCTCCCTCCCGTCCCAGTCGATTCCATGGTCGCGTCCCGCGCGAAGAGCCGTGCGCCGTACCCGGATGCCGCGAACCCGGTGAATTTCGCGCGCCGATGTCGTGGACGCGCTCGCCCGACGGCCCGCCGCAATATCGCTGGCTGTGCCTCGACCATGTGCGCGAATTCAACGCGGGTTATAATTTCTTCGAAGGCATGACCGCCGACCAGATCATGGACGCGCAATCGCCAACTGCGGGCTGGGAGACCGAAAGCCGCACTTTTCGCGCCGCGGGCAGCGCCGACCTGCCGCCGCGCTGGGCCGATTTCCGCGACCCGATCGACGCACTGGGCGCGCGGTTCCGCCAGCGGATGGACGAGGCGCGGCGCGAGGCGGCGAATCCCGGCCTGTCGCGCGAGGAGCACGCCGCGATGCAATTGCTCGCGCTGCCCGCAGGCGCCGACCGCGCGGCGCTTCGGCGGCGCTACAGCGAACTCGTGCGCAAATATCATCCCGACCGGAACGGCGGCGATCGCAGTTTCGAAGCAAGGCTGGGTGAAGTAGTGCAGGCGTATCAATTGCTGAGGAAGACCAAGGCTTTCGCATAGGGAAACGCATGATGACCGACCTGAACGAAGCCCGGATCGAAGTGGTGCGCCGCCATATGGCGCTGGAGATCACGCATGATTGGGACGGCGTTATCGCGACCTTCGACCATCCGCGCTACGAGTTGCTCGGGCCCGGCACCGTCTTCGACGGCGAGACGGCGGTGCGATCCTATTTCGCCGCGTCGCGCGAGCCCTTTCCCGACCAGGCGAACGAGGTCATCGCGATCGCCGCCGATGAGAGCACGAACACGGTGCTGGTCGAATTCTGGCTGACCGGCACGCATCTCGGCCCGCTGAAGCTCGGCCTCAGGACGATCGAGCCGACGGGCAAGGCCTTTCGCATTCGCATGGCCGCCAGCTTCGAATTCGGGGCGGGCAGTGACAAGATCGTGTGTGAACGTCCCTATTATGATCAGTCGGCGGTGATGAAGGCGCTTGGCCTGCTCTGAAAAGGCGTTGCAAGCCGCAACCCATGACGATACCGCGCTAGCGACTCTTCCCTCTCCCCTCAAGGGAGAAGGTTTGGAAGACTTGAAAGCGACCGAAGACATGACCGATATCCCGAACAGCCTTCCCGACCACCACGGCTCGACGCTCCTTTCGGCGCCCGACGTCGAGGTCGATGCGCGCGAGCTGTTCGGTGTCGATATCGACATGAAAGTCCCCGCATTCAGCGAGGCCGATGAGCGCGTTCCCGACCTCGATCCCGCTTACGTCTTCGATGGCGACACGACGCTCGCGATCCTCGCGGGCTTCAAATACAACCGCCGCGTGATGGTGCAGGGCTATCACGGCACCGGCAAGTCGACGCATATCGAACAGGTCGCGGCGCGCCTCAAATGGCCGTGCATTCGCGTCAACCTCGACGCGCATATCAGCCGTATCGACCTTGTCGGCCGCGATGCGATCGTGCTGCGCGATGGCCAGCAGGTGACCGAATTTCGCGAAGGGCTGCTCCCCTGGGCGCTGCAGACGCCGACCGCGCTCGTCTTCGACGAATATGATGCCGGCCGCCCCGACGTGATGTTCGTGATCCAGCGGGTGCTGGAGACCGAGGGCAAGCTGACCCTGCTCGACCAGAACCGCGTGATCCGCCCGAACCCCTATTTCCGCCTGTTCTCGACCGCGAACACCGTCGGGCTTGGCGATACGAGCGGGCTGTATCATGGCACGCAGCAGATCAACCAGGGCCAGATGGACCGCTGGAACATCGTCGTCACGCTGAACTATCTGCCCGCGGCGACCGAAAGCGCGATCATCCTCGCCAAGGTGCCGAACACCGACGAGACGACCGTTGCCAATATGGTCAAGGTCGCCGACCTGACGCGCCAGGGCTTCATCGGCGGCGATATCTCGACCGTGATGTCGCCGCGCACGGTGATCAGCTGGGCGCAGAACACCGCGATCTTCAACAATATCGGCTTTGCCTTCCGCCTCTCGTTCCTCAACAAATGCGACGAGGCCGAGCGGATGATCGTCGCCGAATATTATCAGCGCGTGTTCGGCGAAGACCTGCCCGAAAGCGTGGTCGGCAAGTGATGCCGATGCGCCGCCTGCCAATGGCATGCGCGGCATTGGCCCTGTCAGGGTGCAGCATCGCGGCGGTCGATTATGGCCCGGTCCGTCACGCCGACTATGTCGCCGACCCGCGCTGCACCGCGCAGCCTGGCGCGGCGGTCGACATCGCGGCGCTGCCTTATTTCTTCGCGACGAGCCGCCTGCCCGACTGCCGGACCGACAACATCGTTTTGCTCCGGCATCGCGGCGACAAGATCCGCTATGGCCATTTTTCGGCGCCGCGCGAAATCGATGTCGGCAAGAAGAAAACATTGCGCACCCCGATGGCGTTCCAGGAATCGGGCGACTGGTGGAAGGCGCTGCAGGCCGAAACCGACAAAAGACAAGGCCGCGTCCTGCTCTATGTCCACGGTTATCGCGAGACGTTCGAGACGACGTCGAAAGATGCGGCGCAGATCGCTCGGATGACGGGCTTCGTCGGTCCGGTGATCGAATATAGCTGGCCGTCGCAGGGCGAAGTGCTGAGCTATGCCGTCGACGAAACCAACATGTATCACGACGTCCGCAATTTCCGCGACTTCCTGAAAACGCTGGCCGAACGGCCGTGGGTCAAGGAGATCGTTATCGTGTCGCACTCGCTGGGCGCGCGGCTGGTCATCCCGGCGATATCCTATGTCGACCGCACCTCGAGCAGCGCCGACAGCAGCAATATTTCGAATGTGATCCTGGCCTCGCCCGACATCGATCGCGAAACCTTCGAGCGCGATATCGAGGAAGAAGTGCTGGCGGCGCGTCGTGTTGCGAACAATCGGCGGATCACCGTTTACGTGTCGCACGCCGACAAGGCCCTCGCGGCGTCGCGCGCGCTGCACGGTTATCCGCGCCTCGGTTCGCCCTATTGCTTCAACCCGTTCGAAGCCGCCGACCTGAAAGCCAAGGGTCTTCCGGTTCGTTGCTATACCGCGGCAGTGCCGGGATTGACCGTGATCGACACCACCGATGTGTCGCGGACAACCACGGGACATAGCAATTTCCTGCGCAGCGCGGTGGCGTGCCGCGATTTCGTCGATGTCGTCCAGGGAAAGCGCACGCGGCCCGAGCGCACGGCGACGCAGTTCGCGCATGTGTTCCGTCTGCTCCCCGATCCGGCGGACCCGAAGCCCGACGATGCGGCGATATGCAACCGTATTCCCGAGGTATCCGCCCCCTAAAAGCCGCACATGATCGCCACATCGGGGCGCCAGACGACCGGCACCTCGCCGTTCCGCAGCCAAAGCCCGCCCGCCACCACAGTCAGGAACATCGCGAGCGCGATCCAGTCCCGCCGCAGGGTGCATCACATCACCGGCGGAATGGTCCTGGATCAAGTCCGGGGCGAGGATTGAAAGGAGCACCGCGTCACTCTCTTCCTTCGACGGCAAAAGCTGGTTAGAGCCGACTCGAAATGTCCACCCAATCTCCCCTCGACGATTTCAAGGCGGCGCTGTCGAGCGTTGCGCGCGCGGTGACCCGCGATGCCGAGGTCGAGGTCGGCTTTACCGCCGATGCGCCCGCGCAGATCGGCAAGGCGATCAAGGTGCCGACTCCGTCGCGTACCCTGCCCGCCGATCAGGTCGCCGAGGCGCGCGGCTTTGCCGACTCCTACGCTTTGCGGATGAAGCATCACAGCGAGAAATTGCACGCTGCGGCGCGCCCTTCCGAGCCGCTCGCCGCCGCCGCGTTCGACGCGATGGAGCGCGCGCGGATCGAAGCCTTGGGCGCGCGTCACATGGACGGGATGCGCGGCAACCTCGCCTCCAGCCTGGCGATGCGGATGCGCAGCGACCCGATCAGCCGGGCGCAAAGCCGCGAAGATGTGCCGATTTCGAGCGCGCTCGAGCTGATGCTGCGCGAAGCGCTGACCGGCGACCGCGCGCCGCAGGGAACCGAGACCGGCCTGTCGCTGGTGCGCGAATGGATCACCAGCGAGGCCGGCGGCGACCTGACCGCGCTGTCGATGCTGCTCGACGACCAGACGGCGTTTGCCGAAACCGCAAAGCTGGCGCTCCGCCACCTCGACCTCATCCAGAGCGACGAGCCGCTGGAGGAAGGCGCCGAAGACGGCGGCGAGCAGGACGAGAGCGAAGCCGAAGAAAGCCAGGAAGAGCAGGAAAGCGAAGACGGCGGCGCCGGCGAATCGCAGGTTGATGCGCGCGCCGAAATGGCCGGCGATCAGGCCGACGACGGCGACAGCGACCCCGACGCGCAGGAAATGGAAGCCGACGGCGAACCCGAAATGGGCGGCGAAGGCGACGAGGGCATGCTGCCCGTGCGCCCCAACCGCCTGCCGAGCGACATTCCCGATTTCAACTATCTGCGCTTCACCGAAAAGCATGACGAAATCATCCTTGCGACCGAACTGTGCGATGCCGACGAGCTGACGCGGCTGCGCGCCTATCTCGATACGCAGATGCAGCATTTGCAGGGCGCGGTGACCAAACTCGCCAACCGCCTCCAGCGCCGCCTTATGGCGCAGCAAAACCGCGCGTGGGATTTCGATCAGGAAGAAGGCCAGCTCGACGCCGCGCGGCTCGCGCGCGTGATCGTCTCGCCCGGCCAGTCGCTCAGCTACAAGGTCGAGCGCGATACCGATTTCCGCGACACCGTCGTCACCCTGCTGATCGACAACAGCGGATCGATGCGCGGGCGGCCGATCAGCATCGCCGCGATCAGCGCCGACATCCTCGCGCGCACGCTCGAACGCTGCGGCGTCAAGACCGAGATTCTGGGCTTCACGACGCGGACGTGGAAAGGCGGGCAGAGCCGCGAAGACTGGCTCGCCGCGGGGCGCCCGGCGCATCCCGGCCGCCTCAATGATCTCCGCCACATCATCTACAAGCCCGCCGACGAACCCTATCGCCGCGCGCGCAAGTCGCTGGGGCTGATGATGCGCGAAGGGCTGCTCAAGGAAAATATCGACGGCGAGGCGCTGACATGGGCGCACAGCCGCATCATCGGCCGCCCCGAGGAACGCAAGATATTGATGGTGATTTCGGACGGCGCGCCGGTCGACGACAGCACGCTGTCCGTCAACCACGGCGCCTATCTCGACCAGCATCTGCGCCAGGTCATCGACTGGATCGAGAACCGCTCGCCGGTCGAGCTCTGCGCGATCGGCATCGGGCACGACGTCACGCGCTATTACAGCCGCGCGGTGACGATCATGGATGCCGAGCAATTGGGCGGCACGATGGTCGAGCAATTGGCGGGGTTGTTCGACGTGGATTGAGCCGACCAGCGGCCAACCCATGCGCTGGCTCAACGGGTCATCCCGGCCTTCGCCGGGATGACTGATTTTGCGGGTTACTTCGTCTTGCCGGTCCAAGCCTCGGGATCGAACCCTTCGAGCGTATCGCCCTTGGCTCCGGCCGCGACCTCCGCTTCGGTCAGGAATTTGATCGCGACGCCGCCCGCTTTCGTATTCCCCCAGCTAAGCGCGGTGATATGGCTATCGCCATATTTCGCACCGATCACGGCGTCGGCGCCCAGCTTTTCTCCACGCTCCCAGATTTCGTTATAAATCTTCTGCTGCGACGGCTCCTTGCTGAAAATCGTCGCCTTCCGCACGCCGGCCGTCACCACGCCGACGATCTTATATGGCTTGTCGGTGATATCATAAGGGAAGACGGGCACGCCCATTTCCTCGTTGACCATCACATAAGAAACGTCCTTTTTCTTTGCCATCGCGGGCACGGAAATCGCCATCGCGGCGATGCCGACGACGGCAATCAATTTATTGGATTTCATTGTCTGCTCCCCCTTGTAGGTTCGCAACAACTCTCCCCACTTTTCAGTCTGGTCAACAAGATTCTGCCTTGGCAACTTCGCCTATTCATGGCCTATCTGGCACGGGGTAGCAGGGGGCAGGCAATGGCATTGATATTTGGCGCGGCAGCAGCCGTATTGCTTGCGGCATCGACACAGTCCGCGGCAGCCGCCGAAACAAAGAGCGCGGCTGAGCCCCCCTCACCAAACAGCGTCGAGCCGGCAATCGCGCCGCTGGTCCTGAAACGCGATACGCCCGTCCATTTCATGGTGGTGTCGGAAGTGACGACGAAGACGCACACCCAAGGGCATCGATTCAGGCTGCGCGTCGACAAGCCCGTCTTTGTCGACGGTGTCCTTGCGCTGCCCGTCGGCACGACCGCATGGGGCGAGGTGCTCGCCGCGAAGAAAAGCGGCAACGCGGGCAAGTCGGGATCGCTGGAGGCGCGGCTTCTCTATGTCGACGTCGAGGGATATCATGTGCCGATCGGCGGCAACAACCAGGCCAAAGGCGCGGGTGGCGGTGCCGAGACCGCGCTCGGCGTCCTCGCGCTTGGCCCGCTCGGCCTGTTCGCCAAAGGCAATAATGCGAAGATCAAGGCCGGCGAACTGATGACCGGATTCGTCGAAGGGGACACCGAGATTCCGCGCCCGAAACCGTCGGCGCCATGAGGGCCGGCGCAGCCTTTCTGGCTGCCATCGGACTGGCCTTGGCATGTCCGGCCGCTGCCGACGAGCCTGTTACCCCCGCTACCGCACCGGCGCGCCTGCTGCTTCCGTCGGGCACCCTCATCGAGCTCGTTACCCGCGATGCCATCTCGACCAGAAAGAATGTAAAAGGTGATCTTATCTACCTTAAAGTCGCCGCGCCCGTGATCGTCGACGGCGCGACCGCGATCCCGGCCGACACCGTCGTCGTTGCCCAGCTGACGCGCGCGGAAAAGCGCGGTGCCTTCGGACGCTCGGGCAAGCTCGACGTGCAATTGCTATACGCTGAACTGCCCGGCGGACCGCTGCGGGTGAGCGGAACGATCGAGGCGCGTGGCAAAAAAGACGCAGGCGACACCGCGGCAACAGCCGCTGCCTTTTTAGCCCTGCCCTTCGTCGCCACGGGCCGCAGCGCAGAAATCCCGGCCGGAGCCGAAGTTTCGGGTCGTCTCGACCGCGACGTGTGGATCGGCCGGCGCTGAGCGGAGGTGCCCTGCCCCGCGCAGGGTGACAACGCCTTCCCCCGTCGTTACAAACTCTTCCCGATGCAGCAGGGACTCGCGGCCTGACGACGAGAGCCGCTGCAACGACATGATGCTGAGGGGTCGCCGGCATGACTTGGGGCCGCACCGATAGGGTGCGCGGCTGAGGGGGCGACTGACACATGAAAAAAGCATCCGACCTGTTCATCGAATGTCTGGAAGAAGAAGGCGTCGAATATATTTTCGGCGTTCCGGGCGAAGAGAATCTCGATTTCCTCGACAGCCTTTCGCGCTCGACCAAGATCAAGCTGATCCTGACGCGGCACGAGCAGGGAGCGGGCTTCATGGCCGCTACCTATGGCCGCCATACTGGTAAGACCGGTGTGTGCCTCGCGACATTGGGTCCCGGCGCAACCAATTTCGTCACCGCGGCGGCTTATGCGCAGCTCGGCGGCATGCCGATGATGATGATTACCGGCCAGAAGCCGATCAAGAAATCGAAGCAGGGCCGCTTCCAGATCCTCGACGTCGTCGCGATGATGGGACCGATCACCAAATTCACCCACCAGATGGCGTCGTCGGACAATATCCCGAGCCGCGTGCGCGAAGCCTTCCGCCTCGCCGAAGAGGAAAAGCCTGGCGCGGTCCACATCGAGCTGCCCGAGGATATTGCCGACGAGCATACCGACAGCCTGCCGCTGAAGCGCAGCCATGTGCGTCGGCCGACCGCCGATGTGAAGTCTATCCGCGAGGCGGTGAAGGCGCTTGAGAAAGCAACCTCGCCGGTGCTCGTCATCGGCGCAGGCGCGAACCGCACCATGACCAGCCGCATGCTGTTGCAGTTCATCGAAAAGACCGGCATCCCCTTTCTGACGACGCAGCTCGGCAAGGGCGTGATCGACGAGCGGCACCCGAAATTCCTCGGCTGCGCGGCGCTGTCTTCGGGCGATTTCGTCCATCGCGCGGTCGAGGCATCGGACTGTATCGTCAACCTTGGCCACGACGTGATCGAAAAGCCGCCCTTTTTCATGCAGCGTGGCGGGCCGACCGTCATCCATGTGTCGACCAAGACCGCCGAGGTCGATCCGGTCTATTTCCCCGATATCGAGGTGATCGGCGATATCGCAAATGCCGTGTGGCAGATGAAGGAGGACATCGTCCCCAACGGCGGCTGGAAATTCGATCATCTGCTCGCCTATCGCCAGGGCGAGGTCGATCACACCGCGCCGCTGGCCAAAGACGAACGCTTCCCGATCTTTCCGCCGCATCTGGTGCAATCGGTGCGCGATGCGATGCCCGACGACGGGATCATCTGCCTCGACAACGGCGTCTACAAGATCTGGTTCGCGCGGGGGTATACGGCGTGCAAGCCGAATACCGTGCTGCTCGACAATGCGCTCGCGACGATGGGCGCGGGGCTGCCGTCGGCAATGATGTCGGCGATGCTCTATCCGAACCGCAAGGTCATGGCGATCTGCGGCGACGGCGGTTTCATGATGAACAGCCAGGAAATGGAAACCGCGGTCCGGCTCGGGCTCAACATCACCGTGCTGATCCTCAACGACAACAGCTATGGGATGATCCGCTGGAAACAGGCGAATATGGGCTTTAAGGATTGGGGGCTGACCTATGGCAACCCCGATTTCGTCAAATATGCGGAGGCTTATGGCGCGCATGGGCATCGGGTCGAAAGCGCGGCGCATCTGAAGGAACTGCTCGCGCATACGCGCGATACTCCGGGGGTGCATTTGATCGACTGCCCCGTCGATTATTCGGAGAATGACCAGATTTTGAATAATGATATCAAACGGTTGTCGAAGGAGTTGTAACGTTAACTCCCCTCCCGCAAGCGGGAGGGGCAGCGAGACTTGCGAGCTTGCTCGCTAGTCGCAGCGGGGTGGGAATACCGCACCGTTGCTGGCCCACCCCTGACCCCTCCCGCAAGCGGGAGGGGGGAGTAAGCGCATGAAACTCAAAGACGTCTATCCGCTCTATCTTAACAACAAGGCGGTGCAGCCGAACACCGACCTCAAGGTGATCGACAAATTCACCGGCGAGGTCGCGTTTCGCACCGCGCTCGCGACCCCCGACGTCATCGACGAGGCGATTGCGGGCGCCGTGCGCGCTGCAGAGCCGATGGCGCGGCTGGCGAGTTATGAAAAACGCGACGTGCTGAGCCACTGCGTTGCACGTTTTCAGGAGCGGTTCGACGAACTGGCCTATGCGCTGTGCGTCGAGGCGGGCAAGCCGATCGCCGACAGCGAGGGCGAGGTCACGCGCCTGATCGATACCTTTCGCATCGCCGCCGAGGAAGCGACGCGTAATTATGGCGAGGTCCAGCCGCTCGACATTTCGGCGCGCGCGAAGGGCTATATGGGAATATGGAAGCGCGTGCCGATCGGGCCGTGCAGCTTCATCTCGCCGTTCAATTTCCCGCTCAACCTCGCGGCGCACAAGATCGCGCCGGCGATTGCGATGGGCTGTTCGTTCGTGATGAAGCCCGCTTCGCTGACGCCGCTCGGCGCGATCATCATGGGCGAGGTGCTCGCCGAATGCGACATATTGCCCGAGGGCGCGTTCAGCATATTGCCCGCGAGCCGCGACGGCGCCGACCTGTTCACCACCGATGAGCGGCTTAAGCTTTTGTCTTTCACCGGTTCGCCGGGCGTCGGCTGGGAGCTGAAGGCGAAGGCGGGCAAGAAAAAGGTCGTGCTCGAACTCGGCGGTAACGCCGCGGTCGTCGTCGACAAGGACGCAGACCTCGACCATGCGCTCGCGCGGATCATCTTCGGCGGTTATTATCAGTCGGGGCAGAGCTGCATCCACGTCCAGCGCGCGATCATCCATGAGGATATCTACGACCGCTTCCGCGACATGTTCGCGGCGAAGGTCAAGACGTTGAAATCGGGCGATCCCAAGATGCGCGATACCTTTATCGGGCCGATGATTTCCGAGAAGGAAGCCCAGCGGTTGAAAAGCTGGATCGACGATGCGGTCGCCGCGGGCGCGACCTTGCTCGCGGGCGGCGGCTGCGCGGGGAACATGATGGAGGCGACGCTGCTGGAGAACGTCCCTGGCGACACCGACGTTGTGCGCGAAGAAGCGTTCGGCCCCGTCGTCATCCTGTCGAAATTCACCGAGTGGGAGGCGGCGCTCTCCGAGGTTAATGACAGCAAATTCGGGCTACAGGCCGGCCTCTTTACCCGCGACCTGCACAAAGTTCTCGACGCGTGGGATCATCTCGACGTCGGCGGCATCGTCGTCAACGATGTGTCGAGTTACCGCGTCGACAACATGCCCTATGGCGGGGTGAAGGACAGCGGCCTCGGTCGCGAAGGCGTGCGCTTTGCCATGGAAGATATGAGCGAAATCAGGAACCTGGTGATCCGGCGAACCTGATTGGATCATGGTTAACACGAACATGTGTCAAATAGGCAACGTCACAAAGCTGCCGCTGAACTTTCTTCAAACTGTCGCGGCTTTGATTCGCACGCTGTAACAAAACTCCTGTCTAGGCCGTGGGCAGCCAGAGGCTGCTTACGGAGTGTGACATGGCCACGATTTCGACCCTGCCCATCCCCGCGCGTTTTCCCGACCCGTTCACCACCGACCCGCATATTCCCGAACGCGTGATCGGCGAGCGGCGGAGCTACCGCACCGTGTGGGTCAGCGACATCCATCTCGGCACCCGCGGGTGCAACGCTGCGATGCTGATCGACTTCTTCGACCATGTCGATTGCGAGACGCTGTACCTTGTCGGCGACATCATCGACGGCTGGCGGCTCAAGAAGCGTCATTTCTGGCCGCCCGAGCATAATGACGTCGTGTGGCGCGTGCTCAAGCGCGCCAAGCGCGGCACGCGCGTCGTCTATGTCCCCGGCAACCATGACGAAATGTGCAAGCCGTTTGACGGCTTCGATTTCGGCGGGGTCGAGATCCGCCGCGAGGCGATCCATGAAACCGCCGACGGCCGAAAATTGCTGGTCGTTCATGGCGACGAGTTCGACGCGGTGATGCTGGCGCACCGCTGGCTCGCCTTCGTCGGCGACGCCGCTTACACCGCGCTGATGAAGTGCAATGTGGTGGTGAACCGCGTTCGCAGCGCGTTCGGCTTGCCTTATTGGTCGCTGTCGATGGTCGCCAAGCACAAGGTCAAGAACGCCGTCCAGTTCATAGGCCGGTACGAGGAAGTCGTCGCTCACGCCGCGCGCTCGCGCGGGGTCGATGGGGTGGTGTGCGGGCATATCCACAGCGCCGAGATGCGCGAGATCGAGGGCACCGAATATTATAACGACGGCGACTGGGTCGAAGGCTGCACCGCGCTGGTCGAACATCATGACGGCACGATGGAGATATTGCATTGGGCCGACGAGGTCGCCAGCCGCAGCGCGCCGACGCCGCTGAAACTGCCCGCTCCGGCGCGTGCAGCATAAAGGACGCGGCCGCATGAGGATCCTGATCGTCACCGACGCGTGGGAGCCGCAGGTCAACGGCGTCGTCCGCACGCTGCAGGCGACGGTCGCCGAATTGCACGCCGCGGGGCATGAGGTCGGGGTTATTTCGCCCGACCTGTTCCGATCGATCCCCTGTCCCTCCTATCCGGAAATCCGGCTCGCGCTGGCAGGGCGACGCAAGGTTGGACGCCATATTCGCGCGTTCGGCCCACAGGCGATCCACATCTCGACCGAAGGCCCGCTCGGCATGGCGGCGCGGCGCTGGTGCCTCACGAACAATTTTCCCTTTACCACCGCTTATCACACGCGTTTTCCCGAATATGTCGCGGCACGGCTGCCCGTGTCGCCCGCGTTCGTATGGCGCTTCATCCGCTGGTTCCATCGTCCGGCGCGGCACATCATGGTCGCGACGCGCAGCCTCGCGCGCGAACTGGCCGAGCAGGGTCTTGCGCAGACGATGATGTGGGAGCGAGGGGTCGATCACGCGCTGTTCCGCGCCGATCGCACGCCACACCCGGCCTATGCGGGGCTGGCGCGGCCGATCCAGCTATATGTCGGCCGCGTTGCGGTCGAGAAGAATATCGGCGCGTTTCTGGCCACCGACCGGCCGGGCACGAAAGTCATCGTCGGCGAAGGCCCCGCGCTCGCCGAGCTCAAGGCGCAGCATCTGGACGCCTTGTTTCTCGGCAAGCTAGGCGGCGAAGCGCTCGCCTCGGCCTATTCAGGCGCCGACGTGTTTGTCTTTCCCAGCCGTACCGATACCTTCGGCCTTGTCATCATCGAGGCGATGAGTTGCGGAACGCCGGTGGCCGCCTTTCCGGTGCCGGGTCCGGGCGACATTGTGACGGGCGGCGCGGGCGCGCTCGACGAGGATCTCGGCCGCGCGATCGACATGGCGCTCGCCTGCGACCGCACCGACGCCGAAGCGCTTGGCGCACGGTACAGCTGGGCTAGCTGCACCGCGCAATTTGCGAAGGCGCTGACTTTTGTTCCCTCCGAACCGCCACGCGAAGCGATCGCCGACGCGCGGGTCGCCGCCTAGAAGGTCTTGCGCCACTCCAGCTCGATATAGCGGCCCAGGGGGTCGATATAGCCTGGCTGGTAATTGAGCGGCACGATGCCGTTGGCGTCGGTGATCTTACGCTGCGCATCGAAGACATTGTCGACCGACAGGCGCAGGCGCGATCCCTTGAGGAAAGGCAGCTTCTCGGTCAGCTTCGCCTTCTGGTTCAGGTCGACGAAGAAGCGCAGGTTGAAGGTCGCAAGATCGCCGAACTTCAGGTCGCCCGCGGTGCCGCCCGTCACCGTGCTGCCACTGTCATATTTTGCGCTGAGCCGCACGCCCATGCCGTTGTGGAACAGCCCGCCGTCGAGTTCGAACAGGTGGCGGTTGCTGCCGCCACCGCTGCCCGTCGCAGACCCGTTCAACAAGTCGAGTTCGGGCACGCCCGGACGGATCAGTATTTTATCGGTCAGCTTGATCGTGTGATAAAGCGACACCTGCCAGCGCCCGCCCTGCGGCCCACGGCCAAACATGCCGGGACCACCGCCGCGTCCACCACGACCACCGGCGCGCGGCCCGCCGCCGCCGGGCCCGCGAGGGCTGGCGCCTTCGCCATCCGCTCCATCGGAACGACCCGCGCCGGGGCCACGCTGTTCCTGCTGGCCGAAGCTCTTGCCGAAATTGAGGCCCCAGCGGATCTGCGAATTTTCGGACTGGTCAAAATTCACCGGGCGTTGGTCGATAGCCAGCAACACGCCGTTGGCATCGCGTGTGACGCGATCGGGGAACGCCGCTTCGATCTCGGGGGTCAGCAGCGGCAGGCTGTTCGCCGTGTCATAGCTTTTGTTGCGGTTGTAATTGACCGAAAGCCGCAGCCCCTCGACCATCGGCGGCGACCAGTTCAGCCCCAGCTTCAAGTCGCGGCGCTGTTCGGCGAGCAGAAAAGGATTGCCGCCGGTGGTCGTGCTGATCTGAACCGTCTGGCCGGTCCTGAAATCATAATAGGTGACCCCATCGGTCGTCAGCGGCGCGGCGCCGAGCTGCTGGATACCGGGCGCCGCCTCGTCATTGTTGAAGCTGGCGATCAGCGAGAGATTGTCGGTCACGCCCCAGTTGAGGTTCGCGCCCCAGCTTTTGAGCGATTCAAAGTCGCTGGGATTCGCTACCTGCCCGCTCAACGTCAGTGAGACGCGGCCGATATTGCCGACCTCATATTCGGGATCAAGCAGCGGCACGGTCAGCGATCCGAACACGCTCGGCAGGTCGCGCGCGAGGTCGGTCGTGACGATATCGCCCGAACGGTCCGAACGGCTGTCGAAACGCAGCCCCGAATAGCTGCCCGTCATCGACAGACGGATGGGGCCGGCCCAGCCCTCGGTCACGGTGCCCGACAGATTGGCGTTGGCGCCGAACGTCTGCTGGCTGCTGTCGAAGCGGTCGGTGGTTTCGAAGCGGGCACCGCCGCCGGTCGGCGTAATCATCCGGTCGGTGAAAGTAAGCTGATCGGCATCGGCATAATTACCCGACACCGACCAGCGCCAGTCGCCGAGCATCCCGTTGACGCTGGCGGTCGTGGTGAGGTTGCGCGCGCGGCTGTCGCGTTCGAGCGGATCGCCCACGCCGGCAAGCCCAGGGCCGAGCAGGGACAGCGTATCGGTCTGGTCCCAGCGCACATTGACCGACGCGTCGGTGACCTTGTTCAGGCTGCGCTGGATCGTCGCGTCGATGCGATATTCGTCGGATGCGCCGAGCAGGCTGCGCGCGGGCGCTTCGGCCGCCTGGGCCGCATCGCCGCGATAATCGAGGTTCCGCTCGCTTTCGAGCAGCATCGACTTGCTTTCCCAGCCCGCGTTAATGTTGACCCGGCCATTGTCGGTAATCGCGAGAAAGCTTGGCTCGATCTCGCCCTGAAAGCGGCCGCCCTGCGTTGGAATGCCGCCCTCGGCCTCGACCGAAACCTGCCGGAAATTGGGCTTGAGCACCAGGTTGACGACGCGCTCGTCGGCCGAATAGCCATATTGCAGCGCGACTTCCTCGGGAAAGACCTCGACCTTGGCGATCGCCTCGGGGGGCAGGTTGCGCACCTCGCCGAAGCCGCCAATGCGGCGGCCATTGACCAGGATGATCGGCCGCCCGCCGCCGCGCCCGCGGCCCGAGCGCGTCTGCGGCGCGAGCGCGTCGAGCAGTTCGGAGACGTTCGACACGCCGTAGCTGGCGATCGCCGCTTCATCGAGTTCGGCCTCGGCCTTGATTTCAGTGTCAAGCTGGCCCGCCAGGCGCGGCGCGGTGACGATGATCTCGTCCTCGCTATAATCGTCATAGGCATCTTCGACCGTTTCGGGCGCAGCGGGGGCAGCCTCGGCAGGCTGTTCGGCCACCGCAGCGGTCGCAGGCGGGCCGATCGGCGCCTCGGCCATCGCTGGCAGCGCGAACGAGGCGCCTGCGGCGAGCAGGGCGGCGCGTGCGGAAATGGACAGGCGGATGTTATTCATTGGGGAGAACCTTTGTTTCTTTTCTATCTTGGTTTTTTCTTCGCACGGGCGCGCTTAACGCTCGATGACGCCGCGCTTTGTTCGCGGTTCATCTATGTCGCGCAATTGTCGCAACAATGTGTCGGGGCCATGCCGGTTCGACGGGCAGTCGATATCGACCGCTGGACAGCATGGGCCTTCACCCTTATCGGCCACCCATGCCGACTCCCAACTCCTCCGCCGCCCCAAAAGCCGATATTGGCGAATCCATCCTGATCGTCGATTTCGGCAGCCAGGTGACCCAGCTCATCGCCCGCCGCGTCCGCGAGGCCGGCGTGTATAGCGAGATCGTCCCGTTCAGCGCTGCCGAGGCCGCGCTCGAACGGATGAAGCCCAAGGGCGTGATCCTGTCGGGCTCGCCCGCATCGGTTCCCGCCGCCGGCAGCCCGCGCGCGCCGCAATCGATCTTTGACAGCGGCGTACCGATCCTTGGCATCTGTTACGGCCAGCAGGTGATGAGCCAGCAGCTCGGCGGACAGGTCGAGCCGGGCGGCGCCGATGGCGAACGCGACGGCGAATTCGGCCGCGCCTTCCTGACCGTCACCGAACCCTGCGTCTTGTTCGACGGCCTGTGGGAGGTTGGCGAGCGTCACCAGGTGTGGATGAGCCACGGCGACCGCGTCACGCAGTTTGCCCCGGGCTTTCGCATCGTCGCGATCAGCGACGGCGCCCCCTTCGCGCTCATCGCCGACGACGAGCGCCGCTATTACGGCACGCAGTTCCACCCTGAGGTCGTCCACACCCCCGACGGCGCGAAGCTGATCGCCAACTTCGTCCGCCACGTCTGCGGCTGTAGCGGCGAATGGACGATGGCGGAATTCCGCGCCACCAAGATCGCGGAAATCCGCGCACAGGTCGGCGACCAGCGTGTGCTTTGCGGCCTGTCGGGCGGCGTCGACAGCGCGGTCGCCGCGGTGCTGATCCACGAAGCGATCGGCGAACAGCTCACCTGCGTCTTCGTCGACCATGGCCTGCTGCGCATGAATGAGCGCGAGCAGGTCGAGCGCCTGTTCCGCGACCATTACAACATCCCGCTCGTTGTCGTCGACGCCGAGGAGCGCTTCATGAGCGGCCTTGCGGGCCTCACCGACCCCGAAAAGAAGCGCAAGTTCATCGGCGCCGAATTCATCAATGTGTTCGAGGAAGAAGCGAAGAAGATTGGCGGCGCCGACTTCCTCGCGCAGGGCACGCTTTATCCCGACGTGATCGAATCGGTTTCGTTCACCGGCGGGCCGAGCGTCACGATCAAGAGCCATCACAATGTCGGTGGCCTGCCCGAACGCATGAACATGAAGCTGGTCGAGCCGCTGCGCGAGCTGTTCAAGGACGAGGTCCGCCTGCTCGGCAAGGAGCTGGGGCTCCCCGACATCTTCGTCGGCCGCCATCCGTTCCCCGGCCCCGGCCTCGCGATCCGCATCCCGGGGGAGGTCAGCAAGGATCGCTGCGACATCCTGCGCAAGGCCGACGCCGTCTATCTCGAAGAGATCCGCAACGCGGGGCTGTATGATGCGATCTGGCAGGCGTTCGCCGTCCTGCTGCCCGTCAAGACCGTCGGCGTGATGGGCGACGGGCGCACCTATGACCATGTCTGCGCGCTACGCGCGGTCACCTCGACTGACGGCATGACCGCCGACATCTATCCCTTCGACGCGAGCTTCCTCAGCCGCTGCGCGACGCGCATCATCAACGAGGTCCAAGGCATCAACCGCGTGGTGTACGACTATACTTCGAAGCCGCCGGGAACGATCGAGTGGGAGTAACAGCTCCGCTGTCCGCTTTCGAATCCGAAAATGCGAAAGCCGACAACGAACAGATGATTACTTCGCGTCGGGCACGACGGACATAGAGATCGAGGAGGGGAAATCGCGCGAGTAGAAGACCGAATGCGTCTGCGCGCGATAGTCCCCTGGTTTGGCTTTCAGGATATTGGGTACGAAGGTCTGCGGGTTGCGGTCGATCAGCGGGAACCAGCTGCTTTGCACCTGCACGCCGATACGGTGCCCTTTTCGAAACACATGCGACGCCGAATGCAGGTCGATCCTATATTCCAACGCCTTGCCCGGCTTGATCGCCGCCGGCTTTTCATAGCTGGCGCGAAAGCGGCCGCGGAACACGTCGTTCGCGATCATCCGCTGCCGCCCGCGCAAATCCTCGGGCGTCGCCGCGTCGGATGGATAGATGTCGACCAGCTTGACCACCCAGTCGGCGTCGGTGCCCGTCGTGCTGGCAAACAGGCGCGCCTCGATGTCGCCGGCGACGGTAACATCCTCGGCCAGCGGCTCAGTCTGCCAGAACAATACATCCTTGCGCTTCGTAAAGGGCGCCTGGTCGTCGGCTATCCAGGTCGACCAGTTCGATTCCGGCCGCATGAACGGCTTCAGTATCGCCCGGTCGCGATACGGGACCGGGTTCGCCGGATCCGAAACGAAGCTACTGGCGCCCTTGCGCGACTTTGGCGCGTCGAAGGAGAGCTTGCCTTCGGGATGCAGATACAGGCTGCGCTGCTTGCCCTCGACTGCGGGCCAGCGCGAAAGGCGCTGCCACTTGTTGCTGCCCGACTGGAAGACGAATGCTTCGGGCTGATCGAGCTTGCCGACACCCTTTAGCCAATAGCGAAACCAGGGAAGCTCGACCGAGGTCCGAAACCACTGCCCCGTCGGCCCGCCCAGTTCGAACGGGCCGTATTTGCTGCCCTCGCCACGCCAGCCGCCGTGGTTCCATGGCCCGACGACCAGATAGTTCAGGCCGCGATCGTCGCCTTTCTCCTGATTGGCGTAGATCGTCATGGGGCCGTAAAAATCTTCCTGGTCCCACCAGCCGGCAACAATCAGATTGGGGACCGCAACCTTTGCCGGCATCATGTGCGAGGTCCGGCTGTCGCGCCAGAAGCTGTCATAGTTCGGATGCGACACGAAATTTTGCCAGCTGGGCATCGAACGGCCGAGCAGCCGCCGATCCATGTCGGCGAGGTCCGACTGTTTCAGATACCAGTCATAGGCATCGTCGGTGCCGAAATCGAACGCCTTCATCGTCCGCCCGTCGGTCTCCAGCGCCGATACCCACGACCAGGCGTAGTCGAGCCGGAAGGCGCCATTGTGCAGGAAGTCGTCGCCGATGAACATGTCTTCGGGCGACGCCTGCGAGGTCACCGCCTTCAATGCGGGGTGCGGATTCACCGTCGCTACTGCGGCCGTCCAGCCGCCGTAAGACACGCCGAACACACCGACCTTGCCATTGTTGCCCGGCAGATTCTTTACCAGCCAGTCGATGCTGTCATAGGTGTCGGTCGCCTCGTCGATGCCATCGGCGGTCTTCTTGAGCGGCCGCAGATTTACGAATTCGCCTTCGGAACCGAAGCGGCCGCGAATGTCCTGAAAGACGAAGATGAACTTGTCCTCGGCCAGCTCGCCATAGCCCCCCGCCTTGCTGAGGCCGGTGTCGATGCGCGCCTTGGTAAAGCCATAGGGCGACCGCGTCATCAGGATGGGGAGCTTCCCGACATGGCCTTTCGGGCGCCAGACCTGCGCGTGCAGAAGGACGCCGTCGCGCATCGGAATCATCACGTCCTGCGCTTCATATTCCGAGAGGCTGGGGGCGACGGCAGCCGGCGGACTAGCCGCCGGTTGAACCATCGCCGCGCCCCCGGCAACGACGCCGAACAGCAACGCAAGGCTGTACCGGATCAAGCCTCTGTGCATGCCCGCCGCCGGCTTAGAAATCGACCCGCGCTCCGACGGTGAAGTAGCGTCCGACGACATCGTACAGCGTGCTGTTCACGGTGACGAGCGGCGGATCGCGGTCGAACAGATTGTTCACATTGCCGAACAATGTGAAGCGATCCTCGATCTTGAACCGCGCGCCAAGGTCGACATAGGTCCGCGACGAAATCCGGTTGTTGATCAGCGTCGTGCGCGTCCGGTCGAAATTGCCGCCGTCGATATAGCGCGCGCGGATGTCGAATCCGACATTGTCGTCCTCATAGGTTGCGCTGAGCGTCCCGCGCCACTTCGGCGTCGCACGCTGCACCGAATCGCCCACGTCGCCCGCCGTCTCGACGCGGGTAACGCCGGTATCGAACACCAGCTTGTCGACATAGGTCGCGAGCGCGCGAAGCCTTATGCTGCCACCGGCGGCCAGCCTGGTGACATAGGACGCCTCCATGTCGAGCCCGCTCGTCTCAAAACTAGCGATATTCTGCTGGGTGGCCGCCACCTGGGTGACCGTCCCCGTCGCATCGCGCGTGACGGCATCGCAAGCAGAGGTGACCCCGCGCGAACACAGGAGCGTGAGGTTCGATCCGTTGAGCGCCGTGACCGCACCGTCGATCTTGATCTTGTAATAGTCGACCGACGCGCTGAAGCCACGCAGGAAGGACGGCGAATAGGTTGCGCCGATTGCCGTCGTGTAGCTCACTTCAGGCACGAGATTCGGGTTGCCGCCGGTGAATGTCGTCACGGTCGACGGTTGCGGGTTATAGGCGGGGTTCGCCGCGGCCCGCCCGTCCCTGTCCTGATCGTTAAGCGGCCCGATATTGATCGAGCGGAGCGCGAACAATTCGCCGACGCCGGGCGAGCGAATGTCGCGCGACCGCGTTGCCCGCAGCAGCAGGTCATTGAAAAGTCGGGCAGTGCCGCCAGCTTTCCACGTCCAGATGCCGCCGCTGGTGCTGTAATCCGAATAGCGCGCCGCGCCGCTCAGATCGATCTCCACCGCATTTTCGAGTTTGAGCAGCGGGAACAGGACTTCGCCGAACGCTTCCTTGACATTGAACCCGCCCGAGGTGGGCGTCGAGAAGACGAGGATGCCGAAGTTGCTGGCGTTCGCGATCGTGAAGTCGTCGCGCGACGAGATTTGTTCTTCCCAGCGCGCCTCGGCGCCGACCGCAACGGTCACCGGCCCAGCCCACAGCGAGAAGAGATCGCCCTGAATTTCACCGCCCACCGAATCGAGCTTGTTCGTCCCGAAAGATTGCTGCGCGCCGGTGACATAGGCGCGCGCTTCGGGCGACGCGTTCAAGGCGCCGAACGGATTGAGCGGCTGGCAGGCGGGATCGTTGTTGGTCGGGTCGGCGTCGGCGTTGATGCCGCAGACGATTTGCCCGCCGCTCGACACCGCGTTGATCGCATTGTTGAACTGCCGGACAAGGCGCGAGTTGCCCATCTTCTGCTCGCTTTCGACCTCGCCATGGCTGTACCAGGCCTTATACCGAAAGCCGTTGCCGAACGTCCCGTTGACGCCGATCGCGCCTTCCTTGCTGGTCCGCTCGCCGCGGAATTGCAGCTGCAATATGTCGTTGAAATAGCGTCCGAAGGTGAAGCTCGTCTCGCCCGCGGCGGCGAGCTGATCGCGGACCGCGGTCGATAGATAGGGGTTGTTCGCCTGGATCGTCAGGTACGGCAGGCCGAGCGCGCCGCCGACCGTATAATCGCCAAAGAAGGGCGCGTTCGACAGCGAGCGCGCATAGCTGGCGTCGACCCAAAAGGTCGCATCGCCGACCTCATAACTCAGCCGGGCATAGGTGCTCAGCCGCTCGAAGGGCGAAGAAACGGGGATGGTATCGTAAAGATTGATGCCGTCTGCGCCGCCGACCATCCGGGTCGGGAAGGCGGCTGCACCGACGCCCGTGCCGCGATCGAAGGCGCGCAGCGTGCCGTCGGCGTTGAACGTCTGCCCCGCGAGCACGCCGCTGGTGATGAGGCCGCCGAGCGTGACGTTGCCGAAGTTGACGTCGCGGACCAGTTCGGACCCCGTGCCCGAGGGGATGAAATCGGGGCTGTTGAGTTGCGGGCGCGTGCTGCGGTCGATCACGCCGCGGTCTTTGACATATTCGCCGCCGATGATGAAATGGCCGCGCCCGTCGGCGAAGCTGGTGCCGAATTTCGCATCGAACCCATAGCGGAAGCCGTCGCCGCGCGACGACGTGCCGACATTGCCGCCAACCGAAATGCCGTCATAATCCTTGTCGAGCAGGATGTTGACGACGCCCGCGACCGCGCCCGAGCCCCAGGCGGCCGATGCGCCGCCGGTGACGACCTCGACGCGCTCGACCAGATTGGTCGGGATGAAATTGAGATTGCCCTCGCCGACGAAGCGGCGGCCGTCGAGCAGCACCAGCGTGCGGTTCGAACCAAGACCGCGCATGTCGACGGGCGCGGTGCCGGTCGAGGTGTTGCCGTTCGACACGGTCGGCGTCGTCGTCGGGCGGATTTGCGGAAGGTCGTTCAGCACCTGCTGGATGTTCGGACGCGCACCAAGGCGCAATTCATCCTCACCGATCACCGTCGTGGGGGTGGGCTGGTCGAAACCGGCGCGCGCGATGCGCGACCCCGTGACGAGAATCTCTTCGCCATCGGCGGCGACCGTATCCGTAGCCACCTGGGCCGCGGCTGGCATGGCGACGAACAATCCGATTGCGAGCGCCGCAGCACTGCTGCCGCGAGCGAGGGTGTAACCGAGCCTGTAAATATCCTTGCGCATGTGAATCCGCCCCTTTGTTTTGCGCCGCTCGATGGCGGCTCGTCCGTTTTCCCGTGCAATGAAGCTGCCACAATGTCCTGTTTAGGACAATATATTTCTCTTGTGAGAAATTAAGCCCATAATTGACAAGGGGTTTGGGTTGAGGTCTGTATGCCTGCGGTGTCGAACCGGGGCCGAAAACCGGGATAACGGAGTTGCCGATGTTGCGCTTATGCTCGCCGCTCGCTTTGTTTCTTGCCGCTTTCGCAGCGGCGCCCGCCGCCGCGCAGGACCTGTCGAAATACACGCCGGAAGCGCTGGAGAACGAAATCGCCACGCTCGCCGATTCGCGCATCGCGGTGATGGTGCCGATGCGCCACGGCGTTCGCCTGTCGACGAACATCTACACCCCGAAGAACCCCAAGGGCCGCCTGCCGGTGATCCTGTGGAAGACGCCCTATAATGAGCACAAGCTGCGCGGACCGACGCAGCGTTACGCGATCGAGGCGGTACGGCGCGGCTATGTCTTCATCGTCCAGAACGAACGCGGCCGTTATTTCTCCGAGGGTAAGTATGAGATCCTCGGCAAGCCGCAGACCGACGGTTACGACACGCTGAGCTGGATCGCGGCGCAGGGCTGGTCGAACGGCAAGATCGGCACGCTCGGCTGCTCCTCCTCGGCCGAATGGCAGCTTGCGCTCGCCGCGCAGAACCATCCCGCGCACGCCGCGATGGTGCCGATGGCGGCGGGCGCCGGGATCGGCAAGGTCGGCCGTTTCCAGGAACAGGGCAATTGGTACACCGGCGGCGTGCCGCGCAGCCTGTTCTTCGTCTGGCTCTATGGCGTCGACAATCCGGTCCGCGCCCAGCTTCCCGCCGACATTGACGAAGCGACGCGCGCCCGCGCCACGCTCAACAACGATCTCGCCGCGACCAAGCCCAAGGTCGATTGGAACAAGCACATCAAGCACCTGCCGGTCGACACCCTGCTGTCGAGCCTGGGCGAACCGCGGCAAACCTTCGACACACTGATCGCCCGCACGCCTGCCGACCCGGCGTGGCGCGAGGGCGGGCTCTATCATGACGACATGGGGTGGGGCGTGCCCGCGCTTTGGTTCAACAGCTGGTACGACGTCTCGATCGGCCCGAACCTCGAGCTGTTCAACCATGCCCGCGCGAGCACCACCGATGCCGAGGCTGCCGCGAACCAATATGCGGTGATCGCGCCCGTCACTCACTGCGGCTATGCGCGCCTCGGCAAGGACACGGTCGTTGGCGAGCGTTCGATGGGCGACACGAGTTTCGATGTCGATGGTGCGATCTTCGGCTGGTTCGATCGCTGGCTGAAGGCTAATAAAAAGGCCTTCCCCGACTCGACGCCGCACGTCCGCTATTTCGCGATGGGCGCGAACCAGTGGCGCAGCAATGAGAGCTGGCCGCCTAAAGGCACCAAGCCGCTGCGCCTCTATCTCGACAGCGGCGGCAATGCGAACAGCCTCAACGGCGATGGCCGCCTGGTCGCCAAGGCGCCCGGCGCCGATACCCCCGATCGTTTCCGTTACGATCCGATGAACCCGGTGCCGACGGTGGGCGGCGGCGACTGCTGCAACGGCGGCATCGTGATCCCGGGCGCGTTCGACCAGCGCAGGGTCGAGATTCGCGACGATGTCCTCGTCTATTCGACCGAGCCGCTGACCGAAGCGATCGAGGTGAGCGGTTTCGTCGATGCGCTGCTCAATGTGTCGTCGAGCGCGCCCGATACCGATTTTGCGTTGAAGCTGGTCGATGTCGCGCCCGACGGCACCGCATGGATCATCGGCGATACGATCTTTCGCGCGCGTTATCGCGAGGGGTTCGGCAAGCCGGCGATGATGCGTCCGGGCGAGGTCTATCCGATCAAGCCCTCGCCGATCGCGACGAGCATCCGCTTCGGCGTCGGCCACCGGATCCGCATCGAGGTCACCTCGTCGAACTTCCCCAAATTCGTGCGCAATCTCAACACCGGCGGGCCGAACGAGCGCGAGAGCAAGGGCGTCGTCGCGACGAACGTCGTCCACCACGCGCCGGGCCGCCTTTCCTATGTCGAACTGCCCGTGGTGCGCTGACCGTCGGGAATAGTCCTCCTGTTCGAAGGAAATGATTGACGATATCCAATTGGGACAATATCGTCCTGATTGGAAAATTTAATATGGGGGGACGAAGATGCTATTTTCTCGACGGCAGGCGATTTGCGCCGCGGGCGCGGCGATCGCCGCCCCCCTCGCCGCTCCCTATATCGCGCGGGCGCAAATCCAGATCAGCCCATTCACGAACCGCGCCTATTCGAAGCGCGCGATCGAGCTGGTCCAGCGCGCGGTCGTCGTCGACATGCTCGCGCCGATCAAGATCGACTTCGACCCCAGCTATTACACCAAGGCGCTGAGCGAGAAAGAAACCGCGGATTTTCGAGCCAGCGGCATCAATGCCATCCATCATGCGGTGGGCATCGGCGGCCCGACGGCGAAGGAACAGGCGCTCAGCTTCTTTGCGATCTGGGGCAATTTCGTCGCGCGCAACAGCCATGTCTTCACCGGCGTCGACAAGTTCGCCGACATCCTGCGCGCCAAGCAGGACGGCAAGGTCGCGGTGATCATGGGTTTGCAGAACGCCGACCATTTCCTGCGCCCGGCCGACGTCAAGACCTTCTATGGCATCGGGCAACGCTGCGCCCAGCTCACCTATAATTCGCAGAATCGCATCGGGTCGGGATCGACCGACCGCGTCGACGGCGGCGTCAGCGATTTCGGGGTCGAGATCATCAAGGCGATGAACGAGGTCGGCATGCTCGTCGACGTCTCGCACAGCGGCGACCGCACGACGCTCGACGCCATCGAGATTTCGCCAAAGCCGATCGCGATCACGCACAGCAATTGCCGCGCGCTGATCGATCACCCGCGCGTCAAGACCGACGAGGCAATCAAGGCGCTCGCCGCCAAGGGCGGGGTGATGGGCATCACCGGGGTGCGTAATTTCGTGAGCAAGACCGATCCGACGACGATCGTGAATTATGTCGACCATATCGACCATGTCGTGAAGCTGGTCGGGATTGACCATGTCGGCATCGGCACCGATTCCGACCTCTATGGCTATGACGACACCTCGCCCGAAATGAACAAGATGCTGCGCGGCGCCTATAAGGACAGCTACGCCTTTCGCGAAAAGATCGACATCGACGGTTTCGATCACCCGCTCAAGATGTTCGATCTGACCGACGAACTTCTCCGCCGCAAATATTCCGATGCGAATATCCTCGCGGTCCTCGGCGGCAATTTCCAGCGGCTGCTCACCGCAACCTGGGGCGGTTGATGAACGCCATGACCGACCGCATCGCCGGGGTGCTCGTGCTGCCGCAGCCCTATGTGCTGTTCCTGGGCGACACGACGGTTCCGGGTTTTGCCAAGACCGCCTTCGGGCTGAGGGACTGGGCGGCCGACAAATGCGTTGGCGAGTTGCGGCTGCCCGGCGCCACGGTCACCACCGGGCTGGAAGCGTTGACCGCCGCCGAAGCGCATGCCCGCGGTGCGCGGGCGCTGGTGATCGGCGTCGCCAACCTCGGCGGCGTGATCCCCGCGAACTGGCGCGCGTCGCTGGTCGAGGCGCTGGAGGCGGGGCTCGACCTGATCGCGGGCATGCACATGCGCCTCGCCGACATCCCCGAACTCGCCGAAGCCGCACACCGACTCGGCCGCCAGCTGATCGACGTGCGCGTGCCGCCGCCGCAGATCCCGGTCGGCACCGGGCGCAAGCGCAGCGGCAAGCGGCTACTCACCGTCGGCACCGACTGCGCGCTCGGCAAGAAATATACCGCGCTGGCGCTGGCCCGCGCCTTCGAACGGCGCGGCATCGACAGTGATTTCCGCGCGAGCGGCCAGACCGGCATCATGATCGCCGGCGGCGGCATCGCGATGGACGCGGTCGTCTCAGATTTCGAAGCGGGCGCCGCCGAGCTTCTGTCGCCCGACGCGGCCCCGGGCCATTGGGATATCATCGAAGGTCAGGGCGCCCTGACCCACCCCGCCTATGCCGCGGTATCGCTGGGGCTGCTCCATGGCAGCCAACCCGATGTCTTCGTCGTTTGCCACGAGCCCGGCCGCACCGAGATGCTCGGCACCGCAGGCTATAAGCTGACCAGCGTCGAGGAGATCGTCGAGCTCACCCTGTTGCTCGGCCGGCGGACCAATCCCGCGATCCGTTGCGGGGGCTTTGCGTTCAACACGTCGGCGCTGGGCGAGGCGGCCGCCACCGAGCTGATGGCGCGCGAGAGCGCCCGCCTCGGCCTGCCCGTCGCCGATCCCGTGCGCGGCGGCCCCGCGTTCGACGTGCTCGTCGACAGCTGCCTCGCATGACCACCCGACTTCCCTGATTTTCGGAGACTTGCCATGACCCGCTTTCCGGCCCTGCGCCGCACTGCATTCGCCGCCGCGCTGCTCGGCTCGATCGCCCTGCCCTCCGCCGCGATGGCGCAGGCCGCTGCGGAAACTGCTTATAGCATCCCGCAGGACCGGATCGGCGGGCTTGCCGATTTCGTCGACGGCGTGATGGCGCAGCAGATCGCGACGCGCGAAGTCGCGGGCGCGGTCGTCACCGTCGTGTATCGCGACAAGGTGCTTTTTTCGCGCGGCTACGGCTTTGCCGATATCGACAAGGGCATCGCGGTCGACGGACAACAGACTTTGTTCCGGCCAGGGTCCGTATCGAAGATGTTCACCTGGAGCGCGCTGCTGCAACAGGTCGAGCTGGGCCGCGTCGACCTCGACGCCGACGTAAACAAATATCTCGATTTCAAGATTCCCGCGTTCGAGGGCCAGCGGATCCGCGTGCGCGACCTGATGGCGCATGCGCCGGGGATGAGCGACGTCGGCGGGCTGACCGCACCGACGCCCGACAAGATCACGCCCTATGTCGAATGGATGAAGACGCATATTCCGGTACGCCATTGGCGCGCGGGGACCGAGACCTCCTATTCGAATTATGGTTCGGTGCTCGCCGGCTATATCGTCGAGCGTGTGTCGGGCGAGGCTTTCCCCGATTATGTCGAAAAGCATATCTTCACTCCGCTGGGCATGACTTCCACGACCTTTCGCGAACCCCTGCCCGCCGCGCTCGCGCCGCGCATGGCGTCGGGCTATCAGGTCAAGGACGGGCGGCTGGTCGCCGAGCCGTTCGAACTGTTCAGCCCGGTGATGCCCGCCGGATCGGGAACGAGCAGCGGACCGGACATGGCGCGTTTCATGATGGCGATGATGAACGGCGGCGCGCTGGGCAAGGCGCGCATCCTGAAACCCGCGTCGGTCAAACTGCTGATGACTGACTCGGTCGCCAACGCCCCCGGCCTGCCCGGCATGGCGCACGGCTTCTTCGTCGTTCGCGAAAAAGGCCCGCGCATGGTCGGGCATGGCGGCAACACCGGCGATTTCCATTCGAACATGATCCTGGCGCCCGAGGCGGGGCTAGGCTTCTTCGTTTCCGAAACCGGCGGCCAGGGCAGCTACGGCGGACGCACCGAATTGACCGAGGCACTGATCGGCCGGCTGTTCCCCGTCACGCCAGCCCCGCGCGTGGCCGCCCCGGCGGGCGAGATACTGCCGCTCGGCGCCTATCGCGTGAACCGGCGCGACTATACGCGCACCCCCAATCCCGAACGCGACCTGAAGGTCACCGCAGCAGGCCCGAACGCCGTCACCGTCACCAACGACGGCAAGACCACCTATTGGGAACGCGTCGGCCCGATGCGGTTCGAACAGGCCACCGGCGCCCGCGCCGGCGGTCCCTATGAGCAATTGCTTTTCCATGGCGCCGAGGGGCGCTGGCGCCTGTCCTTCACGTCGCAACCGCATGTTCTCTATCATTTCGTCCAGCCCTGAGGAGAAGCCATCATGAAGCTGTTGATCGCACTCGCGCTCTCCTGCGCGCCCGTCGCCGCCCTTGCGCAGACCGTCGCGGCCGATACGCCCGGCCAGCTCGCCAGCGGCGTGCAATATGTCCAGCCCAAGGACTGGACCGCATCGAAGCAAGGCCCCGCGCTGATCTTCACCTCGCCCGAGGGTGACCTGCGCATCGTCGTCGCCGAGATCGGCGGCGCTGCCGATGCCGCGGACGCCGCCGCGAAAGCCTGGGCCATCGTCCGGCCAGGCGCCGTGCCGGCCCAGCGCACGAGCACGGCCGCGCCGCCCGCCGACGGCTGGGACGAGCGCGTGAGCTTCGCCTATGAAACGCTGCCGACCGAGCGCGCCGCACGTTCGGCGAGCGCGCTGCGCAAGGGCACCGCATGGACGGTGCTGATCGTCGATGGCGCGGCGGGCACCGCCGCCAAGCGGTCCGCCGCAATGTCGGTGGTTTCGCAGGGCCTCCGTCCGGCGGGCTTCCAGAAGGAAAGCTTCGCCGGCAAGACCGCGCACGAGCTCACCCCCGAGCGCATCAAGCTGCTGACCGACTTTGTCGAACAGAGCCGTCAGGAGCTTGAGGTTCCCGGCGTCGGCTTCGCGCTGATCGATGACGGCAAGATATTGTGGCAGGGCGGCTTCGGCGTCCGCGCGCTCGGCTCGCCCGAAAAGGTTGACGAGCACACCAAATTCATGATCGCCTCGAACACAAAGGGGATGACGACGCTGCTCCTCTCGACGCTCGCGGACGAAGGCAAGCTGCGCTGGGACGAAAAGGTCGTCGACCTCTATCCCGAATTCCGCCTCGGCAATGACGAGGTCACCAGCTCGGTGCTCGTCAAGCATCTGATCTGCGCCTGCACCGGCCTGCCGCGCAAGGATTTCGGCTTCATCCTCGCCGACAAGGGGCAGCCCGCCGCCGACACGTTCACGCAGCTTGCCGCCACCATGCCGACCAGCAAGTTCGGCGACCTGTTCCAGTATAACAACCAGCTCGCCTCGGCGGCCGGTTACGTCGGCGGGCATATCCTCTATCCGAAGATGGAGTTCGGCGCCGCTTATGACCGCGCGATGGAAGAGAAGGTCTTCGGTCCGCTCGGCATGAAGGACAGCACGTTCGATTATGCCGAAGGCATGGCGGGCAATTGGGCGGCGCCGCACGGCCTCGACATCGACGGCAAGGTGACGCTGATGTCAAACGACTTCAACTGGTCGCCCTATCCCTATCGCCCGGCAGGCGCGGCCTTTTCCACCACCGCCGACATGGTGCGCTACGTCCAGCTCGAGCTTGGCAAGGGCATGCTCGACGGCAAGCGCGTCGTGAGCGAGGCCAATTTGCTCGCGCGGCGCGAAAAGGGCGTGCAGGTCGGCCCCGACAGCTGGTACGGCATGGGGCTGTTCCAGCGCGACGCCTCTGGCGTGCAGGTCGTCACGCATGGCGGCACTTTGGTCGGTTATCACAGCAACTGGTTTGCTCTGCCCGAATCGGGCGTCGGCATGGTGATCCTCGTCAACAGCGATCCGGGCGCGTCGATGCTGGCGCCGACGCTCCGCCGCCTGCTCGAAATCCTCTATGACGGCCAGCCCGAAGCCGCGCGCGACGTCACCGCGGCCGCCACGCGGATCAAGGCGCAGGCCATAGCGAAGCGCGAACGGCTGACCTATCCGGGCGACGCCGCGGTGCTGGCGGACCTGGCCGGCCATTATCGCGATCCGACGGTGGGCCAGATCACGATCAGCGAGAAGAACGGCCAGAAATGGATCAAGGCCGGCTTCGTCGAGGGGCCGCTCGCCACCCGCAAGAACGCCGATGGCAGCGTCTCGATCGTCTCGGTCGGCCCCGGCAGCATCGGTGTCGATGCGCTCGTTGGGACGAAGGACGGCAAGCGAACGCTCGCCATCAATGACGGCCAGCAGACGCAATATCTGTACGTCGAGGACTGACAATCAGGGAGATTTCCGCATGACCCGGCCGTTCGCGCTTGCCTTTGCCTCGTTGCTACTGGTCGGCGCGGCCGCGCCGCCGCCCGCCGCCTATGACATCGTCATTCGCGGCGGCCGCGTGCTCGACGGCGCGGGTAATCCGTGGGTCACCGCCGACGTCGCGATCAAGGACGGTCGCATCGCGCGCGTCGGCGTCATCGAGGGCAAGGGACGCCAAGAAATCGACGCAAGCGGGCGCTATGTCGCGCCGGGTTTCATCGACATGCTCGACCAGTCGGGGCGCGTGCTGCCACGCGACGGATCGGCGGCGAACAAGCTGCGCATGGGCGTCACCACATTGATAGCCGGCGAAGGCGGGACGGCGGTGCCCGCAAGCGAACTCGCCGGTTATTTCAGCACGCTCGAAACGCAGGGCATCGCGGTCAATTTCGGCACCTATTATGGCGCGATCCAGGCGCGCGTGAAGGTGATGGGCGACAGCGCGGGGGCGCCGAGCGAAGCGCAGCTCAGCGCGATGGAGGATGAGGTACGCACCGCGATGAAAGCGGGCGCCTTCGGCATTTCGTCGGCGCTCATCTATTCGCCTGCGAGCTTCCAGGCGACGGCCGATCTGGCGCGGCTGGCGGCGATCCCCGGCAAGTGCGGCGGCTTCTATGCCACCCACATGCGCGACGAGAGCGACAAATTGCTCGCCGCGATCGACGAGGCGGTCGCGATCGGCGAACGCAGCGGCGCCAAGGTCGAGATTTTCCACATCAAGGCCGCCTATGCCCCGCTGTGGGGCAAGCTAATGCCGCAGGCGATTGCGCGGATCGAGGCGGCGCGGACGCGCGGCGTCGATATCGGCGCGAACATCTATCCCTATCGCGCCGGCGGCACCGGGCTCGACGTGACCGTGCCGACACATGTCTTCGCCAAAGGCCGCGAAGCCGCGCATGCGGCGCTGCGCGACCCCGCGGTGCGCGAACAGCTCAAGAAGGAGCTCGCCGCCGGACCGCAGGCCGACTGGTCGAACCTCGTCCATGCCTCGGGCGGGTGGAAGAATGTCGTCCTCGCCAACGGACAGGTCGAACAATATAAGCGCTTCAACGGACAGAATTTCGCCGACATAGGCAAGGCGCTCGGCAAGGATCCCGCTGACGCCGCGTGGGACATCTGGCTCGCCGCCCTGCCCGCGCGCGCATCGGCGCTCTATTTCATGATGGACGACAAGGACATCGACCTTGCGATGAAACAGCCGTGGGTAAGCATCGGCACCGACGCCTCGGCAGCCGACAGCACCGTCGACCCCGCCGTCGCGGGGCGGCCGCATCCGCGCTCCTATGGCACCTTTCCACGTATTATCGCCGAATATGTCCAGGCACGCCCGGTGCTGACGCTGCCCGACGCGATCCGCAAAATGACCGGCTGGCCCGCACAGCGGCTGGGCCTCGCCGATCGCGGGCTGCTGCGCGCCGGCATGCGCGCCGACATCGTCGTGTTCGACCTGGCGGCCATCAAGGATCATGCGACGTTCGAAGCGCCGACGGCGGCCCCCGCCGGAATTGACGAGGTGATCGTCAATGGCGTCGTCGCTCTTGCCAAGGGGCAGCCGACCGGATCACGGAGCGGAACCGTGCTGCGTCACACATGTCCGGCGGTCTGACGTGTCCGCGCGGTAATTTGGGCAATGCCGCTTTTCGGATAGGGGGGCGCAGCGACAAATCTTTGAGACCTTGCGGAGCCTGTTAGCCGTGCCGATCGAAATTGATCCCTTTTACGCCATCGCCATCAGTCGCCTCGCCCATCGGATGCGCGCGGAGGGGCGCTCGGTAATTCACATGGAGTTCGGCCAGCCTTCCACCGGCGCTCCGGCCGCTGCGATCAAGGCCGCGCACGAGATTCTCGATGCCGACGGCATGGGCTATTGGGAAAGTCCTGCGCTCAAGGCGCGTATCGCGGCCCATTATGGCGGAGCCTATGGCGTCTCCGTCAATCCGGAGCAGGTCATCCTCACGTGCGGCGCCTCGCCGGCCTTCGTCCTTGCCCTCTCATGCCTGTTTTCCCCCGGAGCCAAGGTCGCTCTCGCGCGGCCCGGCTATGTCGCCTATCGCAACACCCTCAAGGCGCTTCATCTCGTGCCGGTCGAGCTCGCCTGCGGCGAAGCCGAACGGTTTCAGATCACGGCCGAAGCCGTCGCGCGTCTGGAGCCCGCGCCCGATGGGCTGATCGTCGCGAGCCCCGCCAACCCGACCGGCACCATCATCCCGCCGGATGAGCTGCGGGCCCTCGCGGAGGTTTGTCAGCGCCGCGGCATCGCCCTTGTCTCGGACGAAATATACCACGGGCTCAGCTACACGCTTCCTGCGGAATCCATGCTCCAGCACGCGCCGGGTGCGCTGGTCGTCAACAGCTTCTCCAAATATTTCAGCATGGCGGGCTGGCGCTTGGGATGGCTCGTCGTGCCGGAGACGTTGATCGACGCCGCCCGCGCCCGGATGGGCAATCTGTTTCTGACGCCGCCCTCGCTCGCGCAGCACGCCGGCCTGATCGCGTTTGACTGCCGCGATGAACTCGAAGGCCATATCCAGACCTATGCGCGCAATCGCGAACTGCTGCTCGGCGCACTCCCGGCGACGGGCCTGCGGCGGATCGCGCCCCCCGATGGCGCTTTCTATATCTATGCGGATGTCGGCCATATCACGAATGACAGCCTCTCCTTCTGCGAGGACTTGCTGCGCGATACCGGCGTGGCCGTGGCTCCCGGTCTGGATTTCGATCCCGTCGACGGCCATGGTTTCATACGCTTCAGCTTTGCCGTTTCCACTGATCTGGTCGAAGAGGCGATCCGCCGCATCGAACCTTGGCTCAGGGCCAAAGCGGCCATCGCCGTGGGCGCCCGGATCGAATAAGGATGTTGCCGAACCGGCATCGAGCGAGCACCGTCTGCCTGATCGATTGAGGAGCACAGCCATGGACCGCATCGAAACCGAAGCATCGGGCGGCTGCCAGTGCGGCGCGGTGCGCTATCATGTCACCGCGGTGCTCGACACGTCGCATATCTGCCATTGCCGCATGTGCCAGAAGGCGGCGGGCAATTTCTTCATCGCCCTGATCGGCGTGCCTCGCGATGCGATCACCTGGACGCGCGGGGAGCCTGCGACCTTCAACAGCTCGGACAAGGCGGCGCGCGGTTTCTGCCGCGACTGCGGGACGCCGCTTCTCTACGACTATTTCGAGAGCAAGCATATCAACCTGACGACCGGATCGTTCGACGATCCGTCGGCGTTCCCGCCGCAAGTCCAGTTCGGGCTCGAAGGCCAGCTGTCGCTTTTCGAGGATTTGCCGATCAAGGCCGAGGGCACGACCGAAGAAACAATGGCCGCCTATGTCGGTGCAATCAGGGCGAGCAACCATCAGCATCCCGACCATGATACGGCGCGGTGGCCCGAGTGAAGCGGCGTCCCTAATTTTCGCTGGCGCGCGGCCCTCCATCTGTTAGCCCTGTTGCCGGGCAGGGGAGCGCTTGACTATGGCGACGCAATCGATCGAAAGCCGCGCTGGCGGAAAGCGGGTGACGTGGGTCGTCGTCCTGATCGCGCTGTCGGTCCTCCTCAACTATGTGGACCGCGGGGCGATCGGCGTCGCAGCGCCGCTGATGAAGGAAGAGCTGGGGCTGTCGGCAACGGGCTTCGGCCTCGCGGTATCGGCCTTTTTCTGGGTCTATGCCCCCGCCTGCCTGTTCGTCGGCTGGCTCTGCGATCGCTTTTGCGTTTATCGCGTCTTCGCGCTCGGGGTTGCGATCTGGGCGATAAGCACGGCGCTCACCGGTTTCGCGGGCGGTCTGGTGTCGCTGATCATTTTGCGGCTGTTCCTTGGGCTCGGCGAAAGTATCGCCTTTCCCGGCAGCACCAAGATTTTCGCCGCCGAAGTCCCCGCCGAACGACGCGGGATCGCCAATGCCGCGGTGGCGGCCGCAATCGCTTTCGGCCCGGCGGTGGGCGTGCTTGCGGGCGGCGCGATCCTCGGCGAATGGGGGTGGCGACCGGTTTTCTGGATTTTTGGCGCCGTGACGCTGCTGTGGCTTATTCCCTGGCAGTTCGCCGCAGCGTCGATGCGGGCCCGCGCGCACGCCGTCCCGGCGAGCGAGAGGGTTTCGATCCGACAACTGCTCCGCGTGCCGGCGTTGTGGAAGATGAGCGTCGTCCATTTCCTGTCGAACTATGGCTTTTATTTCCTGCTCGCCTGGCTGCCGCTCTACCTCGTCAACACGCGCGGCTATTCGATCGGGGAAATGACCGCGCTGACGACGTTGAGTTTCATGACGCAGGGCGTCGTCGCGCTCGCCGGCGGCTGGCTGTCCGACCGGATGGTCGCCAGGGGCGCGAATGAAGGCGAGGTTCGTCGCTGGCTGATGGTTGCGGGACAACTCGCCATCGGCACCGCGACCGCCGGCATCGCGGTCGCCGACGGTTACGCGATGCTGGCGGTGTGGCTGGCGCTGGCGGGCTTCGGCGCCGGGCTGATCGCGACGAATATCTTCGCCGTCGGCCAGATTTTCGCGGGGCCGCGGGCGGCGGGCAGCTGGATGGGCGTGCAGAACGCGCTCGGCAATATTTCGGGCATCGTCGGCCCGATCGTGACCGGCCTGATCGTCGATTATCTGGGCGGCTATGGTTATGCCTTTGCCACGGCGGCGGCGCTGTCGATGCTGGGCGCCTTGCTGTGGTGGAGGATGATTCCCGAAATCCGCACGCTCGACCTTTAGGCGGCTCGTTCGAGGTCGAGCAGGAACGCCTTCGCCTCGAGCCCGCCGGCAAAGCCGGTCAGCTTGCCGTTCGATCCGACGACGCGGTGGCACGGCGCGATGATCGAGATGGGATTGCGGCCGTTGGCGGCGCCGACTGCGCGTGAGGCGCCCGGGTTGCCGAGTTGGTCGGCGATCTCGCCATAGCTGCGCGTCTCGCCGAACGGGATGGCGAGCAAGGCGGCCCACACGCGCTTCTGGAAATCGGTCCCCGCAAAAGACAGCGGCACGTCGAAGCTACGGCGCTCACCAGCAAAATATTCACCCAATTGCCGCTCGGTTTCGACCAGCACCGGATGATCCGGCTTTTCACTCATGGTGCCAAGCCGGACCCGGTCGGGCTTATCATTCTCCCACAGGATCGCGGCGAGGCCCCGGTCGTTGGCAACGAGGGTCAATTCGCCGACCGGCGACCAGATGGTTTTCGAAAAATAGGTCACGGGATTGGTCCTTTGGATGTCATTCGCTGTCGCACTTTGATGCTGAAATTCATATGGCGGAGGCCGCGCCGCCGTGCGTCCCGAATCTTGCGCCCAACGTCGATGGAAAGACTGTCATGACCCCAACCGCCACCATCCTGCTCCTTGGTTCGGGCGAGCTCGGCCGCGAATTCGTGATTTCGGCGAAGCGGCTGGGGTGCCGCGTGATCGCCTGCGACAGCTATGAAGGCGCGCCCGCGATGCAGGTCGCCGACGCGTTCGAAGTCTTTTCGATGCTCGACGGCGACGCGCTGCGCGCGACGATCGAGAAATATCGGCCCAACCATATCGTGCCCGAGGTCGAGGCGATCCGCACCGAGATCCTCGCCCAAGTCGAAGCCGAGGGATTCCACGTCGTCCCGTCGGCGCGCGCGGCGCAGTTGACGATGAACCGCGACGCGATCCGCGATCTCGCCGCGAGCGAATTGGGTCTCAAAACCTCGACCTTCGAATATGCAACGAGCCGCGAGGAACTGGTAGCGGCGGCCGAGCGCATCGGATTTCCACTCGTCGTCAAGCCCGTCATGTCGTCGTCGGGCAAGGGCCAGAGCACGGTCAAGGACGCAGCTGGTATCGATGCTGCGTGGGACTATGCCGCCGCGGGGATGCGCGGCGACCGGCTGCGCGTGATCGCCGAGGCGTTCATCGACTTCGATTATGAGATCACGCTGCTCACCGTCCGCCACAAGGATGGCGTCAGCTTCTGTCCGCCGATCGGCCATCGGCAGGAACGCGGCGACTATCGCGAAAGCTGGCAGCCCGCTGCGATGTCGGATGCGGCGCTCGCGGCGGCGCAAGCAATGGCGACGAAGGTCGTCGATGCCCTCGGCGGCCACGGCATTTTCGGGGTCGAATATTTCGTGAAGGGCGACGAGGTGATCTTCTCCGAACTCTCGCCGCGCCCGCACGACACCGGGATGGTCACTTTAATCTCGCAATCGCTGTCCGAATTCGACCTGCACGCGCGCGCGATCCTTGGCCTGCCGATCCCCGCGATCGCGGTTCCGGATGCGAGCGCGAGTGCCGTGCTGCTCGCCGACCGCGATGCGCAGGATTTTGCGATCACCGGGCTCGCCGACGCGCTCGCGGCGCCCGACGCCGCAACGTCGGTCGATGCCCGCATTTTCAGCAAGCCGGTCACGCGGCCCTATCGCCGCATGGGAGTCGCGCTGGCGCGCGTCGCGGGCGGGACGACGGACGATGCCCGCGCGGCCGCGGTTGCAGCGGCAGGCAAACTGGCCATCGATTATCGCTAGGAAAGCTGGAATGCCGGTTTCGACCGTTTGCGGACATAGAAAACATGGGTAGAATCCTCAGCCATGAAAACAGTGAAGAAACGACGCCCTTTCCTCTTGGGGATGTTGGCCGGTGCCTCATTGGCGATTGCCAGCGCTGGTGTCGCCACATTGTTTTCTGAAAAACCGGCAACCCAATATCTTAGAGTGATCGATGATAACTTCGATTATATCCTAGGTCCGAGCCACGCGCCGGAGGACGGCCCTCTGAGCCCGCGACTGATCAGAAATTGTAAGATTGAGAAGTTCGTGACGGACTCCGCGCAACCAGATTATACGGGGTCATCATTTGTAAAAATTGACGGAATGCCAAAAGCCAATTTGAATTGTTTGATTGGGGAAGCGCGGGCTAATTCATTGTCTTTCGCTATCATGGACGGCATCGATACGACGCCAGCCGATTGCATCGACGGATGGCCGACGCGCTTCCAAAAGGAGGCGTCCGGGGGATTCGAGTTATGTCGTGGACAGAAAAATCCAAATCCAATTTTCATGCCTACGCCAACACCAACACCCAAGCATTAGTCCGCAATCCACCCCAAGGCCGACATGAACCTTGCGCCCATCATTCGTCTCCGCAAATATGAGGGGAAGAAAGAGGGAACAGCGCCCTAGGCCGCCCGCGTCGTCGCTGCTACATCCGCGCCATGTCCGAGAAGAATCATCTCTATCTGGTCGATGGCTCCAGTTACATCTTCCGCGCCTATCACCGCCTGCCGCCGCTGACGAACCCGAAGGGGGTGCCCGTCGGCGCGGTCTATGGCTACACGACGATGCTGTGGAAGCTCGCCAAGGATTTGCACGACGCCGACGGGCCGACGCATCTTGCGGTGATCCTCGATCATTCAAGCCAGTCGTTTCGCAACGAGATTTACGATCAATATAAGGCGAACCGGCCCGAACCGCCCGAAGACCTTCGCCCGCAATTTCCGCTGATCCGCGACGCGACGCGCGCCTTTTCGCTGCCCTGCATCGAGATGGAAGGCTTGGAGGCCGACGACCTGATCGCCTCCTATGCCGAGGCCGCGGTGCGCGAGGGCTGGGACGTTACGATCGTGTCGAGCGACAAGGATCTGATGCAGCTGATACGCGAGCCCAGCGAAGGTCCGCATGTCGACATGCTCGACACGATGAAAAATGTGCGGCTCGGGCTGGAAGCCGTGAACGAGAAATTCGGCGTGACGCCCGATCTGGTCGGCGACGTGCTCGCGCTGATGGGCGACAGCGTCGATAATGTGCCGGGCGTGCGCGGCGTCGGGCCGAAGACCGCGACCAAGCTGATCCAGGAATATGGCAATCTGACCGCCGCGCTCGACGGCGCCGAGGGCATGAAGGCGTCGAAGCTGCGCGACAATCTGATCGAGCATCGCGGCATGGCCGAACTGTCGCGCATCCTCGTCGACCTGAAACGCGACTGCCCCCTCCCCGACGCGCTCGACGACCTGAAGCTCGGCGCAATCCCGCCGCTTCCGCTCAAGACCTTCCTCGACGAACATGGCTTCCGTTCGCTCTCGGCCAAGCTCGACCTCGGCGCGACGCCGGGCGGCCCGCCGACCTTTCCGCGCGCGAACGCCTCGCTAACGGCCGCGTCCGCGGGGCCGGCGACTCCGACGCTGCCCGCGATGCCGCCCATCGACCGGGCGGCCTATGAATGCGTCACCACGGTCGAGGCGCTCGACCGCTGGATCGCCGAAGCGCGCGCCGCGCATGTCGTCGGGATCGACACCGAAACCGCGAGCCTCGACAGCGTCACCGGCCGCCTGGTCGGGGTGAGCATGGCGACCGCACCGGGCCGCGCCTGCTATATCCCGCTCGGCCACGGCGGCACCGACATGTTCGCCGAAAAGCCCGAACAGATCGCGATGGACGTCGCGATCGGGCGCCTGCACGCATTGCTCGCCGACGATGCGGTGCTGAAGGTCGGGCATAATCTCAAATATGACATCGGCGTGCTCGCGCAGCATGGCGTTACCGTCGCGCCCTATGACGATACGCTGGTGATGAGCTTCGCGCTCGACGCGGGCAAGCATCAGCACGGGCTCGACGAGCTGGCGAAGCTCCACCTCGATCACATCTGCCTGACCTTCAAGGAAATGTGCGGGACGGGCAAATCGCAGATCAGCTTTGCCGAAGTGCAGCTCGACCGTGCGACCGAATATGCCGCCGAGGACGCCGACGTCGCGCTGCGCCTGTGGAAACTCCTCAAGCTCCGTCTGCCGATCGAGGGCGGGACGCGCATCTATGAAATGGTCGACCGCCCGCTCGCCTCGATCGTCGAGGGTATGGAGCGCGCCGGCATCATGGTCGACCGCGAATATCTGGCGAAGCTGTCGGGCGAGTTCGCGACCGAGATGCTGCGTATCGAAGGCGAAATCCACGGTCTCGCCGGCCAGCCCTTCGCGATCGGCAGCCCGAAGCAGCTTGGTGAAATCCTGTTTGACAAGCTGGGCCTGAAAGGCGGGCGCAAGGGCAAGTCGGGCGACTGGTCGACCGACCTCAGCGAACTCGAACGCCTCGAACGCGACGGCGTGCCAATTGCGCGCAAGATACTGGAATGGCGCCAGCTCGCGAAGCTGAAGTCGACCTATACCGACGCGCTGCAGCAACAGATCAACGCGACGACCGGGCGTGTGCACACCAGCTACAGCCTCGTCGGCGCGCAGACCGGGCGCCTGTCGTCGACCGATCCGAACCTTCAGAACATCCCGATTCGGACCGAGACCGGGCGCCAGATCCGCGACGCCTTCATCGCCGCGCCGGGCCATGTGCTGATCGCCGCCGATTATAGCCAGATCGAGCTTCGGCTCGCAGCGCATATGGCTGACGTGCCCGAACTCAAACAGGCCTTCGCTAAGGGCGAGGACATTCACGCCGCGACCGCGATCGAATTGTTCGGCGAGGTCAACCGCGACACGCGCGGCAAGGCCAAGACGGTCAATTTCTCGATCCTCTATGGCATTTCGCGATGGGGCCTCGCGGGCCGGCTCGAAGTCACGCCCGACGAGGCGCAGGCGCTGATCTCCCGCTATTTCGAACGCTTTCCCGGCATTTCGGACTATATCACCGACACGCTCGAAAGCGTGCGTGCCAAGGGCTATACGGAGACCTTATTCGGCCGGAAAACCTGGTTCCCGCGCATCAAGGCGGCGAACCAGAATGAACGCGCGGGCAGCGAGCGCGCCGCGATCAACGCCCCGATCCAGGGCACCAGCGCCGACCTGATCAAACGCGCGATGGCGCGCATGCCGAAAGCCCTCGCCGACGCGGGCCTCTCCGACGTCCGCATGCTGCTCCAGGTCCACGACGAACTGGTGTTCGAGGCGCCCGAGGACAAGGCCGAAGCCGCGGGCGCGGTAATCCGCGCGGTGATGTCGGGCGCCGCCGAACCCGCACTCACGCTGTCGGTCCCGCTCGAGGTCGAGGTCGGCATCGGCAAGAGCTGGGGCGAAGCGCATTGATCGCCGCGCTGCTGTTCGTCGCGGCGCTCGCCGCCGATCCCGTTGTCGCGGCTCCCGCTACGGCGGCCAGCGCGGCGTCGCCGGTCGCCGACACCGATCTGCGCGAATTCGCCGCGATCGCCGGGCGCAAGGTCGTTGGCCGCGCGGTTGGCGGCCCCTATGCTACCGCCGACAAGGTGCTGCTGATCGCCCGCGATGAAAAGGGCTTTCCCGTGATCGCCGCGAGCATCGGCTTTCCCTCGCGCCAGTCGCTGCCGCCGCCGCCGCCGGCCACGCTCGCGGTCGTGCGGCTGCACCAGCGGTCCGAAACGATCGTCCCCGGCCCGACCCCCGACGACCTCGCCTTTGTCGCCGCCAACAAGCTGCCTTTGTTTGTGATCGGCGAATGGGCCCGCCCCGCGCCGATGTGGGAGGTGGCATGGGTCGACGACGCGGTACGTTATCGCGCGGTCGGCGATGTTGGTGAAATCGGTCCCTGGCAGGACTGACCGCCGCGTTCGCGCGCCGCACCGACCGCCCCGCCCTTTCGCGACCGCGACTTTATCTCTATGACCCCATGATGACATCTGGCCGGCACTTTTGTGACAGCCGGCAATAAAGGGTCCTCATGAGCAAGTTCGAACCCGTCGCCAAAGCGCCGGTCCGCATTCAGCAGAATATTCTTGCGCGCAGCGAACGCCGTCTTCTCAACTGGTTATGCGCGCGCCTTCCCGGCTGGGTGACTCCCGACCAACTCACCACGCTCGGCTTCGTCGGCGCGGTGCTGGTCGCGGCGGGATATCTGCTCAGCTGGTTCGACAGCGAATGGCTCGGCCTGTCGCTCGTCGGTTATATCATCAACTGGTTCGGAGATTCGCTCGACGGCAGCCTGGCGCGCTGGCGCGGGATCGAACGGCCCAATTACGGCTATTTCGTCGATCATAGCGTCGATGCGCTCGCGACATTGCTGATGATCAGCGCGATCGGGATGAGCCCCTATATGCGGCTCGACGTCGCGCTGATGGCGGTGATCGGTTATTTCCTGCTGTCGATCCACACCTTTATCGCGGCCAAGGTCGTCGGCGAATTTCGCTTGTCCTATATGGCGGGCGGGCCGACCGAGTTGCGCCTGATGCTGATGGCGATGACCGCACTGATGCCGATTGTCGGCGGCCGCGATATTCACGGGACCAATTTCTCGCCCTTCGACCTGTTCGCGCTGGTCGTCTCCAGCGTCCTCGTGACTTTGTTCATCGTCCAGACGTCGGCGACCGCGCGGATGCTGCGTCGCCGCGGCGGCTAGGGTTATCGGAGAGGCGGCACCGGCCAGTGCCGCTATCCTTCGACGTCAGGGCCGCACCCGCGCCTGCGGATAGGTGCCGAGCAGCCGCAGCGACTTGGTCTGAAAATCCAGCTCCTCAAGCGCGCGATCGATACGTTCATCGCCGGGGGCGCCGACGATATCGGCGTAAAATTGCGTTGCCGCAAAGCTGCCCCCGGTCTGATAGCTTTCGAGCTTCGTCATGTTGACGCCGTTGGTCGCAAAGCCGCCCAGCGCCTTGTAGAGCGCGGCGGGGATATTCTTCACCTCGAACATGAAGGTCGTCATCACCGGCCCTTCGATCGCCGAAAAATCGGGCAGCGGTTCGCGCGCGAGGATGACGAAGCGCGTCATATTATGGTCGGCGTCTTCCATCCCGGTGCCGTGCAGCGTCAGGCCATAGAGTTCGGCCGCATGCGGCGGCGCGAGCGCGGCGAGGCCGACCTCGTCGCTGTCGGCGACCCAAGCCGCAGCGCCCGCGGTATCGCTGTGCGCGACGGGCGCGATATTATTGGCGCGCAGCCAGTGACGGCATTGGCCCAGCGCCTGCTCGTGGCTCATCGCGCGCGTCACCGGGCCGAGGTCGCGGCTCATCAAGCCGTAACGGATCGGCAGGAAATGCTCGCCGACGATCGACAGGCCGGATTCGGGGAGCAGGAAATGGATGTCGGCGACGCGGCCGTGCAGGCTGTTTTCAATGGGGATGATCGCGCGGTCGACGCGGCCGTCGCGCACGGCATCGATCGCGTCCTGAAACGCGTAGCAGGGCATCGGCAGCGAATTGGGGTCATATTCGCGCGCGGCGAGGTCGCTGTTCGCGCCGGGCGCACCCTGAAACGCCAACCCGCGCGCGGGTTCCGCGAGCGCCGCGCTACGCATTTCGTCGACCAGATGCTGTGCCGAAGCCGAATAACTGCCCATGATTGCCTTCCCAAGCTGGAGCCGCGGCGCATAGCCGCACCGCCTGACCTGCGCAACCGACGCGCGCGCCGTTCCCTTCCGCGATTTCATCCCCTTGCGCCGCCGTCGCCGCGCCAGTAAGGGAGCGACCAAATCAAATATGCGCCCGGCAAGCGGGCGCCCGTAAACGGGGCTGCTAGAGCATGGACAATCGCAACAATACTATTGCCGGCTGGGCACTGTTTGCCGGCATTTGCGCGCTGGGCCTGACCATCGGGTCGCAGATGTTGTTTGCCAGCCACAACCCCGAAAAGCCCGGTTATCCGATCGAAGACGCCGAAGCCGGCGCCGGTGGCGGCGAATCGGCCGTGCCGCTCCCCAACCTGCTTGCCGCCGCCGATGTGGCGAAGGGCGAAGCGGTGTTCGCGAAATGCGCGGCATGCCACACGATCAACTCGGGCGGCGCCAACGGCATCGGTCCCAATCTGTTCGGCACGCTCGGCGAGGAAATCGGCCACGGCAAGCATGGCTTCGCCTTCTCGGCGGCGCTGTCGGGCATGGGCGGCAGCTGGGATTTTGAAAAGATGAACGCGTGGCTGACCAGCCCGCGGAAGTTCGCGCCAGGCACGAAAATGTCGTTCGCGGGCCTGTCGAGCCCCGAAGACCGCGCGAACCTGATCGTTTATTTGAACGCCCAGGGCTCGAACCTGCCGCTGCCCGCCGCCGAAGCTGCCGCGGCACCGGCCGAAGGCGCTGCGCCTGCCGCCGAGGGCGCTGCGCCTGCCGCCGAAGGTGCTGCGCCTGCCGCCGAGGGCGCTGCCGCTCCCGCAGCCGACGCAGCGGCAGCAGCCCCCGCACCGGCCGAAGCCAAGAAATAATGCGGATCGCGCCCGTCCTGCTGGCGGGCGCGCTCGCGCTGGCTGGTTGCGGCAAGAACGACGAACAAGACAGCCCATCAGCTGCGCCGGTTACTCCCGACGTAGAAATGTCCGCCGTCGCCCCCACGGCAACAATGGGTGAGCAGGTCTTCAAACGCTGCGTCGCCTGCCACACGATCGACAAGGGCGGCGCGAACGGCATCGGCCCCAACCTTCACGGCATCGTCGGGCGACCGGTCGCGTCACACGCCAGTTTTTCCTATTCGGGCGCGATGAAGGCCAAGGGTGGCGTCTGGGACGCGGCCGCACTCGACACCTATCTGGAAGCGCCGATGAAGGCCCTGCCCGGCACGCGCATGGCGTTCGCGGGGGTCATCGATCCCTTGGATCGCAAGGCGCTGATCCTCTATCTGGAAGAGCAGTCGAAATAACTTCGTCGCCCCCGCGCAGGCGGGGGCCGCTGGAGACTCGATCCAGCGACGAGGAGGCGCATACCGACTGCGGCCCCCGCCTGCGCGGGGGCGACGGTCATTTCATTGCTGTTCGATGTTCGCGTAAAAATCCTGGATGATTGCCCACGCCTCGTCGGCGGTCTCGACGAATTGGAACAGGTCGAGATCGCGCGCGCTGACGACGCCCTCTTCGACCAGCGCCTCGAAATTGACGACGCGGTGCCAGAACTCCTTGCCGAACAGCACAATCGGGATCGGCTTGATTTTGCCGGTCTGGATCAGCGTCAGCAGCTCGAACATCTCGTCGAACGTGCCGAATCCGCCCGGGAAGACGCAGACGGCGCGCGCGCGGAGCAGGAAATGCATCTTGCGCAGCGCGAAATAGTGGAACTGGAAGCTCAGCGACGGCGTCACGAAGCGGTTCGGCGCCTGCTCGTGCGGCAGCACGATGTTGAGGCCGATCGATTCGCGGCCCTCGTCGTCGGCGCCGCGGTTCGCCGCTTCCATGATCGACGGCCCGCCGCCCGAACAGACGACGAAATGGCGGCAGCCCTTGTCGTCGCACGGATATTGACTCGCAAGCCGTGCGAGCGCGCGCGCCTCGTCATAATATTTCGCCTTCGCCTTCAGACGGCGGGCGATGTTGCGCTGCGCGTCGTCGGTCGCCGCGGCTTCCAGCGCGTCGGCCTGCGACGGTTCGGGAATGCGCGCTGAGCCGTAGACGACCAGCGTCGATTCAATGCCCGCCTCGTCGAGCATCAATTCGGGCTTGAGCAGCTCGAGCTGGAAGCGCACGGGGCGCAAATCCTCGCGCAGCAGGAAATCATTGTCCTGGAACGCCAGCTTGTAGGCGGGATGTGCCGTCTGCGGGGTGGTGGTCGCCTGCTTGGCGAAATGCGCGTCGTCCTTGGCTTTGTGGAAACGCGAGCGATGGGGTTGTTTATCTTCGGCCATTGGCGGACGGCTAGACGCTTCGCGTGACTTTGCCAAGACAGGGGACCGCTTACCCGTCCCTCTTCGTCACCCCGGACTTGATCCGGGGTCCATTCTTCCGAGCGCCTATGAATACCGGGTCAAGCCCGGCATGACGAAGAAATCAACGGCAGTAGCCGTTGCCGCTCATGTCGAAGTGGAAATGATTATAGTGCGCCGCGTTGTAATCGGGACCGAGCACGGTGCCGAAGCGGCGGCAGCCCGATTTGTGCAGCGCGCGCAGGAATTCCTGCGACGATTTATCGCCGGTCCAACCGCCGTCGAGCATGACGCGGCGCCCGTCGGCGAGCAAGAAGCCTGATACGTCGATGGCATTCGAAAAGGCGTGCTGCGACATCCGCCCCGACCGGCCGCCATAGATGTTGCGGCAGCTATAGGTTCCGAAGGTCTCGATCTTGACGACCTCCTGCCCGAGATATTTCCGCGCTGCGGGTTTCACCGCATATTGCACCCAAGCCGCGAAATTCTTTGCGAGCGGACAAGTCATCGAGCCGAGCCCCGACACGGGCGTGCCGATGTCGAGCAGCTTTACCGAATCGATCGAGGTGCAGCCGCCGCCATGATCCTGGTTCGGCAGCGGCGTGAAACGCACCCCCGCCTGTTTGAGGTCGAATGCGCACTGCTGCGCTTCGGCGGTGGTGAAGGAGGGGGTGCCGACGACCTGCGGGCGGCTCGGCTTGGTCGTCGTCGATTGTTTACCGCCGCCATTCTTCATCACGTCGGGGGCGCCGAAACAGGCGGACAGCGCCAGCGCCGCACTGGCGGCGATCAGGATCCGGGGTTTCAAGAACGTCGGGATCGGCATGGCGTCAAATTACCGACGAAATGGTTAACAAGCTGTATACCTTTTTCTCCACTCGTCGAAAATTTCGCGCGGTCCATGCAATTTGTTTGACAGTTGCGCGAGCCACCCTAAACGCGGCGCCGGGCCACGCGGTCCCAACGCCGCGCGAGCTCTCTGCAAGGAGAGACTATAATGAGTGAAGTGCCGACGCCTGAATTGCGCCCTGCGCGCCCCTATTTTTCTTCCGGACCCTGCGCCAAACCGCCGGTCTGGTCCCCCGAAAAACTAGCCACCGAATCGCTCGGCCGCTCGCATCGTGCGAAGATCGGCAAGACGCGTCTCGCTTATTGCATCGACCTGATGCGCGAGATGCTGCAACTGCCCGATACGCACCGCATCGGCATCGTTCCGGGCAGCGACACCGGCGCCTTTGAAATGGCGATGTGGACGATGCTTGGAGCCAAGCCGGTCACGACGCTCGCATGGGAGAGCTTTGGCGAGGGCTGGGTCACCGATGCCGCCGAGCAGCTCAAGCTCGACCCGACGGTCATCCGCGCCGATTACGGCCAGCTTCCCGACCTCAATCAGGTCGACTGGTCGAACGACGTGCTCTTCACCTGGAACGGCACCACCAGCGGCGTGCGCGTCCCGAACGGCGACTGGATCGCCGCCGATCGCGAAGGGCTGAGCTTTGCCGACGCGACCAGCGCCGTGTTCGCTTACGACCTGCCGTGGGACAAGATCGACGTCGCCACCTTCAGCTGGCAGAAAGTGCTCGGCGGCGAGGGCGGCCATGGCGTCCTGATCCTCGGCCCTCGCGCGGTCGAACGGCTCGAAACCTACGCCCCCGCCTGGCCGCTCCCCAAAGTGTTCCGCCTCGTGTCGAAGGGCGCGCTGACCGAAGGCGTGTTCAAGGGCGAGACGATCAACACCCCGTCGATGCTCGCGGTCGAGGATGCGATCTTCGCGCTCGAATGGGCGAAGTCCTTGGGCGGTCTCGACGGCCTCAAGGCGCGCAGCGATGCGAACGCCGCGGTGCTCGACAAGATCGTGTCGGAACGCGACTGGCTGAGCCATCTTGCTACCGATCCGGCGAGCCGGTCGAAGACGTCGGTCTGCCTGTCGGTTGCGGGCGCCGACGAGGGCTTCATCAAGAAGTTCGCCGGCCTGCTCGAAGCCGAAGGCGCGGCCTATGACATCGCGGGTTACCGCGACGCGCCCCCCGGCCTTCGCATCTGGTGCGGCGCGACTGTCGACACCGCCGACATCGAGGCGCTCGGCCCGTGGCTCGACTGGGCCTACGCCTCGCTCAAGAACTGACCTTATCGCCCTCTCCCCTTCAGGGGAGAGGGTTGGGAGAGGGGGACGATACCCCGCTCCATTCCTACATCAACATAGGGCCGGCGACAGGCATCCCCCTCTCCCCGGCCCTCTCCCCTGAAGGGGAGAGGGAGATTAAAATGACCGCACCCAAAGTTCTGATTTCCGACAAAATGGACCCCAAAGCCGCCGCGATCTTCAAGGAACGCGGCATCGACGTCGACGTCATTACCGGCAAGACCAAGGACGAGCTGATCGCGATGATCGGCGACTATGACGGCCTCGCGATCCGCTCGGCCACCAAGGTCACCGCCGACGTGCTCGCCGCCGCGACGAAACTGAAGGTCGTCGGCCGCGCCGGGATCGGCGTCGACAATGTCGACATTCCCGAGGCCTCGAAAAAGGGCGTCATCGTGATGAACACCCCCTTCGGCAACAGCATCACCACCGCCGAACATGCAATCGCGATGATGTTCGCGCTCGCCCGCCAGATTCCCGAAGCCAATGCCGGGACGCAGGCGGGCAAATGGCCGAAGAACGACTTCATGGGGGTCGAGCTGACCTCGAAGACGCTCGGCCTGATCGGTTGCGGCAACATCGGCAGCATCGTCGCCGAACGCGCGCTGGGCCTGCGCATGAAAGTCGTCGCTTTCGACCCCTTTCTGACCCCCGAGCGCGCGATCGAGCTCGGCGTCGAAAAGGCCGATCTCGACACCTTGCTCGCCAAGGCCGATTTCATCACGCTGCACACGCCGCTGACCGACCAGACGCGCAACATATTGTCCGCCGAGAACATCGCCAAGGCGAAGAAGGGCGTGCGGATCATCAACTGCGCGCGCGGCGGGCTGATCGATGAAGCGGCGCTGAAGGATGCTCTGGAATCGGGCCATGTCGCGGGCGCCGCGCTCGACGTGTTCGCGCAGGAACCCCCGGCGGCCGATCATCCGCTGTTCGGCGCGCCGAACTTCATTTGCACCCCGCACCTCGGTGCGTCGACCGACGAGGCGCAGGTCAATGTCGCGATCCAGGTCGCTGAACAGATTAGCGATTACCTGCTCACCGGCGGGATCACCAACGCGCTCAACGTCCCCAGCCTCTCGGCCGAGGAAGCCCCGAAGCTGCGCCCCTATATGAGCCTCGCCGAAAAGCTCGGCAGCCTCGTCGGCCAGCTTGCGCACGACAATCTCACGACGATCTCGGTCGAGGTCGAAGGCGCCGCCGCCGAACTGAACCTCAAGCCGATCACCGCCGCGGTGCTCACCGGCCTGATGCGCCGCTATTCGGACAGCGTGAACATGGTCAACGCCCCGCACCTTGCCCGCGAACGCGGCCTCGATGTGCGCGAAGTCCGTCATGATCGCGACGGCGATTATCACACGCTCGTCCGCGTCACCGTGGCGACGAGCGACGGCGACCGTTCGGTCGCGGGTACCTTGTTCAGCAATGGCGACCCGCGCCTGGTCGAGATGTTCGGGATCAAGGTCGAGGCCGATCTCGACGGCCACATGCTCTATATCGTCAACGAGGACGCGCCGGGCTTCATCGGCCGCATCGGCACCGCCTTGGGCGAAGCCGGGCTCAACATCGGCACCTTCCACCTCGGTCGCCGCGCCGCGGGCGGCGAAGCGGTGCTGCTGCTCAGCCTCGACTCGCCGATGCCCGAACCGCTTCTGTGGCAGCTTTGCCAGCTTCCCGGCGTGAAGACCGTGAAGGGCTTGAAGTTCTGATCACCTACGCCCTCCCCTTCAGGGGAGGGCAGCGAGACTTGCCAGCTTGCTGGCTTAGTCGCAGCGGGAGGGGTCCATCGGCCTTGCGCTACGCTGACAGACCCCACCCCAACCCCTCCCCTGAAGGGGAGGGGCTTTCATATGCCCATATCACAGGCTAGGAGAGCCGCCGATGACCCGCGCCCCTGCCCTGTTGCCCGAAGGCTTGCGCGACCGCCTCCCCCGACAGGCGGAGGCCGCGTCGCGCGTCACCCGCGCGCTCGTCGATGCGATGCGCGCGCACGGCTATGGCCGCGTATCCCCCCCGCTTGCAGAGTTCCGCGAGACGCTCGGCGGCGAGGACGAGCGTTCGACGCGCGACCTGCTGCGCTTCACCGATCCGGTGTCGCAGCGCACCCTCGCGCTCCGTCCCGACATCACGCGGCAGGTCGGCCGCATCGCCACCTCGCTGCTCGCCAAAGCACCGCGCCCGCTGCGCCTCTGTTACGCCGGACAGGTCGTCAAACTGCGCGCAAGCCAGCTCCGTCCCGCACGCGAGATGCTGCAGGTCGGCGCCGAGCTGATCGGCAGCGATAGCGTCGCGGCGGCGCGCGAGATCGTGACCGTTGCGATCGACGCGCTCGAAGCCGCGGGCATCGGCCCCGTCACGATCGACTTCACCCTGCCCGACGTCGTCGACCTGCTTGCCGGCGGCCCGCTGCCCGTCGATGCCGATATCCAGCAGCTTCGCGACGAACTCGACGCCAAGGATGCCGGCGCACTGACGCGGCTCGGCGCCGGGGCTTATCTGCCTTTGCTCCGCGCGACCGGCCCCTTTGATCAGGCCATCGCTGACCTGCGCGCTTTCGACACCACCGGCGTCCTTACCGCGCGCATCGACGCGCTCGAAGCGATCGCGGCGCCGATCCGCGACCGTGTGACGCTGACGCTCGACCCGACCGAGCGCCACGGCTTCGCCTATCAAAGCTGGTTCGGTTTTCAGATCTTCGTCCCCGGACAGGGCGACGCGGTGGGCCGCGGTGGCGGCTATGCGATCCCGGTTGGGGAACAGGAAGAGGCGGCCGTCGGCTTTTCGCTCTATCCCGACCCGTTGATCGACGCCGGCCTCGGCGCCGAGGACGACGCCGACCGCCGCATTTTCCTGCCGCTCGGTCATGATCCCGCTCTGGCAGCAAGTCTGCGCGCCGACGACTGGCAGACGGTCGCGGCGCTGTCGGAAGCCGACGACGCACGCGCGCTCGGCTGCGGCTGGCGGCTTAGCCCCGACGGGCCGGTCGAAGCCTAAAAGTCCGAAATTCCAAAGCGCGGAATGCCCTGATTCACTCCGGGCGGATCGAGCACGGTCACATCAAGTTCGACGGGTTCGCCGATCCAGTGCGCCAGCGTCGTATGATCGGCGAGATCGTCATCGGTCAGCGGGTGGACGAGCGCGCGCAGCCCCGTCGCCTTAATCGTCGCGACAACCGCCGGAACCGCCGCACCGAGAAAATGCACCTCATATTGCGCGATCGGATGCGGCCCCGCCGCACCCTCGGTCATGTCGCCGACAAACAGGATCGCGGGGTCGATGCCGAAAACATCGCGCAGCGCGGCCGCGGCGGGCCGTTCGGCGGGATCACAATAGATATGGGCGTGATAAGGGGCGTCGGGGTTGTTCATGCAGACATCGCTTTCGTTCATCGTCCGTCAGGCCGGACGTGATCCTGCCTGTCTTGAAGGAAAAGGCGGGGCCCGGGTCAAGCCCCGGGATGATGAATGTCGGGAAACGACCGGTTGCGGACGTTGAAGGATTTGTTCTCTCCCCTTCAGGGGAGAGATAAGAAGGCTTGCCGGTTTTACCGGCTAGCCGCAGTTGAGAGGGGCTTGAACTGCTTCCGCCCCCTCTCCCAACCCTCTCCCCTGAAGGGGAGAGGGCTACGTCCGCTCACCACCCCAAAACCGACGTTCTAAGGCCCAAATACCCGCTTCAACCAGGCATCGACCGTTGCCGTCGGCGCATAAGCCGGATCGCCCAGGCTGCGGTTGATTTCGGCATGGCCTTTCAGCCCCTCGCCGGGGAAGCTGCCGCGCTCGACGCGGCTTCCGCCGGCTTCAAGCGCCGCGCCCAAGGCCTTGGCCTGCCGCACACCATCGGCGCGCTGCACATAGAGCAGCAGGAATTGCGGCGCATTGGGCGCGCCCGCCTGCAGCGTCGGCGAAACCGCCTTTTGCCGAACCGGATCGGTCCCGAACGCCTGCGCATAGGTTTTCTGCATGATCGGCGGGCCATCCTTCATCTGCGCCGCCACATCATAGGCCGCTCCGTCGATCGGGATCACGCCCGAGATGTCGGCAAAGGACAGGCCGACGCCCTTAAGATAGCGTTCGTCGGTGCCGACCAGCGCGACAAGATGCGCAACGGCGCTATGCCCCATCAGCACGATGCGCCGCCGGTCGATGCCGAGCGTATCGGCACGATCGACCAGCGCCTTGACCGCGCTTGCGACATCGGCCGCCTGCTGCTCGACCGTCGCCGCGGGCACGAGCCGATAATTGATCGAGGCGAAGGCGTAACCGGCCGCGGGATAATGTTCGGGCTTGAAGCGCCCCGTCGCATTATCCTTGCTGCCGCGTTTCCACCCGCCGCCATGGACGAACAGGACCAGCGGCGCCGGCCCCTTCGCCCCCTTGGCGCGCCAGAGGTCAAGAACTTGCAGCGCGTCGCTGCCATAGGAAATCGTCTCGCTACCCGGCACTTTCGGGCCTTGGTCGGCTCCCATGCGCTCAGCCAGGCGCTCGCGCAGTCGGTCGCGCATTTTCTCGCGCGCGTCGGCGAAGGGCGCCGGCACGCTCACGCTCGCGACCGCGAAGGCCGCCAGCGCGACATATCCAAACCAGCCTTGTCTCGTCATCGCCCATCTCCATTGTCGCGGCCGCATCAATCTCGCCCGCAAATGTCGCAAAATCATCCCGCTTTGGGTTGCCTCTGCGCCCAAATCCGCTAAGGCCGCGCCGGGCCGCACCTGTCGTTTTGAGGCCTAGTTCAGCAGGACAGCATCATGGCAAATGTTACCGTCATCGGGTCGCAATGGGGCGACGAGGGCAAGGGCAAGATCGTCGACTGGCTCGCCAGCCGCGCCGATGCCGTGGTCCGTTTCCAGGGCGGTCATAATGCCGGCCATACGCTCGTCGTCGGCGAACAGGTCTACAAGCTGTCGCTGCTCCCCTCGGGTATCGTCACCGGCACGCTGTCGATCATCGGCAACGGCGTCGTGCTCGATCCTTGGGCGCTGCGCGACGAGATCGCCAAGCTGCGCGGCCAGGGCGTTGCGATCAATCCCGAGAATTTCGCGATTGCCGACAATTGCGCGCTGATCCTGCCCTTCCATCGCGACCTCGACGCGCTGCGCGAAACCGCTGCGGGCGCAGGCAAGATCGGCACGACCGGGCGCGGCATCGGCCCGGCTTACGAGGACAAGGTCGGCCGCCGCGCGATCCGCGTCTGCGACCTCGCGCATCTCGACAAGCTGGGTCCGCAACTCGACCGCCTGACCGCGCACCACGACGCGCTGCGCGCCGGTTTTGGCGAACCCCCCATCGACCGCGAACGCCTGATCGCCGACCTCACCGAAATCGCCGACTATGTGCTCGAATATGCGCAGCCGGTGTGGAAGCGCCTGAAGAAGGTCCGCAAGGCCGGGGCGCGCATCCTGTTCGAAGGCGCGCAGGGCGTGCTGCTCGACGTCGATCACGGCACCTATCCCTTTGTCACCAGCTCGAACACCGTCAGCGGGACTGCTGCGAGCGGTTCAGGCCTCGGCCCCGGCGCGGTGGGCTTCGTGCTCGGCATCGCCAAGGCGTACACGACGCGCGTCGGCAGCGGCCCCTTCCCGACCGAGCTTGAGGATGAGATCGGCCAACGGCTCGGCGAGCGCGGGCATGAATTCGGCACCGTCACCGGGCGCAAGCGCCGCTGCGGCTGGTTCGACGCGGTGCTCGTGCGCCAGAGCTGTGCGGTATCAGGCGTCACCGGGATCGCGCTGACCAAGCTCGACGTACTCGACGGTTTCGACACGATCCGCATCTGCACCGGCTATCGTCTTCGCGGCAAAATCCTCGACTATTTCCCCGCGCATTCGGCCGATCAGGCCGAGGTCGAGCCGATCTATGAGGAAATGGACGGCTGGCACGAATCGACCGCGGGCGCGCGCAGCTATGCCGACCTCCCCGCGCAGGCGATCAAATATATCCAACGCGTGCAGGAATTGATCGAAACGCCGATCGCGCTCGTGTCGACCAGCCCCGAGCGCGAAGATACGATCCTGATCCGCGATCCGTTCAGCGACTGACGCTAGCGACAGCGACGTCGCGGATCGCCGCGACGAAGCCCGCCGGGTCGTCCTCCTGAATGAAGTGGCCGCCCTTCAGCGTGCGGTGCGTCATGCCTTGCGTGCCGGGCACGCGTCCGGTGAACAGCGCATCGCCGCCGCGCGTGATCGGGTCGCCGTCGGAAAAACAGCAGAGGAAAGGCTTGTCGAACGCCTCCAGCACCGCCCACGCGCGTTTCTGGTCGGGGACCGCGACATTGTCGCCTAGCGGGACGAAGGAGGGATAGACGCGTGCCGCCACCTTCGACGCACGCGTCGGAAAGGGTGCGTCATAGGCGGCAATCTCGGCGGCGCTCAATTCGCGCTTCGCCCCCGCCTTGACGATCTTGCCGATCGGGAAGATCGGGCTGTAGCGAGAGAAAGCGCGCCAGATCGCGAAGGCGCGCGGTGCCGGCTGGCCCTCGGGAAGGCCACCGTTCGAGAGCGCGACCCCGGCAAAGCGTTCCGGCATTTCGGCGACGAGCCGCAGCCCGATCAGCGAACCCCAGTCCTGACAGGCGAGGATCATGTTCCGAAGGTCGAGCGCCTCGATCCATTGCCGCATCCACGCCACTTGCGCAGCATAGCTGTACGCGCCCCGGTCGAGCGGCTTGTCCGAACGGCCGAAGCCGATGAGGTCGGGCGCGACGACGCGGAAACCCGACGCCGTCGCAGGGCCGATCATATGGCGATAAAGATAGGACCAGGTCGGCTCGCCATGCAGCATCAGCACCGGCTGCGCATCGGCTGCGCCTTCGTCAACATAATGGACGCGAAGCCCGCCCGCGATGTCAAGATATTTGGGCGCATAGGGCCAATCGGGCAGACCTGTAAAACGCTCCTCCGGCGTGCGATAGACGCGCATCATATTCTCTCCCCCACCCTTGGTCCGTCACAGCTTAGGCCGCTTCCGTTTCGGTGCAAGTCGTGCCACGTTGCGGCATGGCCCGTCACATCCTAATCTTCTATGGCAGCTATCGCCGCGACCGGCATGGCATCAAGCTCGCGCAGTGGCTGGTCGACGCGATCGGCGCGCGCGGTGACAGCGCAGAACTGATCGACGCCAAGGCGGTGGACCTCCCCATGCTCGACCGCATGTACAAGGAATATCCGAAGGGCGAGGCGCCGGCCGCGATGGAGGAGCTCGCGGGCAAGATCCGCGCCGCCGACGGCTTCTTGTTCGTCACCGGCGAATATAATTGGGGGCCGCAACCGGGGCTCAAGAACCTGACCGACCATTATCTCGAGGAATGGTTCTGGCGGCCCGCAGCGATCGCCTGTTATTCCGCTGGCTCCTTCGCTGGGGTGCGCGCGATGATGGGATGGCGCGACATTTTGGGCGAGATGGGGATGGCGGTGATCTCGTCGATCCTGCCCGTCGCGCGCATTGCCAAGGCCTTCGACGAAGACGGCAAACCCGCCGGCGACGAAGGCAAGCAACTCGAACGGCTCTTCCCGCGCTTTGCCGACGACCTCAATTGGTGGATCGACGCCGCCAAGGCGCAGCGGGCAAAGATCGATCCACCTTATTAACCCGATTTCAGCTCGGCCTTGAGCCTCAGGCTGGCGCGCCAGAAGAAGAAGGCGGGGATCAGGCCGAGCCACGCCGCGCCATAGAGCACCCAGCGCACGCTTTCCTGCCCCGCGAGCGGCTGCAGTGCGTCGGACAGCACGCCGAACAGGAACGGCCCGAAACCCAACCCGATCAAATTCTGCCCGAACAGCATGACCGACGCCGCGACGGCGCGCGCCTGCGGACGCACCAGCCCCTGTACGCAGCCATAAGCCGGCCCGTAATAGGCCGAGTTGAGGATCGTCGGGATGATCAGCAGCGCGACGGCAATGCGCCAATCCTCCATGAAATAGCCGAGGAACAGGATGGGCGCGGCGAGCGCCATACCATAGGCGGGGAACGTCAGAATGTGGCGTTTGTCGCGCGCGCCGAACTTGTCCGCCATCTTGCCGCCGAGCCAGGTGCCGAACACGCCGGCCAGCCCGAGCACGACCGCCATCGACAGCCCTGCCTCGGTTGTCGACAGCCCGTGGCTGCGGATGAAGAAGCTGATCGTCCACAGCGCCTTGCCATAACCGAGGAAGGCGACGACCGACGACGCGATCAAGATATAGATGAACGCACGCGAGGCGAAGATTTCGCGCATCGCCTCGCCGGTCGAAAGCCGGGTCACCGCGGCGGCGGTCGCCGCGGCTTCGGCGGTGCGGCTGTGCCGCGGCTCGCGCATCACGAACAGCACCACGAGCGCGAGCAGCAGGCCCGGCGCGCCGACCATCATCAGCGCGATACGCCACCCGTAAAGATCGTTGACGATGCCGCCGATGATCAGCCCGAGCAGCGATCCGATCGGCACGCCAAGGCCGTAGAAGGCGATAGCGGAAGACCGTTTTTCGGGGGCGACACTATCCGAAATCAGCGAGTGCGCGGCGGGCGTACACCCCGCCTCGCCCACACCGACACCGATACGCGCGAACAGCAATTGCACGAAATTCTGCGCCAGCCCGCACACCGCGGTCATCGCCGACCAGATCGCGAGCGCGAGCGCGATCAGCCGCACCCGGTTCGTCCCATCCTTGTCGGCGTAGCGCGCGATCGGGATGCCGAGCAGCGCGTAAAAGACCGCGAACGCCGGACCCGCAAGCAACCCGAGCTGCGTGTCAGACAAGCCGAGATCGGCCTTGATCGGTTCGGCGAGGATATTGACGATCTGCCGGTCGAGGAAGTTGAAGATATAGACGATCAGAAGGATCCACAGCATCGTCCGCGTCTGCGCGGAAACGCCGGTGGCCGGTGAGGCGATGCCCTGCGACGAGGCAGCTTTATCGGTCATTTTGATCTCCCTCTGTCAAGGGAGCAGACCGGGGGGAGTGATGTCAACGCCGTTGGGCCGAACCGAAATTGTCCGCTTGCAATTGCCGCTACGGCTGCCAGCGTGCAGCCCATGCAAAAAATTTCGCTGCTCAGCGCCGCCGCCCTGCTCGTCATCGCCCCCGCCGCAGCAATGCCGCCGCCGCTTCCGGAGGTCGAGGGTAAGGACGCCGCGACACTGCGCGCCGAAATGGAGAGCGGACAGATTTACGAAGGGCTGACGCCGCTCGTTTATCTCGACCGGATCGGACGGATCGACGATTATGGACCAAAGCTCGATGCCGTCATCGCGACGCCGTCGCAAACCGAGCTCAGCGCAGAGGGGAAGCGGCTCTATGACGCGCGCATGGCGGGCAAAGCGCGCGGGCCGCTCCATGGCATCCCCATATTGATCAAAGACAATATCGAGGTCGCCGGCCTGCCGACGACTGCGGGTTCGCTGGCGCTGAAGGACAATGCCACGAACCGCGATGCGCCGATCGTCGCGCGGCTGCGCGATGCGGGCGCGATCATCCTCGGCAAGACGAACCTCAGCGAATGGGCGAACATCCGCGCAGGCAATTCGACGAGCGGGTGGAGCGCGATTGGCGGGCTCACCAAAAATCCGCATGCGCTCGACCGCAATACGTGCGGATCGTCATCGGGCAGCGGCGCCGCTGTCGCCGCGAGCCTTGCGCCGCTGGCGATCGGCACCGAAACCGACGGATCGATCACCTGCCCCGCCGGGATCAACGGCATCGTCGGCTTCAAACCCAGCGTCGGACTGGTCAGCCGCACGCATATCGTGCCGATCAGCCACAGCCAGGACACGGCGGGGCCGATGACGCTGACGGTGCGCGATGCTGCGGCGGTGATGAGCGTGATCGCGGGAAGCGACCCCGCCGACCCTGCAACCGCCGAAGCCGATGCGCGCAAGGCCGATTATGTCGCCGCGCTGTCACCGGGCGCGCTGAAGGGTAAGCGCATCGGCGTGCTGCGCGACCGCATCGGCGACCGCACCGATATCGTCGCGCTGTTCGACGCGGCGCTGAAGCAGATGGAAGGGCTCGGCGCGACGCTGGTCGAGATCGACGACAGCCGCAAAGGCACCGACGGGCTCGGCGCCGCCGAATTCGAAATCCTGCTGACCGAACTAAAGGCCGACATGGCGACCTATTTGGGCAGTCTGCCGAACGCGAATGGACCCAAGTCGCTCGCTGACATCATCGCGTTCAACAAGGCGAACGCCGAGGAAATGAAGTGGTTCGGCCAAGACATATTTGAACTCGCGGAGAGCAAGGGCGGCCTCGACAGCCCCGCCTATCTAGCGGCGCGCGAAAAGGCTGCGCGGCTTGCGGGGCCCGATGGCATCGACCGGTTGCTGAAAACGCATGACGTCGACCTGCTCGTCGGGGTTACCAACGGCCCGGCCTGGGTCAGCGATCTGGCGAAGGGCGACAGCTACAAAAGTCCCGGCACCAGCCAAATGCCGGCGGTCGCCGGCTATCCACACCTGACCGTGCCTATGGGCGCGGTCGAAGGCCTGCCGATCGGCCTCTCGTTCATTGGGGCCAAGTGGAGCGATGCCGATATATTGGCTGCGGGCTATGCCTATGAGCAGGCAAGCAAGAAGCGCTTGGCGCCAACCTATCGGGCCGACACGACGCCCTAGCCGTCGTCACTCCTATCAGCGCCGATCGCGACGCTGTTTCCAACCCATGTCTTCAAGCTCGAGCAACTCCATCGGGACATGGATCGCGCGCACCGCGAGCCGGACCTCGACGAGGAACAGGATCAGCGAGATCAGCAGCAGCAGCATTGCGACGGCAAAGGCCCAGGACGCTGCGACACCGAGGTTGATGCCGGTAAAGGCCTGCGTAAACAGCAGTGCGACGAGCAGGCAGACGACGATCCCGCACGCCACAGCGGAGAGAATCGAATTGTTGATGATCCCCATGCGGCGGTCGGCGATGCGCAGTTCGGCGACGATGCGCTCATGTTCGAGGCCCTCGGTCTCGGCCCAGCGTTCCATCAGATTGCGCGACCGGTCGACGACGCGCGCCAGCCGCCCCGCGATGACGTTGAGCAGGCTGCCGGTCGCGACCAGCAGGAACACCGGCGTGACCGACAGCTGGATCGTCTGCGCAATCGCGCCGGCGTCGAGGTCCATCATCCCTCGGCGGCAACCGAGGGCGTGTTCACGCCATGCATCGCGAGGAATTTGCGGATGTTTCGTGCGGCCTGCCGGATGCGCTGTTCATTTTCGACCATCGCGATGCGGACATAGCCTTCGCCGTCCTCGCCATAACCGACGCCCGGCGCGACCGCGACCTTCGCATGGGTAAGCAATTGCTTCGAAAATTCGAGGCTGCCCATTTCCTTGAGCGCGGGGGGCAGCGGCGCCCAGGCGAACATCGACGCCTTGGGGCTCGGGATATCCCAGCCCGCGCGGGCAAAGCTTTCGACCATCACGTCGCGGCGCTTCTGATACAGGTCGCGGTTCTTCTGGACGATATCCTGCGGGCCATTAAGCGCCGCGCAGGCCGCGGCCTGGATCGGGGTGAAGGCGCCATAGTCGAGATAGGATTTGACGCGCGTCATCGCCGCGATCAGGCGCTTGTTGCCGACCGCAAAGCCCATGCGCCAGCCCGCCATCGAATAGGTTTTCGACATCGAGGTAAATTCGATCGCGACATCCTTTGCGCCCGGCACCTGCAGAATCGAAGGCGTCGGATTGCCGTCGTAATAGAGCTCCGAATAGGCGAGATCCGAAAGGACCCAGACCTTGTTCTCCTTCGCCCATGCGACGAGTCGCTCGTAGAAAGCGAGGTCGACAGCCTCGGCGGTCGGGTTCGACGGATAGTTGACGACGAGGATCGACGGGCGCGGCACGGTGAACGCCATCGCGCGGTCGAGCGCGCGCCAATAATTCTCGTCCGGCGTCGTCGGCACGCTGCGGATCGTCGCGCCGGCGATGATGAAGCCGAATGTGTGGATCGGATAGCTCGGGTTCGGGGCGAGCACGACGTCGCCGGGGCCGGTAATCGCGGTCGCTAGGCTCGCTAGGCCTTCCTTTGACCCCATCGTCACGACGACTTCGCTTTCGGGGTCGAGTTCGACGTTGAAGCGGCGGGCGTAATAATTGGCCTGCGCCTTGCGGAGACCGGGAATGCCCTTTGACTGGGAATAACCGTGTGCGTCCGGCTTCATCGCGACTTCGCAGAGTTTTTCTATCACATGCGCGGGCGGCGGCAGGTCGGGGTTGCCCATCCCCAGGTCGATGATGTCTTCTCCCGCGGCGCGGGCGGCCGCACGCATCGCATTCACTTCGGCGATGACGTAGGGCGGCAGGCGCTTGATGCGATAGAATTCATCTTCGGACATGGGAAACTAGAACAACTCCTTTGCGTATCTTGTTGATTGACGCGAGCGGCAGCCTCGCCAGCCGCATCGCGGCTTGTTATAGGCATTATATCCGCACTGACCAGCAGGAACAAATATGAGCGATACGGGCCAGAACGACACGACAGAGACGCCCAATCCCTTCCTGCCATCCGCCGAAGACATGCAGCATTGGGCGAGCGTGATCGGCCGCGCGCAGCAGATGATGCTCGAATATGCGCTGGGTCAGGCGAACGAAGGCAACGCCAGCGCGGCCGCGCTGTTCGACCCCGCAAAATGGATCGACAATCCCGCGACGAAGCTGTGGACCGAGCAATCGACGAAGATGTGGGACCAGGGGGTCGCCTTCTGGACATCGCTTGCGACCTTGAACCCGATGGCGCCGCCGGTTCCCGAGACGGCGGCAAAGGACCGCCGCTTCGCCGACCCCGACTGGGACGCCAATCCGGTGTTCGCGATGATCCGCCAGACCTATGGCCTGCTCGCCGAACAGATGCTCGCGACGACGCGCCAGCTCGACGGTCCCGACCCCGCCGCGCGCGCGAAGATGGAATTTGCTGCGAAAGCAATGGCGGACGCGATGGCGCCGACCAACCTCGCGCTCACCAATCCCGAAGTGATCAAGCGCGCCGTCGAAACCCGCGGCGAAAGCCTGCTCAAGGGTCTGAAGCACATGCTCACCGACCTGTCGCGCGGGCAGCTCAGTCACGTCGATCCCGACGCGTTCGAGGTCGGGGTCAACATCGCGACGACGCCGGGCAAGGTGATCCACGAGACCGACCTGTACCAGCTGATCCACTACGCACCGACGACGAAGGACGTCTTCACCGTCCCGCTGATCATCTTCCCGCCGTGGATCAACCGCTTTTACATCCTCGACCTCAACCCCGCGAAAAGCTTCGTCGCATGGGCGGTCGAACAGGGTCTCAGCGTGTTCATGGTGTCGTGGAAATCGGCCGACGTATCGATGAGCGAAGTGGTTTGGGACGATTATATCGCGGCACAGGTCGATGCGATCGACACGGTCCGCGAGCTTCTGGACGTACCGCACGTCCACACGATCGGCTATTGCGTTGCGGGTACGACGCTCGCGGCGACGCTCGCGATGCTGTCGGCGCGCGGCGAGGCCGACAAGGTCAAATCGGTGACCTTCTTCACCGCGCAGGTCGATTTCGAACATGCCGGCGACCTCAAGATGTTCGTCGACGACAGCTATCTGGCACTGCTCCAGCAGCTGTCGGCGCCGGGCTTCCTCGACGGGCGCTATATGGCGGCGACCTTCAACAGCTTGCGCGGGCGCGACCTGATCTGGAATTATGTCGTCAGCAATTACCTGCTCGGCAACGACTACCCGCCCTTCGACCTGCTCTACTGGAATGGCGACACGACCAATCTGCCCGCGAAATGGCACCGGCAATATCTGGTCGACCTGTATCGCGACAACCGCATGGTGATCCCGAACAGCCTGTCCGTGATGGGCACGCCGATCGACCTCAAGAAGATCGAGACCCCCGCCTTCATCCAGGCGGGACGCGAGGATCATATCGCGCCGCTCGCCAGCGTATGGCGGTTGATGGATCATCTATCGGGGCCAAAGACCTTTCTGCTCGCCGGCTCCGGGCATATTGCGGGGGTGGTGAACCCGCCCGCGGCAGGCAAATATCAATATTGGACCGGCGACAGCAAGGCCGCGACGCTCGACGAATTTATTGCGGGCGCAAGCGAGACCAAGGGCAGTTGGTGGCCGCGCTGGATCGACTGGATTTCCGAACAAGACAACGCAAAAACCGCGGCCAAAGGCGCCCGAATCCCTGGAAAGGGCGCAAAAAAGGCGATCGAGAACGCTCCGGGTCGCTATGTCAAACAGCGGTAATATCTAACGAATATCCTCACAGCCGGACTGCAGCGAGAAGATTTTTGTGCAGTGCACAAAAAATTGCTTGAAATCGCCGCGCCGCTCCTATATTGTGCACTGCAACATAGAGGAGTACCACCATGGCTACCAAGATGGATAGTGCTGAAAAGGCTTTCGAAGCCGCAACGCTGGAAACCGCGCCGAAGCCGGTGGCGACTCCGGCCGCTCCGGCCCCCGCTGCTGCTCCCGCCGCAGAGAAGGCCGCCCCGGCCCCCGCAACGATCAAGACGGTGAAGGCAAAAGCCACGCCGACCGCGAAGAAGGTTGCTGCCCCCAAGGCGGCTGCCAAGAAGGTCGCTCCCAAGAAGGCGACCGTGAAAATTGCATCCAAGCCCCCCAAGGCCGCACCGAAGCCGGTCGCCGCCGCCACCAAAGGATTCAAGACCATGAACGACACCGTCAAGAAGTTCGCCGACGAAGCGAAGACCCGCACCGAAGCCCTGACCGCCGATTTCAACGCGAAGGCGAAGGAAGCGATGAGCAAGACCAGCAAGCTTGCCGAAGAAGCCGTCGAATTCAACAAGGCGAACGTCGAAGCGATGGTCGAAGCCGGCAAGATCGCCGCCAAGGGCATCGAAACGCTCGGCCAGGAAGGCGTGACCTATGCTCGCAAGAGCTTTGAAGACACGACCGCCGCGCTGAAGGGCTACACCGCCGTCAAGACCCCGGCCGACTTCTTCAAGCTCTACGCCGAAAACAGCAAGAAGGCGTTCGACGCCGCCGTTGCGCAGACTTCGAAGACCAGCGAGCTCGTCGTCAAGCTGACGAACGACAGCTTCGCGCCGATCTCGAACCGCGTTTCGGTCATCACTTCGAAGATGAAGGCCGCCTAAGGCGCTTCCATCTTCCATCGTTGGCGCGGGCACCCTCTCCCTCCCCTCCCGTCTGCGCCGACACCCCAAGACCGCTCGCTTCCTCAGGAAGCGGGCGGTTCTTGTTTTGGGGCACGCTCCCGGCCCGGCCTCGGCGGCTGGCGAACAAGAGGTTAAAATCCGCGACCGCGCCTCTTGCGCTTCGCCCGCGGCTTGCGATATTCCTGCCCATGATGTTTCCCGCTGAACCCAACCAGCCGCCCCGCGCGATGGCGGACTCAAACAATGTCCGCGCGATGGCGGACTCGAAGAATGTCCGCGCGATGGCGGGCTCAATCAATGTCCGCGCGATGGCGGACAAGGACGAAGGCTCGCCCGGCACCCCCGGCGTCGGCATTGCGACGCGCACGCGCGCCAAGGCCAAAAAGCCATCGATGTACAAGGTGCTGCTGCTCAACGACGATTACACGCCGATGGAATTCGTCGTCATGGTGCTGCAGCGTTTTTTCAACATGGATATCGAACAGGCGACGCAGGTGATGCTGCACGTCCACCAGCAGGGCGTCGGCGTATGCGGCGTGTTCAGCTATGAAGTTGCCGAGACCAAGGTGAACCAGGTGATGGACGCCGCGCGGCAGAACCAGCACCCGCTGCAATGTACGCTGGAAAAGGCCTGACCTAGCCCCTTCGCGTGGCCTGTTCGGCCTGAAGCGCGGGCGACGGTTCGCCCTTCAGATCGCCATACCCCAGCTCTGTGCCGCAGCCCGGACAGACGGTCGCCGTGCCGACATCGGTCCCGCACGCGCGGTGGATATAACGCATCGCCGGCCCGCCCCCGGTCTCGCCATTTTTGTACGCCCAACGCTCAGCCCAGCCGCGCATTGCATAGAGCACGCTGAACAAATCCTTGCCCTTCGCGGTCAGCCGATATTCGTGGCGCAGCGGCCGCACCTGATAGGCGTGGCGCTCGACCACGCCCTCGCCCTCAAGCAATTTGAGCCGCGCCGACACGAGCTGCGGCCCGAGCCCGGTGTTCGCTGCTATCGCCTCGAACCGCCGCCGTCCGAAGAACAGGTCGCGCAGGATGAGGAGCACCGCGCGATCGCCGAGCAATTCGGCGGATCGGCCGACAGGGCAAAATGTGTCCGATAGATCCGCGCGCCTGGGCATAATCGCCCCATACTCCACTTCGTCATTCCCGCGAAAGCGGGGATTCAGTTCCACCCTCGGTTGTCCAAACTGGGTTCCCGCTTTCGCGGGAATGACGAGAAAAAATCGCTTGTCACTATGATTATCATAGTTGATATCGGGCGCAAGAGGAGAGTCGCATGTCCGCAGCCGTCATCATCGGAGCCGGCGACGCCACGGGCGGCGCCATAGCGCGCGCCTTCGCCGCCGAAGGCCTCACCGCCTGCGTCAATCGCCGCGAACGGAACGCCGATCAGCTCGAAGCCTTGGCGCAATCGATCCGCGACGCGGGGCACCAAGCGCGCGCCTTTCCCGGCGACGCGCGCGAAGAAGACGAAATGATTGCGCTGTTCGATCGGGTCGAATCCGAAGTCGGCCCGGTCGAGGTCGCGGTGTTCAACATCGGCGCGAACGTCAATTTCCCGATTTCCGAAACGACGGTGCGCGTTTACACCAAGGTCTGGGAAATGGCCTGCCTCGGCGGCTTCCTGATGGGACGCGAAGCCGCCAAGCGCATGATCCCGCGTGGCCGCGGCACGATCATCTTCACCGGCGCGACGGCAAGCCTGCGCGGCGGTTCGGGCTTTTCCGCCTTTTCGGGCGCGAAGGGCGCGCTCCGCATGCTCGCGCAGTCGATGGCGCGCGAACTGGGCCCGCAGGGTATCCATGTCGCGCACACGATCATCGACGGCGCGATCGACACCGAATTCATCAAGGGCCGCCACCCCGACTTCGACAATGCCAAGGCGCAGGATTTGATCCTCAACCCCGACGCCATCGCCGCCAACTATGTGATGCTGCACAAGCAACCCAAAAGCGCCTGGACGCACGAACTCGACCTCCGTCCCTGGGGAGAAAAATGGTGACCAAGACGCTCGAGCTGATTTTCGACTTCGGCAGCCCCAACGCCTATCTATGCATGAAAGTGCTGCCCGAACTGCTCGACCGCACGGGCGCCGATCTGGTCATCACGCCGTGTCTGCTCGGCGGCATCTTCAAGGCGACGGGCAACAAGGCGCCGATGATTCAATATGCCGACGCCCCCGCAAAGCTCGCTTATGAGAACCTCGAGATGCGCCGCTTTATCGACAGACATGGCCTGACCAAATTTCGCCTCAACCCGCATTTCCCGGTGAATACGCTGACGATCATGCGCGGCGCGATCGTCGCGGACGAGGAAGGCAATCTCGACGATTATGTCGACGCCGTGAACCGCGCGATGTGGGAGGATGGCCTGAAGATGGACGATCCCGAAGTCGTCGCGAGCTTTCTCTCGGCGAACGGCTTCGACGGCCCGGCGTTCCTCGCGCGCACGCAGGAGCCCGAGATCAAGGCGAAGCTCGCCCAAAACACCGAAGCCGCCGTCGCGCGCGGCGTGTTCGGCATCCCGACCTTTTTCGTCGGCAAGAACATGTTCTTCGGCAAGGATCGCCTTGCGCAGGTCGAAGAGGCGCTCGCCTAGGCCTGCGCCGCGGGTTCCGGGCGGCCCGCGACCAATATCCCGATGACGATCAGCGCCAGCCCGGCGATGTGGAACAGGTGAAGTTGCTCGCCGAGGAACAGCATTGCGAGCCCCGCGCCCATCAGCGGCATCACATTCATATATTGCCCGGTCGCCGCCGAGCCGATCAGTTCGACCCCGCGATTAAAGAAGAGATAGGCGAGGAAGGACGGGAAGATCGACACATAGGCAATGGCGAGCGCGCTGCCCGTCGCCGGAACGATCAGCCGTCCCGACCAGAGTTCGTGCCCGTAGAAGGGCGCGATCACCGCGATTCCGACGACCATCGACGCCGCCAGGAAGCTCAATGGATGCACGGCAGGCCGACGGCGGAGCAGCACCGAATAGAGCGCCCAGAGCAGCACCGCACCGCCGATGATCGCGTCGCCGATATTGAGCTGCAACCCCCACAACATCGCCGGATCGCCCCGCGCGATAATCGCCAGCACGCCGACGAGCGAGATCAGCACGCCGGCGATCTGGCGCGGGCTGGTGCGGTCGCCCATCACCAACGCGCCGACGACGAGGACCAGCGCCGGCAGCGCCGACTGGATCAGCATGGAATTGAGCGCGGTGGTGCTCTGCAGCCCGGTGTAGAGCAGGATGTTGAACGACCCGATCGCCAAGGCGCCGAGCAACGCAACGATGGCCCAGTTCGCGCGCAGCACCGGCCAGTCGCGCTTTAGATGGGGCCATGCGAGCGGCAGCAGCAACGCAAGCGCGAAGGTCCAACGCCAGAAGGACAAGGCGGCGGGCGGCACCAGATCGCGCGCGGCGCGCCCGACGATCGAATTGCCCGCCCAGAACAGCGCCGTCACCGTCAGCAGCGGATAGGCCCGCGACCAGATCGCCGCGGCCGGGCCGCCTTCCCTCATCATCACGCGCGTCCCGCCTCCCCCCGAATATCGTCACCCGGATAGCGGACGCTCCCCTCCTGTCTAGGTGAAGTCGAGCTGGATGATGTCGCTCGGCGTCGCGCGGCAGTACATTTCGATTTGCTTGGCGCCGTCGGGATAGGTCGCGGTCATCGTCGCGCGGATGCGCCAGCCGCCATTGCCCTGTTCGAGCGACACCAGCTTGTCATAGGACAGCCGCGTTCCGCCGGTCACGCCGATCTGTCGCGCGGCGTCGTTCATGCAATTCTGCACCGACGGGCGCGAAGCGCTCGGCAGGGCCGACAGGTTGGCGCTGAGCGTCGCCGGGCCGCGCGCGGGGTGCGTCGTGGCGCTTTCTTCCGTGGTGGCGGCGACATCCGCCTTTTTCTTTTTCTGGCTCGCCAGCAGCGCAATCAGCCCGCCCGCGACAACGATCCCGCCGATGATCAGGCCGGTGCTCGGTCCCTTGTCCTTGTCCTTTTCCGGCGGCCGCGTGTTGCGATAGCCATAGCCGAATTCGGCGCGGCAGCCCTTGTCGACCCAGATATAATCGCTGGTGTAACCCCATTGGCGTCCGGCGTTGCACTTCCCCGCGATCTTGCGCGTCAGTTCGACGCGATCGTTCGTCCGGACATTGCATTGCTGATATTTATTGCTCCACGATTCGCAGTTCATGGTGCCCGCGAAATCATTGACCGGCTGCGGCAGCGGCGTCGGATAGCCGCCGCCATTGCCATAGCCGTAAGCGAACTCGGCGCGGCAGCCACCCGAGACCCATATCTGGGTGGCAGTAAAGCCCCAGTCGCGCCCCTTCGAACAGCGCCCCCCGATCACGCGTTGCAGGTCAACGCGGTTGGCGGTGCGGACGTCGCAGCGTTTCATCTTGTTGTTTCGCGATTCGCAGCGGATCGTTCCCGCATAGCCATTGCCATAGCCGGGACGCGGCGGCTGGATCTGCGGGCCGCCGGGCGGCGGATAGGGCAAGGTGGTCGCTTGGGGCATGGCCGGGACGGCAAGTTGGCTGGCGATCAGCGCGGCCGTGGTGACGATCGTGACGACATTATTCCGCATGACCTTACTCCCCTGTGAAAAGTCGCTTCCGTTTATGCTGTCCTTGTCCGGCCCCAATATCGACGCGAATAGTTTCATATTTTCACAGGGAAAGCCATGAAGAAAGCCGCCTATTCTCGGCGACAACTTAACCATGCCTGCCCCGGGCGAGCCGTTGGGTATCGGCCGTCGTCATCGGTATTGCCAAGCCGCGCGGACAAGCCGTTATGGGGTGGTGAGCGGCCGTTGATCCTCCCTGTGGCGAAGCCATGGGGAGGATATTATTTCCGCAATCGGTCGCTTTCAGTCATCCGAATTTGCCCAAGCGATCTAGTCCGCTTGCGCGGTCCCACGCATGCGTTAAAGACAGCCGATGGATCAAATCGTCATTCGCGGCGGCCAGCGACTCAAGGGCCGGATTCCCATCAGCGGCGCCAAGAATGCGGCGCTCACCCTGCTGCCATGCGCCCTCCTCACCGACGAGCCGCTGACGCTGCGCAACCTGCCGCGGCTCGCCGACGTCGATGGTTTTGGGCACCTGCTCAACCAGCTCGGCTGTTCGACGACAATCGAGGGTTCGCGGCCGGAGGATTTCGGCCGCGTGATGACCGCGCGAACCACAACGCTGACCTCGACCGTCGCGCCCTATGACATCGTGCGCAAGATGCGCGCGTCGATCCTCGTGCTCGGCCCGCTGCTCGCGCGTGCGGGCGAGGCGACGGTGTCGCTTCCCGGCGGCTGCGCAATCGGCAACCGTCCGATCGACCTCCACCTGAAAGCGCTCGAAGCGTTCGGCGCCCAGATCGAATTGACCTCGGGCTATGTCAAAGCCGTCGCGCCCGGCGGGCGCCTTGCGGGCGGCAAGTTCACATTCCCCGTCGTGTCGGTCGGCGCCACCGAAAATGCACTGATGGCCGCCTCGCTCTCCAAGGGCACCTGCGTTCTCGAAAATGCGGCGCGCGAGCCCGAAATCGTCGACCTGTGCAACTGCCTCGTCGCGATGGGCGCGCATATCGACGGCATCGGAACCGAAACGCTGACCATCGAGGGCGTCGACCGCCTGCACGGCGCGACTTATCGCGTGATGGCCGATCGCATCGAGGCGGGCAGCTACGCCTGCGCCGCCGTCATCACCGAAGGCGACGTCGAACTGGTCGGGGCGAAAGCCGACGAGATGGACGCGACGCTTTCGGCGCTGCGCCAGGCCGGCGCGACGGTCGAGGAAACCAAGGGCGGTATCCGCGTCGCGATGTCGGGCCGCGCCGAACCCGTCACGCTGTCGACCGCGCCCTATCCGGGCTTTGCCACCGACATGCAGGCACAATTCATGGCGATGGCGACGCTCGGCAAGGGCGCGAGCCTGTTCACCGAAACGATCTTCGAGAACCGCTATATGCACGTTCCCGAGCTGGCGCGCATGGGCTGCGACATCGACGTGCGCGGCCGCAGCGCCGTGGTGCGCGGGGTCGACCACCTGGTCGGCGCGCCGGTGATGGCCACCGACCTGCGCGCCTCGATGAGCCTGATCATCGCCGGCCTCGCCGCGCAAGGCACGACCGAGGTCAACCGCGTCTATCACCTCGACCGCGGTTACGAGCGGCTCGAAGAAAAATTGCAGGCGGTCGGCGCGGATATCGAGCGAATCAGCGCGGGTTAGTCCGCCTCGACCGGCACCGATACCATATTACCGCTTACCGATGGCCGTTCGGGCCGCTTCGCGACAGCGATGACCAGCCCGATCAGCGCGACGATCCCGCCGGCGATAGACAGCATCGCCCAGCGGTAGTTCTCGAACGCCGTCGAAAAGCCCATCGCGATAATCGGGATCAGCACGCTCGACCATGCCGCCTGCCCCGGCCCGACCGCCCGGATAATGGTGAAATAGAGCGGGAAGGTCACGGCGCTGGCAATCACGCCGAGATAGAGGACACCGCCGATATAGGTCGCGGTCGTCTCGATCACCGGCGGGCCGGTGGTGATCCACGCATAGCTCCCGTCGGCGAGCGCGCCAAAGAGCATCGCCCACGCGATCATCACCACCATCGGCTGCGCCCGAGCATGGCGCGTTCCCTGCATGACGTTGGCGGTTGAGGCGCTCATTACCCCCGCGAGCGTCAGCGCGGTGCCCAGCAACACCTCGCTCGCGTCGAGCGCCGCGGCGCGATATTCATGGAGGATCATCAGGCCCACGCCGACAATCGCAATGCCTGCGCCCGCGAGGAAACGACCCTCTAGCGGAGTCTTGAGGAAGGCGCGGCCGAGCAGCGTGTTCGGCACGATCAGCAGCGCGAACAGCACCGCGACCAGGCCAGAGGTGATATGCTGTTCGGCGCGGTAGACGAAATTGAAGTTGAAGGTGAACTGCGCAAGGCCGAGCGCGGCCGCAAACAGCATTGCCTTCGGTTCGAGCCACAACCGCTCGCGCCGGATGATCGCAAAGGCGAACATCGCGATCGCGGCGACCGCAAAGCGATATGTGACCGACCAGCTCGGCGGCACGACCCCAAGCTGCCCCGTGATGACGATCCAGGTTGAACCCCAGATCAACGTCACCAGCATGAAGGGCAGAAGGACGCGGGGGCTGAGCAGCGTGAGTGGCTGCTCGCTACTCACAGGGCGCCGATTGCGGCCGCCAGCGGAGCCACCGCCTCCGCATCCTGATCCCAGCTGACGACAAGCCGCGCTGCGCCCTCGCCCCAGTCGTAGAAATCGAACCCGGCACCGCGCAGCTGGGCGGCCTCGTCGGCGGTCAGGCGCACGAACAGCTCATTGGCTTCGACCGGATACATCAGCCGGTTGCCGCAGGCTGCCGCGAGTTTCGCCGCTCCGGCGTTGGCCGCGCGCGCATTGGCGAGCCAGAGATCGTCCTTCAGCATCGCGCGAATCTGCGCAGCCACGAACCGCCCCTTGCTGAGCAGGTGCCCGCCGCGCTTTTTGAGCTCGCGCACGCCCGCTCCGCCGCTGTCGCCAAAGAACACGATCGCCTCGGCCATCATCGCGCCGTTCTTGGTGAAGCCGAACGACAGCGCGTCGACCCCGGCGCGCCAGGTGACGTCGGCGGGGGCGCAGCCGAGGAAAGCCACTGCATTGGCAAAGCGGGCGCCGTCCATGTGGAGCTTCATGCCCGCACCCTTGGTGATCTCGCTGATCGCGCCGACCTCGTCGGCGCGCCACGCGAGGCCATATTCGGTCGCGTTGGTGATGCTGACCGCCGCCGGCTGGACCTGGTGCACGTCGCGGCGAATGCCCGCGATGCGCGCTTTCAGCGCCTCGGTATCGATCTTGGCGCCGCGTCCGGGCAGCGGCATCAACTTGGCTCCGCCCGAGTAGAAAGTCGGCGCGCCGCATTCGTCGACCTCGATATGCGCTTCTTCGTAACAGAGGATGCCCTGCCAAGGCCGCACGAAATGCGCGAGGATGATGCTGTTCGCCGCGGTGCCGGTGGGGATCCAGACCACCTCGCATGTCGTCTCGAACAGGTCGGAAAAGGCCGCGTCGAGCGACTGGCTGAGCGCGTCGCCATCATAAGCCGTATCGACATGGTTCGCGGCCGCCAGCGCCTCCATCACCACAGGATGGACGGTCGCGGCATTGTCGGAGAAAAATCGGGTCGCAGTCATGGATCGCGCCTTAGCGCAGGTGCGGGCCGCTGCTAAGCCTTCATTTTTGCTGCGGGTCAACCGATATGTCTGCAGCCTCGTCGGGCGCCGATCCGCGGGCGAGACTTGCGCCGCCTGCAATGCCGAGTCCGCCCGCCATGCCCATTCCACCGCCGCCACCGCCGCGTCCGCCGCCTCCGCCAGCGCGCGCCTCGCTGCTGCGACCACCGCCCTTTCCACTGCTACCCGACGGGCGCGTCGGCCCCTGCGCAGGGATGATAACATCGGCAGGAACCGGATCGAGGTCGAGCGCCTTGCGGATGAAATCGCGCAGCTCGACGACAAGATCGTGGACATGCACCGGCCGCCCTCCTGCCAGTTCCTGCGCCGCGCGGCTGGCAAGCCGCACCTGCGGCTCGGTGCCGAGCAGGATGATGTCGGAGAGCGCGGCCTCGACGGCGTCGCGAATGCGGCGCGGGCGATCCGATTCGCCGTTTTCGCTGTCCTCCGCCGCCGCTTCGTCCGACAGATCAATCGCGGGCTCCGCTTGCGTCTCGCTCGCCTGACGCCTGATGTCGCGCAAATGGCGCGGATCGACCATCAGATTTCCCGTGAACGAGCCGCCGAGCGTCTTGTAGGCGGCAATCAGCGTGCGCAGCCGCTCGTTGATCTGACGGTTCATGCGTTCGCGGCGCTGCTGGATCGTCATCATCACCATCAGCCGGATGCCGACACCGATCAGCGTGACGAGGCACAGGCCCAGAAGCGTGGTGCCGATGCTTTGCCACGACGAAAAATCGAACAGGCGCATGACTCTACCCTCTCCCGGCTTAATCGCGGAAGAGCAATACTGGCGCGTTCAGGCGGCCGAAGACACCTGTTTTCCGACAATGGGGGTCAGCGGTCGCGCTTGGCCAGCAATTTGAGGCGCAGCGCGTTGAGCTTGATGAAGCCCGCCGCGTCCTTCTGGTCATAGGCGCCGGCGTCGTCCTCGAAGGTCACATGGCGTTCGCTGTACAGGCTGTTCGGCGACTTGCGGCCGACGACGCTGGCGTTGCCCTTGTAAAGCTTCAGGCGAACCGTGCCCGACACCTTTTCCTGGCTGTGGTCGATCGCTGCCTGCAACATCTCGCGCTCGGGTGCGAACCAGAAGCCGTTGTAGATGAGCTCGGCATATTTCGGCATCAGCTCGTCCTTGAGGTGCGCGGCGCCGCGGTCGAGCGTGATGCTTTCGATGCCGCGGTGGGCACGCGCATAGATTTCGCCGCCCGGCGTCTCGTACATTCCGCGCGACTTCATGCCGACGAAGCGGTTCTCGACGAGGTCGAGGCGGCCGATGCCGTGCTTGCGGCCGAGGTCGTTGAGCGCTGCGAGCAGCGTCGCGGGCGACATCGCTTCGCCGTTCAGCGCAATGCCGTCGCCGCGTTCGAAATCGACGGTGATATATTCGGGGGTGTCGGGCGCATCCTCCGGATTGACCGTACGCGAATAGACATAGTCGGGTGTCTCATCCCACGGATTTTCGAGCACCTTACCCTCCGACGAGGTGTGCAGCAGGTTGGCGTCGGTCGAAAACGGGCTTTCGCCGCGCTTGTCCTTGGGCACCGGAATCTGGTTCTTCTCGGCAAAGTCGATCAGCGCGGTGCGGCTGGTCAAATCCCATTCGCGCCAGGGCGCGATCACCTTGATGTCGGGGTTGAGCGCATAGGCGCTGAGTTCGAAGCGCACCTGATCATTGCCCTTGCCCGTCGCGCCATGCGCGACCGCGTCGGCGCCGACTTCCTTGGCGATCTCGATGAGGCGCTTTGAAATCAGCGGCCGCGCGATCGAGGTGCCAAGCAGATAGTCACCCTCGTAGCGGGCATTGGCGCGCATCATCGGGAAGACGAAATCGCGGACGAATTCTTCGCGCACATCGTCGATATAGATATGCTCGGGCTTCACGCCCATCAGCTCGGCCTTGGCGCGCGCCGGCTCGATCTCTTCGCCCTGCCCTAGGTCGGCGGTAAAGGTCACGACCTCGCAGCCATAGGTGACCTGCAGCCACTTCAGGATCACGCTGGTATCGAGGCCACCCGAATAGGCAAGGACAACGCGCTTGAAGGACTCGGACATGATGACACCTTTGGCGAGGGAAAGACGCGGGCGCGGCTAGCAGTCCGCCGCCAAAGGTGCAACTGGCTTGGCGGCGCCGTGCGCGGCACACATCGCGTCGCGGCACGGCCAATTGGAAAATGCGCCGCGCGCAGCTACGACGGCCCGAGGGAGACGATCATGGCCAAAACCGAGATCAAGACCAAGGCAACCGAAGTGTCGGTGGCCGATTTCATCGCTGCGGTCCCGAACGAAAAACGGCGCGAGGAAGCCGTCATCGTCGACGCGATCCACCGCCGCGTCACCGGCTTGGATCCAAAGATGTGGGGCCCGTCGATCATCGGCTATGGCAGCTATGACTATCTGTACGACAGCGGCCATTCAGGGACGATGTGCCGCGCCGGGTTCAGCCCGCGAAAGGCCGCTATGACGCTCTATCTGATGGGCAATTATTGTAACCGGCAGGACGAGGCCGACGCGCTGTTCGCCAAGCTCGGTAAATATAAGACCGGCAAATCATGCCTTTATGTCAACAAGCTCGCCGATATCGATCTTGAGGTGCTGGAGAAGCTCATCATACTCAGCTGGGACAGCATGAACGAATATTATCCCGAATAACGATCTTCTGCCTCGCCCATATAGTCGCGCGTGAGCGGCAATGCGTGGCGGCTGCGCGCGAACTGAATCTGATAATTGCCCATCCCGCCGCTCTCGAACGCCGCGGTCGCGCCGGCGAGGTAGAAGCACCACATACGGAAGAAGCGCTCGCCCATCATGGCGACGATCTCCGCCTCATGCGCCAATGTGCGCGCATACCATTCGCGCAGTGTCAGCGCGTAATGCAGCCGCAGCGTCTCGACATCGGTGACAATCAGCCGACTCTTCTCGCTCGCCGCCACCGTTTCGCTGAGCGCGGGGATATACCCGCCCGGGAAGATATATTTGCGCGTGAAGGCATCGGTCGACCCCGGCCGGCCGAAACGCCCGATCGTGTGGAGCAGCATCACGCCGTCGGCGGTCATCAGATTGGCGGCGGCGCGGAAGAAGGTATCGAAATTGGGCGCGCCGACATGCTCGAACATGCCGACCGAGACGATGCGATCAAATCGTCCCGGCTCGCGCGCCGCGAGGTCGCGATAGTCGATCAGCTCGAATTTCACCCGATCGGCGACCCCGGCGGCTTCGGCACGCTGACGGGCGAGCGCGAGCTGTTCTTCCGACAGGGTTATGCCGAGAACCTCGACCTGTTCGAGCTTGGCGAGCGTGATCGCCATGCCGCCCCAGCCGCAGCCGATATCGAGCACGCGCTGCCCGGGCCTCAGCGCCAGCTTGGCGGCGATATGCGCCTTTTTCGCGATCTGCGCTTCTTCCAGCGTCATGTCGGGCCGCGACCAGTATGCGCAGCTATATTGCATGTCGTCGTCGAGAAAGAGGCGATAGAGGTCGTTGCCTATGTCGTAGTGATGCTTGACGTTCGCACGCGACCGGCGCTGACGGTTGATCGAGCCGAGCCGCGTCTTGACCCACTCCGCACGCTTGCCGAGCCACGTCTTGTCCTTGAGCGTCGCGCCGCGGTCCCACGGCGTGTTCATGCGGATCAGGCCGATCAGGTCCATGATGTCGCCCTCGGCGAGCTCCATCTCGCCGTCCATGAACGCCTCGGCGGCGCCCAGCCGCGGGTCGAGGATGATGCGGCGCATCCCCCGGCGGCTGGTGAAGCGGATCGTGACGTCGGGGAAACCGGGTGCCGGCTGCCCATATTCCTCGCGCATACCATCGGGCGCGACGACGGTCAGCCGCCCCTGATGAATGACCCGGGAGAGAAACGAACGCAGGATAGACATATTTTATGGACCGAATATTTGAATCGCGAAAAGGTTCAAGTCAAATTCCCGCATACCATTCATAATCGATGCGATCTTCCCAATAGCCGCCTTTGCCTGCGCCGATTTGATCGAGGCTCGCCACCGCCTCGATCGCATTCACATATTTGGCGTGCTTGTAGCCGAGTTGGCGTTCGATGCGCAGGCGGAGCGGCGCGCCATTGGCGATCGGGAGCAGAGCGTCATTCAGCGCCCAGGCCATGATCGTCTGCGGATGCAGCGCATCGATCATGTCGCAGCTTTCATAATAGAGCGCATCGCCAAGCCGGTCGGCGCAGCGGAAGACGATATAGCGCGCGCTGTCCTTTACCCCCGCGGCGGCGAGGATGCGGCTGAGCGGCGGCCCGGTCCACTGACCGATCGCGCTCCAGCCTTCGACGCAATCGTGGCGGGTAATCTGGGTGCGCTGCGGCATCGCGCGTATGTCCGTCATCGACAAGGATAGCGGCCGCGCGACGAGCCCCGTCACTTTGACGCGCCAGTCGGCAAAGCCGCTCGCGGCGTGCGCGGCATAGGCGGCCCCGGCCGGCAGGCGCGTGCCGTTGGGACGGAAATAGGGCGAAAGGTCGGCGCGGCCGAACTCGCGGGCGAGCGCGTTCCTGTCCATCAGCGCGCGCTGGCTGGCGCGGTTCATCTCCTCGCCCATCGACAAGATCTTGCGCACCGCCGGCGCGTCGTTGATCGCATCGCAGCCCGCGAGCAGCGGCAGCGTGCCCGCCGCGGCGACCAGCCCGCCGGCGCGCGCGATGAGCTGGCGCCGCGGCAGCATGATCTGGCTCATGCGCCCTCCTCCCGCTCGGGCGGCAGACGGAACCAGCCGGTCGCCATCGAGCGCAGCTCATTGACCGGCCCGGCGAGCAGCACCATCGCGATATGGACGAGGAAAAAGGCGACGAGAGCCCAGGCGGTGATGAAATGGATCGAGCGCGCCGATTGCCGCCCGCCCAAAACATCGAGCAACCACGGCCATGCCGCGTTCATTCCGGGCGACATGGTGAGCCCCGTTGCGATCATCAGCGGCAGCGCGACGAAAATCACCCCGATATAGCTTAGTTTCTGGAGGATGCCGTAGCGCGCAGCCGCTTCGCCGCGCGGAAAGCGCAGCCGCGCATGCTCCTTCACATCGTGCCAGATATGGCGCGGCGACCATTCGGCGCCGCGGACGTGCAAATCCTTCCGCAAATGACCGCCGACCAGCGTCCAGAGCATATAGAGCGTAAGCCCGATCGAAAGCACCCACGCGAACAGCAAATGCCAGCGCCGCCCGTCGGCAAGGCTGTAGCTGGTCGGAATCGTCGCCCAGCCGGGAAAAGCCCAGGTCTTTTCTTCGCCCTCCGCATCGGTCCAGCGGCCGAGCACGCCCGTCGTATCGATCCGATAATCGCCGAGGCGCAAATAGCCGTTGTCGGGCGTCGAGCCGATCACCAGCCACGCTCGATCGAAATTGGCGCCATAGTCGCCCCAATAAAGCCGCGGATGCGCGTTGAAGATCATAAGCCCGCTCATCAACAGGACGAGCAGCGTGGCGGCATTCACCCAATGCCAGATGCGGATGGGCAGCCGGTGGCGATAGACGCGCACAGGCGGCGCTGCGCTTTTTGCTGGAGCGACGGGAGTTTCAGCCTCGGCCATGATCCCTATTCGCTCCTTCAAGCCATTTGGTTACACGACAACCTTCGCTGCATATTCCTCGCGATATTGATTGCGCAAGCTCACCTTGTCGATCTTTTCGCTGCCAAGTTTGGGCAGTGCATCGTTCGACATCCAGATCTGGCAAGGCACCTTATAGGGCGCGAGGCGCGCGCTTAGGAAGGAGCATAGATCCTCGGCCGTCACGCTGCTGCCGGGTTTCACCCACACGACCGCCCCGACGCACTCGCCCAGCCGCTCGTCGGGCAGCCCGAACACCGCGCATTCATTGACCTCGGCATGCTCATAGATCGCGGCCTCGACTTCCTGGCAGCTGATATTTTCGCCACCGCGGATGATGATGTCCTTCTTGCGGTCGACGATGAACAGATATCCATCCTCGTCGAGATATCCGAGGTCGCCCGAGCGGAAATAGCCATTGTCGAAAAAGGCCGCTTTGGTCGCCGCCTCATTGTTCCAATAGCCTTCGAAATTGGCGACCGAACGGATGCAGACTTCGCCGACGCCGCCCTGCGGCACTGGTTCGCCATTGTCGTCGAGGATCGCCAGATCGACCAGCGGCTTTGACGCCGGGCCGGTCGACATCGGCTTGGCGACATAATTTTCGTTGATGATGCCGCAGCCCACGGCATTGGTTTCGGTCAGGCCGTAACCAAGCAAGGGCTTCGCCTCGCCCATTTCCGTCGCAAGGCGCCGAACATGCTCGGGCGGACGCGGCGCGCCGCCGCCGGCGTAGCTTTTGCACGTCGACAGGTCGTAATTCTTGCGGTTCGGGCTGGTGAGGATTTCATAGCTCATCAGCGGCACACCGACGAAATAATTGCACTTTTCGTCCTGGATCAGCCGCATCGCCTCATCGGCGTTCCATTTCGGCATCAGCACCAGTTTGCGTCCGAGCGCCAAGCTTTGCAGGAAGACCGGGATTTCGGCGGTGACATGGAACAACGGCGTGCAGATCAGGGTCGCGGGCTGGATGTCCGACATCTGCCCGTCTTCGGTCAGCAGGTGGACGATGCTCGCGGTCTGCGTGACATAGTTGAAGATCGCCTGCACCACCGCCTCGTGGCGCGAATAGGCCCCCTTCGACTGACCGGTCGAGCCCGAGGTGAAAAGGATCGTCGCGAGATCCTGTCCGGTCAGCACCGGCAGCACCGTCGCCGCGCTACCGCCCGCGCCAGTGATCGGCGCGATCGCCTGATCGATCGGCTGCGTCAGGTCGAGCGTGATGACCTTCGCGCCATGCTCGACCTCTTCGAGCCGCGCCGCGCGCTGGGCGTCGGCAATGACGAGCTTCGCCTCGCTGTCGAGGATGCCCGCGGCGAGTTCGCCGCCCTGCCACCAGCCGTTGAGCAAGGTCGCGCAGCCACCCGCCATCAGGATGCCGATATAGGACACGCACCAGGCGTTGGCGTTGCGCATCGCGAGCCCGACGCGATCACCGCGCTGGACGCCATGCCCCTCGACCAGCCCGGCCGCGACCTGCCGCGCCGCCATATAGACCTGCTTGAACGACAGCCGCTCGTCGCCTTCGACGAGGAAGGTCGCATCGCCATGCTGCATCGCAAAGAACGCGACATAGTCGGCAAGGTTGGTCGGCGCGTTGGTGATGAAGGGAAGCTGATGGCCGAAGCGTTCGACGGACCCGACCTGGATCGGTCCGCCCGGACCGGTGATCAGATTATAGGCGGCTTCCAGGCGCAAATCGAGCGCTGATGGCATCTTTCATCTCTCCTCTTGGTCTCGCTCGCCTTACCCCTTATGGGGAGGCCTCTCCTGGGGAAGGACCGCGCGACTATATGTTTCTTTTTGCAACCTTAGCCGAAGCAACGCAATATGTGAACTTTCACGATCTGATGGGTGAGAACTCCGAGATCGCGTTCAGCGTCTTCGGTCTGCCGATCCGCTGGTATGCGCTCGCCTATCTCGCCGGGATTTTCGTCGGTTATTGGTATCTGCTGAGGCTGATCGCACAGCCCGGCGCCCCGATGGCGCGGCGCCACGCCGACGACATTATTTTCTATGCGATGCTCGGGATCATCCTTGGCGGGCGGCTCGGCTATGTGCTGTTCTATAACCTCGGCAATTATATCGCGAAGCCGCTGGAGATCTTCAAATTGTGGGACGGCGGGATGTCGCTGCATGGCGGGGTGATCGGCGTGCTGATCGCGATCTGGTATGTGACGCGCAAGGAAAAGCTGAGTTTTCTGCGTTTCTGCGACTATATTGCGTGCGTCGTGCCCTTCGGGCTGTTCTTCGGCCGACTCGCCAATTTTGTGAACGGCGAGCTATGGGGCCGCGCAACCACCGTTCCTTGGGCAATCATCTTTCCGGGCAGCGGCACGATGGACCCGCGCCACCCGAGCCAGCTGTACGAAGCGGGCCTCGAAGGGATCGTGATGATGGCGATTCTCGCCTTTTTCTTCTGGCGCACCGATGCGCGCTACAAGCCCGGCTTCCTGTTTGGCCTCGCCGCGATCATCTATGGCCTCAGCCGCTTTGCGGTCGAGTTCGTGCGCGAACCCGATGTCCAGCTTGGCACCTTGTCGTGGGGCCTGACGATGGGGCAGACGCTGACCATCCCGATGCTGCTCGCCGGCGCATGGCTCGTCGCGACCGCGAAAGGACGCCGCCAGCGAGTCGAGCCGATAGCCGGAACCGACAGCATTGCGTGACGGCCCGCCGACACCCGACGAATTGATCAGCGCAATCGCGGCCGCCCGGCCGGTCACGATCGCCGACTATATGGCGGCGGCGAACGCGCATTATTATGCTACGCGCGATCCGCTCGGCGCGGCGGGCGATTTCACCACTGCGCCCGAAATCAGCCAGATGTTCGGCGAAATGGTCGGCATCTGGATCGCCGACCTGTGGAGCCGCGCTGGGCGCCCGGCCTTCCGCTATGTCGAGCTTGGCCCCGGCCGCGGCACGCTCGCCGTCGATGCGCTGCGGACAATGGCGCGCTTTGGCTGCGAACCCGCGGGCGTCCATCTGGTCGAAACAAGCCCGACACTGCGCGCGGCGCAGCTTGCGTGCATGCCCGCGGCGCAGCATCATGACGAGGTCGATGCGATCCCCGACGATGCGCCGCTGATCATCGTCGCGAACGAGTTTTTCGACGCGCTGCCCATCCACCAATATGTGCGGACCGCGGCGGGCTGGCGCGAACGCATGGTCGAACGCAGTGGCGGAAAGCCGGTCGCCGTGCCGGGTGATATTCCGACCGACGACCATATCCCCGAGATGCTGCGGAGCAGCGGCGTGGGGAGCATCGTCGAAACCACCCCCGTGTCGGCGGCGATCATGCAGCGATGCGCCTTTCGCCTTGCGCGGCAGGGGGGCGCGATGCTGGTGATCGACTATGGCTATGCCGGCCCCGCCGCGGGCGACACGTTGCAGGCGGTGAAGGCGCACCGGTTCGCCGACCCCTTCGCCGATCCCGGCGAGGTCGACCTGACCGCGCATGTCGACTTTACCGCGCTGGCGGATGCGGCGAGAAGCGCCGGCGTCAAGATCGCGGGGCCGTGCGCTCAGGGCGCATGGCTTCGGGCGCTCGGCATCGACGCGCGATTCAAATCACTCGCGGACGCCACACCCGAACGTGCCGACGAACTTGCATCGCAGCGCGACCGGCTTGTCGAACCGCGGGCGATGGGCGATTTGTTCAAGGTCATGGCCGCCACCGCCCCCGGCTGGCCGCGACCCGAAGCTTTTGGGGCAAAGGCAGCGACATGACGATCATCACCCTCGCGCGCGATGAAGATGTCGGCGAACTGACCTTGTTCGCCAGCACATCTTTCACCCACACTTTCGGCCATATCTATCATCCCGATGACCTTGCGAGCTTCCTCGCCGGCTGGAACCCGCCCGAACGGTTGCGCGCGCAAATCGCCGACCCCGCCTGGGCGATTGCCCTTGCCCATGACGACGCGGGCGCGATCACCGGCTTCATCAAGATGGGGCCGATCGATTTCGTCCTGCCCGAAGGCCAGCCCGCAGACGATGCAACCGAACTCCATCAGCTCTATGTCGGCGAAGCCGCGAAGGGCACCGGCGTCGCCGCGGCGCTGACTGACTGGGGCATTGCCTGGGCGCGCGAACGCGCTTCGATCCTCTACCTCTCGGTCTTTACCGAAAATCCGCGCGCGCAGGCGTTTTACCGCCGCTATGGCTTCGTCGATGTCGGCCGCAACGCTTTCCGCGTCGGCAACCATATCGACGAAGACCGCATTTTCCGGCTCGACCTGTGACCGCTCCGTTCGAAAGCGCCGCGTCGCTCGCGCCTATCCCGCACGGATTCTTTGGGCGGCGCGGCGGGGTATCGGCCGGCGCGCTTGCTTCGCTCAACTGCGGCCTCGGTTCGGGCGACGATCCGGCGCTGATTGCAGAGAACCGGCGGCGCGTGGCCGACGGGGTGCTTCCCGGCGCGGCGCTGACCGGATTGTATCAAGTCCACAGCCATCACTGCGTAATCGTCGATGGCGACACCGACCTTGCTGCGCGCCCCGAGGCCGACGCATTCGCGACGCGCACGCCCGGCATATTGCTCGGCATATTGACCGCCGATTGCGTTCCGGTGCTGTTCGCCGACCGCGAAGCCGGTGTCGTCGGCGCGGCACACGCGGGGTGGAAAGGCGCGATTGCGGGCGTCACCGACGCGACACTCGATGCGATGGAAAGCCTGGGCGCGCGCCGCGCGCGCATCGCCGTCGCGATCGGCCCGTGCATCGGCCGCGCCTCCTATGAGGTCGACGAAGGTTTCGTGGAACGCTTCGTCACCGACGATCCTGCGAACGAACATTTCTTCGCCGCGGGCAGGCCCGGTCATGCGATGTTCGACATCGCCGCCTATGTCGCCGCGCGCCTAGCCGCGGCGGGCGTCACCCGAATTGCCATCGGCGGGCAGGACACCTATGCCGAGAGCCAGGATTATTTCAGCTATCGCCGCGCGTGCCACAAAGGGGAAAATTCCTATGGCCGCCAATTGTCGGTGATCGGGCTGGCGTAGAGGCACATTCCTCCTGTCATCCCGGCGGAGGCCGGTATCTCGCCGGTGTGTCATTTCGCCAGGGTGAGATCCCGGCCTTCGCCGGGATGACGAGGTGACTGGGACGGAAGAGGGGGAAGGATGACGCGCACGCGCTGGTTCGGGCTGATCGGTGGGCTTGCCGTCTTCTGCGTCATGCTTTTGCTGCCCGCGCCCGCGGGAATGCAAGCGACCGCATGGCATGTTGCGGCGCTAACCGTCTTGATGGCGATCTGGTGGATGACCGAGGCGCTGCCGCTCACCGTCACCGCGCTCCTCCCCTTCCTTACCGTGCCCGCCTTTGGCGTGATGGACGCGAATGCGATCGCGAAGGAATATTATTCGCCGATCCTGTTCCTGATCCTTGGCGGCGCTTTCCTTGCGCTCGCGATCGAGCGCGTCGGGCTGCATCGCCGCCTCGCGCTCGCCTTGCTCAAACGCGCAGCGCCGACCGCGACCGGCCTGCTCTTTGCCTTCATGGCGGCAACCGCGCTGCTCAGCATGTTCATATCGAATACCTCGACGACGCTGATCATGATCCCGATCGCGCTTGCCGTGGTGCGCGCTGGCGGCGTCCGCGAAGGCGAGACCGAGGGTTTTGCCGGCGCGGTCATGATGGGCATCGCCTTTGCCGCGTCGATCGGCGGGCTGGGCACCCTCGTGGGCAGCCCCACCAACGCCATCGCCGCGGGCCTGATCGAAAAGGCGCTGGATCTGCGCATCTCGTTTCTCGACTGGGCCATTTACGGCATTCCGGTCGTTCTTCTGGCAACCCCGGCAGCGATGATCGTCGTCGCCCGCGTCCAGCGACTCGCCGCGCATCCCTTCGACGGTCAGGCCGCCGCCTCGGCGCTCGGCAAACAGGCTATCTGGTCGACCGCCGAGCGCCGCGTCGTCCCCGTCTTCCTGCTCGTCCTGCTAGCGTGGATCGCGCAACCGTGGCTGGAGCCCTTCCTACCCAAAGGGGCGCTCACCGACGGAACCATCGCGGTGGCCGGAAGCCTGCTGCTTTTTGTCCTGCCCGACGGCACCGGGCGACCGCTTCTCGTCTGGAAAGAGGCCGACCGCGCGCCGTGGGGCGTCATCATGATGTTCGGCGGCGGGCTGGCGCTCGCCGCCGCGATCACCGCCAGCGGGCTTGCCGCATGGCTGGGCGCGGTGCTCGCCCCGCTCGGCGATATCCCGACGATCCTGCTCGCGGCGATCATCGTTGCGCTCACTATCCTGATCACCGAATTTGCGAGCAATGTCGCGACGGCGAGCGGCATCATGCCCGTACTCGCCGCGCTGATCGCCGCGACGGGCGCCGACCCCGTCCTCCTCGCCCTGCCCGTCGCGATGGCGGCGAGCTGGGGGTTCATGCTGCCATCGGGCACCGGGCCCAATGCGCTTGCCTGGGCGACCGATCACATCGCGCTGCCGCGCATATTGAAAGCGGGGCTTGCGCTCGACATCCTCGGCGTGCCGCTGCTGATTGGCGTCATCTGGGCGATCGCATGGCTGGCGTAGAAAGCGTCCAGCACTGCCGCGCAATATAGTTTCAAACGAAACCGGCGTGCTATACAGGGACCGAACATCATCAGGAGCACCCCCATGGCCATGCGCGGCAAACCCAAGACGAACACCAAGAAAATCGGCGATCGCGACCTCAGCCCCGCGACGCTGATGATGGGACTCGGCTATGATCCGGTGCTGTCCGAAGGCTCGCTGAAGCCGCCGATCTTCCTGACCTCAACCTTCGCCTTCGAAAGCGCCGCGGCGGGCAAGCGTTTCTTCGAACATATCACCGGCAAGCGCGAAGGGCCCGCCGACGGCCTTGTCTATTCGCGTTTCAACGGCCCGAACCAGGAAATCCTCGAAGATCGCCTCGCAGTCTGGGACGGCGCCGACGACAGCCTCGTCTTTTCAAGCGGCATGTCGGCGATCGCGACATTGCTCCTCGCGCTGGTGAGCCAGAATGACGTGATCGTCCATTCGGGCCCGCTTTATGCCGCGACCGAATCGCTGATCGCGCGCATCCTGTCGCGCTTCGGCGTGAGCTTCCTCGACTTCCATGCCGGCGCGACGCGCGAAGAAATCGACGATATTCTGGCGCGCGCCAAGACGCTCGCCGACGAAAAGGGCGGCAAGGTCGCGCTCGTCTATCTCGAAAGCCCGGCGAATCCGACCAACGCGCTCGTCGATGTCGAGGCCGTGCGCGGCGCGCGCGACGCCGCTTTTCCGGGCGAACAACAGCCGCCGATCGCGATCGACAACACCTTCCTCGGCCCGCTATGGCAAAAGCCGATCCGCCAGGGCGCCGAACTCGTCGTCTACAGTCTCACCAAATATGCCGGCGGTCATTCGGACCTCGTCGCGGGCGGCGTGTCGGGCGACCAGAAATTGCTCAACATCATCCGCCCGATGCGCAACACGATCGGCACGATCTGCGACCCCAACACCGCGTGGATGTTGCTCCGCAGTCTCGAAACGCTCGAACTCAGAATGACCCGCGCGGGCGAAAATGCGCTGAAGGTCTGCACCTTCCTTCGCGATCATCCGAAGGTAGACGGGCTTGGCTATCTCGGCTTCATTCAGGACGCGCGCCAGAAGGACATCTTCGACCGCCATTGCACGGGCGCAGGATCGACCTTCTCGCTGTTCATAAAGGGCGGCGAGGAAGAGAGTTTCCGCTTCCTCGATGCGCTGAAAATCGCGAAGCTAGCGGTCAGCCTGGGCGGCACCGAGACGCTCGCCAGCCATCCCGCGGCGATGACGCATCTGTCTGTTCCCATCGAGCGCAAGCAGGCGCTCGGCATCACCGACAATCTGGTGCGCGTATCGATCGGCATCGAGGATCCCGACGATCTGATCGCCGACTTCGCGCAGGCTTTGGACGCGGTCTAACGACCGCGCCGTGCGCGCCAGTCGACGACCTGCCAGCCCATTTGCGGTGCAAGCCGCTTGAGCTTTCGCGACGGCGTGGTTGCCACCGCCTCGTCGGCGAAATGCAGCATCGGGTGGTCGGATACATGATCCGAGTAAGCTCGGATATGCGCCACGTCGCGCGTGATGGCGTTGGCAGCCATCCAGCCGTCGATCCGCGCGAACTTGGCGTCGCCATAGCAATTGTCACCCGCCAGCCGCGCATGGATATGATCGGTGCCATCGGGTTCGTCGAGCCGGGTCGCGAGCACATCGTCGATCCCCAGCCGCCGCGCGATCGCGTCGACATAAAGGTGGAACGACGCGGTCGCGAGGAGCAGCCGGTATCCTGCTTCGCGGTCGGCGGCGATCTGGTCGAGCGCCGCGGGATGCAGCCCGCGCGCGACGACCTTGTCGGCATAGCTCTCCGCGAGCGGTGCGATTTCAGTCCGGCGAAACCGCTTGCCGACAAGCAGCCGCAGGTTGATCGCCTTCAAGCGCGACCGGTCGATCAAGCGCAGCGAATAGGCGGCGCCGGCGAGCCCGACGAGCGGCAACAGCAACAGCCGCCATTGCTGACGCCGCTGCGCAACATGCATCAGGAACCCGCTGTAAGTCCCTGAACGCGTTATCGTCCTGTCCATGTCGTACATCGCGACACGGTGCGCATAGTCGGGGATCGCTGTGGCGAGGGGGTCATCCATGCCCTATCTTTAGTAGGGGCGGGCATGTCGGCCAAGACCTGACAAGCTAGACTATGGATTTGCTTGCCGTGGTCCGGCAAATAATACAATGTCCCCCACACGATGGTGGCCAGGGCGGATTTCGAATATAGCGACGGTGCCGATGGCGCCGAAGTTCGCTTCACAGGACGACTGACACTGGCGCGTCTCGGGGACGTTCCCGCGCGCCTCGATGCGCTGGGCCCGATCGCGACACTCGACCTGTCGGCGCTCGAACGGATCGACACCGTCGGCGCGTGGATCGTGACGCGCACCGTCAACGAACATGGATCGAAGGTCGTCGGCGCGAGCGCGGATGCGGAGCGCCTGCTCGAAGCGCTCGCGAGCGACAAGAGCGAATATCGCGTCCATCGCGACCGCCGCCCGGTATGGGCGCGCATGCTCGAACAGGTCGGCACCGCCAGCGTTGCGATCTGGCACGAACTGTTGGGCATCGTCGGCTTTTTCGGTGCGATGATCGTGGCGCTAGGCATCCAGATTCGTGCGCGACGCCGCCTCCGCTGGAACGCCGTCATCACGCGGTTCCAGACGGTCGGCGTCGACGCCCTGCCGATAATCGGTCTGATGAGCTTCCTCATCGGGATCGTCATCGCGCAGCAGGGCGCGGTGCAGCTAGAACAATTCGGGCTGGAAGTGTTTACGATCAACCTCGTCGGCCGCGCCTCAATCCGCGAGCTGGGCCTGCTGATGACCGCAATCATGGTCGCGGGCCGCTCGGGCTCGGCATTCGCTGCACAGATCGGGACGATGAAGCTGACCGAAGAGATCGACGCGATGCGCACGATCGGCGTGTCGCCCATGGAGGCGATCGTGCTGCCGCGCGTCGCCGCGTCGACGATCACCATGCCGCTGCTCGGTTTCTATGCCAGTCTGTGCGCGATCGCGGGCGGCGGCGCCTTTGTCTGGGTCGGACTCGACATCCCGCCGCTCACCTATATCCAGCGGCTACGCGAAATCATTCCGATGACCGATTTTTACATCATGCTGATCAAGGCGCCGGTGTTCGGTATCCTGATCGGGGTCACCGGCTGTTACGAAGGGATGCAGGTGCGCCAGAACGCCGAAGAGGTGGGGCAGCGCACGACATCGGCGGTCGTCGCCGCAATCTTCCTCGTCATCGTCCTCGATGCGATGTTCGCCGTCTTCTTCTCGACACTGGGATGGAATTGATGGCCGCGGAAATTGAACAGGACATCGAGCAAGAGCTTGCGGCGGCCGATGCGGTGCGCCCTGAAAAATTCGAGCGCGCTATCTGCATCCGGAACCTCAAGAACCAGTTCGGCGATGCCGTGGTTCACGAGGATCTCAATCTCGACGTCCGCTCGGGCGAAATCCTGGGCGTGGTCGGTGGATCGGGCACCGGCAAGTCGGTGCTGATGCGGTCGATCATTGGGCTGCAAACCCCGACCGCGGGCGAGATCGAGGTTTATGGCAAGACCCTCGACACGATCGCCAACGAAGAGGAATCGCGCGACCTGCGTCGGCGCTGGGGCGTGATGTTCCAGGGCGGCGCGCTTTTCTCGACGCTGAGCGTCGCCGAAAATATCCAGGTTCCGCTGCGCGAATATTATCCGCGGCTCGACCAGAGACTGCTCGACGAGATCGCCGCGTACAAGGTGGCGATGGTCGGCCTGCCCCCCGATGCCGGCCCCAAATATCCCGCCGAACTGTCGGGCGGCATGGTAAAGCGTGCCGGCCTCGCGCGCGCACTCGCGCTCGACCCTGCGCTGCTCTTTCTCGACGAGCCGACAGCGGGGCTCGACCCAATCGGTGCGGCGAAGTTCGATGAGCTCATTCGCGAGCTCGCCGACACGATGGGCCTCACCGTCTTCCTCATCACCCACGACCTCGACTCGCTTTACGCCACCTGCGACCGGGTGGCCGTCTTGGCCGAGAAGAAGGTGATCGCGGTCGGCACCATCCCGGAGCTGCTTGCCACCGAGCATCCCTGGATTCAGGATTATTTCAACGGGCCGCGGGGCCGCGCTGCGGCGGGCGGGAACCAAACCGCGAAGCGGCGATAGGAACAGCTGATGGAAACTCGCTCAAACAACGTCCTCGTCGGCGCTTTTGTCCTCTTCTTCACGGCGGCGCTGGCGTTTTTCGTCGTCTGGCTGGCGAACGACAGCGGCGGCGACAAGCGCGAATATGACATATTCTTCAAACAGTCGGTCGACGGATTGAACAAGGGCGCGCAGGTGCAATTCTCGGGCGTGCCCGCAGGCCAGGTGCGCGAAATCGCGCTGTGGCCCGAAGACCCGCAATTCGTTCGCGTCCGGATCGAGGTGAACGAGGGCGTCCCCGTGCTGCAGGGCACGACCGCCGCGCTCGAAGGCGTCGGCTTTACCGGCGTGTCGCAGATCTCGCTCGACGGCGCGGTCAAGGGCGCGCCGCCGATCGCCGACAAGGGGCCCGCGGGCAAGCCCGTCATCCCGACACGCGTCGGCGGTCTCGGCGAACTGCTGAACACCGCGCCGCAATTGCTCCAGCGCCTGTCGACGCTGAGCGAACGCCTCGCCGAACTCGCCGACGACAAGAACCAGGAAAGCTTTGCCAAGATACTGGCCAATGTCGAGACAACCACTGCGACGCTCGCGCGCAATGGACCGGCGCTCGAACGCGCGCTCGCCGATACCCGCATCGCGATCCAGCAGGCGGGCAACGCCGCCGAGCAGGTCGGCAATCTGGCGGCGTCGGCGCAGGGCACGATCGACCGCAACGTAGACCCCGCGATGGCGAACCTGCGCGATACCCTGAAATCGGCCAATGCGTCGATGGCTACGCTGGAAGGCGCGATCAGCGACGCGCGGCCGGGGCTCAAGACCTTCAGCGAAACGACGATCCCCGAAGCCAATGCGCTGATCCGCGACCTGCGCCGTACCTCTGCCTCGCTGTCCAGCCTGACCGACAAGCTCGACCAGCAAGGCGCCGGCGCAGTCCTCGGCGGCAGCAAGCTGCCCGACTATAGAGAATAAGGACGAAACCCATGATCCGCCGCCTCCGCGCTCCGTTGCTCGTCGCTGCTGCTGCCGTCTCGCTGTCGGGCTGCATTGGCCTTGGCGGCAAGACCCCGCCCTTCCTGCTGTCGCTCGACGCCGAGGCCACACCGACGGCTGGCGGCGCGCGTACCGCAGCCGATGCGGCGACGCTGACGATCCTTATCCCTACCGCCCCGCAGAAACTGCGCACGACGCGCATCCCGGTGCAGCAGGACGGATCGAGCGTCACCTATGTGAAGGATGCGCAATGGGTCGAGGCGCCCTCGCGCCTGTTCCAGCGGCTGGTGTCCGAAACCGTGTCGGCGCGCACGACGCGCGTCGTGCTCGACGAGGGGCAATATCTGACCGCGCCGGGCGAACAGCTCGCGGGACAGCTGATGGAGTTCGGCGTCGACGCTGCCACCAACGAGGTCGTCGTCGTCTATCAGGCGATGCTGGTGTCGGCGGGCGGCAAGTCGGTGACGCAGCGCCGCTTTGAAGCGCGCGAGGCGATCGGCGGCAAGGTCGAGGCGAAACCCGTCGGCGAGGCTCTGACCCGCGCGGCGAACAAGGTCGCCGTCGATGTTACGGGGTGGCTGGGGGGCTAGTCCGCCTAGGAATTGCCATTTCGTGCCGATGCGCCTAGAGGGCGCCGCATCATATCGCCTTCGTCTGCGCAGCCTCTTCCGGGTTTCCGGCTGCGCCTTTCCTTTCGAGCCCGCTGGCTTGAAAGGACTATATATATGGCGTGGGTCATCCTCGCGATCGCCGTTGTTACCGAAATCATCTGGGCGCTCAGCCTCAAATGGGCTGCGACGCTCGGGACCTGGCAGGCATCGATCGTGCCGATCTCGCTGAGCTTCCTCAATATGGCGCTGCTCGCCTTCGCGATGCGCGGCATTTCGGCCGGCACCGCCTATGCGATCTGGACCGGCCTTGGTGCGGTGGGTGTCATCATCGGCGGCATCTTCTGGTTCGGCGAGAAGGTGAATGCGGTACAGATCGGCTTCATGGCGCTGATCGTGATCGGGGTCGCCGGGACCAAGCTATTTTCGACGAGTTAAGGCAGCGATGTCCGCTGGCGACCAATAGCTGTCGCTCCATTCTAATACTTCGTCATCCCCGCGAAAGCGGGGACCCAGAGCGTCCGTCGGCTGGCCTAGCCCCTGGGTTCCCGCTTTCGCGGGAATGGCGAATGTGGGGATGTCCGCTCTCCACCCCAAAACCAACATCAGCCAAGCAAGCTTTTCGATGCCTGCTCGGTCACATCGCGCGATAGGCCGGGCCGCGCGAGGATGCGTTCGAGTTCGGCGCGCATCATCGCGGCGCGCGCGTCGTCGAAGCGTTTCCAGCGGCCGAGGGGCGGGATCATCTTGGCAGCGGTCTGCGGATTTTTCGGGTCGAGCGCGATAACGAGGTCGGCAATCAACCGATACCCCTCACCATCGGCTTGATGGAACGCCGCCTGATTGCCGGTCAACGCGCCGTAGAGCGAGCGCACGCGATTCGGGTTCGCCAACGTGAAATCTGGGTGCTGCGCGAGTTCCTTGACTGCATCGAGGGTGTCGGCACGCAGCGACCACGCCTGCACCTGGAACCATTTGTCGAGCACGAGCGGATTGTCGCGGTAACGCTGATAGAAGATGTCGAGCGCGGCGATGCGCTCGTCGCTGTCCCCATGCGCGAGCGTCGCGAGCGCCGCCTGCCGCTCAGTCATCCCGTCGGCATCGGAGAAGATGCGGAACGCGAGCGCGGAGGCATCGTCCGCTCCGGTTGCCGCGAGATAGGCGAGCGCAACGCCGCGCAGGCGGCGGCCGCCCTTTGCCTTGCGCGACAGGTCGGTCGCGGGCGGCGCCTTGCCCGCAAGAACCGCGCGCCATTTCGTTTCGAGCGCGGCGCCGATCGTGGCCTGCAGCGCGAGCCGTTCGCGGCGGATCGCATCGGGGTCCACGGTGACCATCTGGTCGCCGATGAAGGCTTCGCTCGGCAGCAGCACGGCTTCCGCGACGAACGCCGGATCGCTGGCCGCGCCCTCAAGCGTCTGTCCGACCGCGTCGATGACCGCCCGATTGTCGCCCGCCTTGCCCGACACGGCGGCAACGAGCGTATCAAGCATCAACTGCTGCAACGCCTCATACCGCGCGAACGGATCGTCGTCATGCGCCGCAAGCCACGCGAGTTCGCCCGGACCGCGTTCGAAATCGACGATGATCGGCGCCGAAAAGCCGCGGTTGACCGACAGCGCCGGGCGCGCCGCAAATGTCCCGAGCGCGATGCGCTGGGTCGCGCCGGTCACCATGACCAGCGTGTCGGCGAGGGCGTCGCCGCTGCCGTCCGTCGCAAACGCCGCAAGGCGCAGCGGCATCATCATCGGCTGCTTCTCGGGCTGGCCGGGCGTCGGCGGCACCGTCTGCACGATATCGAGCGACCAGTGGCCGCCCTCTTCGGCGAGCGACAGTTTGAGCCGCGGCGTACCTGCCTGCTCGTACCAGCGGCGGAATTGCCCAAGGTCGATGCCCGCGCCATCCTCGATCGCCTTGACGAAATCCTCGCAAGTCGCCGCCTCGCCGTCGTGGCGGTCGAAATAGAGGTCGGTGCCTTTACGGAAACGTTCGGGGCCGACCATCGTCGCCATCATGCGGATGATCTCGGCGCCCTTGTTATAAATGGTCGCGGTGTAGAAGTTCGAGATTTCCTGAAAGCTGTCGGGGCGAATCGGGTGCGCAAGCGGACCCGCATCCTCGGGAAATTGCGCGGCGCGGAGCAGGCGAACATCCTCGATCCGCTTGACCGCCGGCGATCCCATATCGGCCGAAAAGCTCTGGTCGCGAAAGACGGTGAAGCCTTCCTTCAGGCTCAGCTGGAACCAGTCGCGGCAGGTGACGCGATTGCCCGACCAATTGTGGAAATATTCGTGCGCGACGACGCCCTCGACCCCGTCATAATCGACGTCGGTCGCGGTGTCGGGATCGGCGAGGATGTAGCGGGTGTTGAAGATGTTGAGACCCTTATTCTCCATCGCCCCCATGTTGAAGTCGCTGACCGCGACGATGTTGAACAGGTCGAGGTCATATTCGCGGCCATAGACGCGCTCGTCCCACGCCATGCTGTCCTTGAGCGCCTGCATCGCATGGCCGGTGCGATCGACGTCGCCATCGCGGACCCAGATGCCCAGCTCGACCTCGCGCCCCGACATCGTCGTGAAGCTGTCGCGGTTGACGACAAGATCGCCGGCGACGAGCGCGAACAGATAGGAGGGTTTCGGCCACGGGTCCTCCCACAATGCCCAATGATCGCTTCCCGCTTCGCCCTGGTCGATGCAATTCCCGTTCGACAGCAGGATCGGGAACGCCGCCTTGTCGCCCTGCATCCGCACCTTGTAGCGGCTGAGCACGTCGGGACGGTCGGGGTGGAAGGTGATGCGGCGAAATCCCTCGGCCTCGCACTGGGTGCAGAGCAGCCCGCCCGATGCGTAGAGCCCCGAAAGCTGGGTGTTCGAAGCCGGGTCGATCACCGTATCGATCTCGACCGTCGCCGCGACGCGTTCACCCAGGTCGACGATCAGGTCGCTGCCCTCCATGCGCCAGTCGTTCCACACTTCGCCATCGACGCGCACCGCCGCCGGGGTCAGCCCATCGCCGCGCAGCAACAGCGGCACGGGCGCATCGATATCGCGCACCACCGACAGAACTGCGCCGACCTTCGTGGCATCGATCCCCAGCGCGAAATCAAGCGCGATGTCGGGGATAGACCAATCGGGCGCGCGATAGTCGCTCCGGTGAACGGTGACGGGGATGGCGGGGGTTGAGGAGGCATCGGTCATCTGTTCGATCTAGGCATAGCGGCGCGCACGCGCAATAAGGCGCGCGATGGGACAGATGCTGATTTTCGGAATGGGCTATGCCGCGAGCCACCTCGCCGACCGCCTGCGCGCGCGCGGCTGGGAGGTGGCAGGCACGACGCGCGACGGGCGCGATGGCAGCATTGCTTTCGGCGACGACGGCGCGGTGCTGGCCGCGCTGCGAACCGCGACGCATATCCTGTCATCCGTGCCCCCATCGGGCGGCGGCGATCCGGTGCTCACCCGCTATAGCGAAGCAATCGCGCTCGCCCCGTCGGGATGGGTGGGCTATCTGTCCTCGACCGGCGTCTATGGCGACGCGGGCGGCGCATGGGTCGACGAAAGCGCGACAATCAAGGGCCGCCGCGCCGACCGCAACGCCGCCGATGCGGCCTGGGCCGCGCTCCGCAGCGACGTCCGCATCTTTCGCCTTCCCGGCATTTACGGTCCGGGTCGCTCCATCCTCGACCGAATAGCCGAGGGCCGCGCGCACCGCATCAACCTGCCCGAACAGGTTTTCAGCCGCGTCCATGTCGATGACATCGCGGGCGGGGTGATTGCGTCGTTCAGGGGAGCGGCGGGCGTCTATAATCTGGCCGACGACGAGCCTTGCCACCAGAATAAGCTGGTCGAATGGGGCTGTGCGATGTTGGGCGTCGCGCCGCCACCGCTGCAATCGCTGGAAGAAGCCGGCCTCTCGCCCGCCGCGCGCGCCTTTTATGCCGAGAATCGCCGTGTCGCGAACGGCAAGGCGACACGATTGCTGGGCTGGTGTCCGCGTTATCCGACGTTTCGGGAGGGGTTGGCGAGCTGCGCGGCTTAGGACTAAATCAGCACATCGACCGTGTGGATCAGCACCCCGACCAGCCCGCCAACCAATGTTCCATTGATCCGGATATATTGCAGGTCGTCGCCGACGGCATTTTCCAGCCGATCGGTGATCGTCTTCGCATCCCAGCCGCGGATCGTGTCCGACACCAGCCTGAGCGCCGTCTCGCCGTAACTGTCGACGACACCGACGACGGCGCGGCGGGCGTAGCGGTTGAGCGTGCGCTTGATCGCCGCATCCTCGCCCAGTATCGAACCGAACTGCGTAACCAGTTCGCCGATCCGGCCTGCCAGCAGCGTGTCGGGGTTGCGCGCCGCCTTGAGCAACGCGGTGCGGCCCTGTTCCCACAGGCCGTCGAGCCAGCGTTTGACCGCCTTGTTTTCGAGCAGCTCGTCGCGGACCTTGGCTACCTTGGCCTTCACCTCGGGATCATGTTGCAGGTCGAGCGCCATCTTCGCGAGCCCCTCCTCGACGCGGATGCGCAGTGGATGCGTCTCGTCGACCGCCATTTCGCTGAGCAGCTTGCCAAGCCCTGCGACGATGCGGTTCGAGATGCTTTCGTCGAGCCCGGTGAAGCGCACGATTGCGTTCGAATTGTCGTGGACCATCTGGTGGATAAGATGCTCGTTGAGTTCGAGGGTCTTCGATCCCCATTTGACCATCGCATCCAATAACGGTTGATGCCGCCCCTCGGCGAGCGCGGCTTGCAGCGCCTGCCCGAGCAACGGCGCGACGTCGAGTTCGCGAAGCCGGTCGGCGATCGCCGATTTGACGATGCCGCCAAGCCGCTGCTGGTCGAGCGCACCAAGTCCATCGGCGATGATGCGCGACGCGCCGAGCCGCAACCGCCCGCCGCCTTCGGCCGGTTCGGACAGGAATTTGCCGACCGCGCCCGCGATGTCGACCGTCTGCATCTTGCGCGCGATCAAGCGTGGCAGCAGGAAATTGGTGAGCAGGAAGCGCGCCAGCGTGTCGCCGATGCGGTTCTTGTTGCGCGGGATGATCGCGGTGTGCGGGATCGGAAGCCCCATCGGGTGGCGGAACAGCGCGGTGACCGCAAACCAGTCGGCCAGCCCGCCGACCATCGCCGCCTCGGCAAAGGCACGGACAAAGCCGATCGCGGGATGGACGTCCTGATAATATTTGGCGCCGAGGAAGACGAACGCCATGACGATCAGCAAGCCCGTCGCGACGACGCGGATGTTCGATCCTCTCGCGGGAATGGCGACGCCAATCGGCCGGGAAAGCATATGATCGGTCATACCAACCAAATGGCGAAATGCCGCAAAGGTTGCAACCGGCGCAGTCGCTTGCCGCGCCGGAGCGCGCCCATTATTCCGCCGGCTCGGGCGCGGGCTTGCCGTGCGGCTTCGTATCGTCGCCCTTGCGATAGGTCAGCAAATTGCCCGAGAAGAAGCGGCCGAGCCGTTTTTCCATGCTGTCGGCCAGGCTGAAGCCCGCGGGGACGATCAACAGCGTCAGCAGCGTCGACAGGATCAGGCCGCCGATCACGACGATGCCCATCGGCTGGCGCCACGCGCCGTCGCCCGACAGCGACAACGCCGTCGGCACCATGCCCGCGACCATCGCCACCGTCGTCATGACGATCGGCTGCGCACGCTTGCGCCCGGCATCGAGCAGCGCGGCGTTTTTCTCGACGCCATGATCCATCTCCTCGATCGCGAAATCGACGAGCAGGATCGAGTTTTTCGCAACGATGCCGAGCAACATAAGGAGGCCGATATAGACGGGCATCGAAACTTCCATGCCCGTGATCCAGAGGCCGAGTAGCCCGCCCAAAGGCGCGAGCAGCAATGACGACATATTGACCAGCGGCGACAGGAAGCGGCGATAGAGCAGCACCAGCGTCGAGAAGACGAGCAGGAGGCCCGAGACGACCGCGATCATGAAGTTGGTGATCAGTTCGGCCTGCCATTTGGCGTCGCCCTGAATGACCTTGCGAACGCCCTGCGGCATATTCTTGACCGCGGGCAGCGCGTCGATTTTCTTCTGCGCATCGCCCGTCACCAGCCCCGGCGCCAGGTCGGCGCCGATCACGATGCGCCGCGTCTGGTTGTACCGGCGAAGTTCCGTGGGGCCCGAGCCAAAGCCGATCGAAGCGATCGATTTCAGCGGCACCGTCGTCCCGCGCGAGGTCGGCACCGGCAGATTCTCGATCGTCGCAAGGCTGCGGCGCGAATCTTCGGACAGGAGCACGCGGATCGGGATCTGGCGATCCGACAGCGAGAATTTCGCCGCATTCTGGTCGATGTCGCCCAGCGTCGCGATACGGATCGTCTGGCTGAGCGCCGCCGTCGTCACGCCGAGTTCGGCGGCAAGGTCGAGGCGCGGCGTCACGATGATCTCGGGGCGCGGAATGTCGCCCTCGATCCGCGGCGCGCGCACTTCCTTCAACTTTTCCATCTGCGACACGATCAGGCGCGCGTGGTTTTCGAGCGCGACCGGATCGTCGCCGCCGATGACCATCGTCATGTCGCGGCCCGAAAAGCCGCCAGACTGGCTCTGGAACGTCACGCGCGCGTCGGGGATCGCCGCCATTTGCGGCTGCAGGCTGCGTTCCCAATCGACACTGCTGACCTCACGGCTTTTCTTCAGCGTGATATAAACGCCGCCGTCATTGACATTCACCTCATAGAAGGCGTTTTCGACATTCTTGTCTTTCGACAGGATGGCGGCGATCTGGTCCGAGATCGTTTCGCTCTGCGCGAGCGTCGAGCCCGGCGGCAGTTCGTAGCGGATCTGGCTATAGTCGCTGTTGATCGTCGGCTGGAACTGCTGCGGCAGAACCATCAGCAGGACGACGCTCATCGCAAGCGACGCTGCCCCGATCCCGACGATCCAGACGCGATGGTCGAACAGGCGTGCCCAGGCGCGCTGGACCATGAACCTGGCCCAGTTGGTAAAGCCCGGCTGGCGCACGCCGATCAGCCACGCGAGCGCGCCGAGCAAAATGATCAGCAACGCAACGCCCAGATAGGTGAGGATCGCATCGACCGGCGTCTTCAGCATGAAGTACATCGCCGTATTGGGCTTGTCCTGCCCGATCGGAACGGGCTGGAAATAGGCATAGATCGCATAGAGCACCGACAGACCGGCAAGGATCAGCGGCACCGCCAGATAGGCGAGCTTCGTCGAATGCGCTTCATAACGCGCGCGGATCGCGTGATGCTTGCGGTTGTCGAGCGTCCACGCGAGGATGCGTTCGTAGCGGTCGACCCACGGGCCCGAGGCATGGTCCTGCTCGCCCTGCGCCGACAGGAAATAGGCGGCGATCATCGGCGTGATCATGCGCGCTACCGCGAGGCTGACGAGCACGGCGAACACGACGGTCATGCCGAACTGGATGAAGAATTGCCCCGAAATGCCGGGCATCAGTGCGACGGGCAGGAAGACCGCAACGATCGACATTGTCGTCGCGACGACCGCGAGGCCGATTTCGTCGGCAGCGTCGATCGACGCCTGATACGCCGTCTTGCCCATGCGCATGTGCCGGACGATATTCTCGATCTCCACGATCGCATCGTCGACGAGCACCCCGGCGACAAGGCTAAGCGCGAGCAGCGACAGGCCGTTCAGCGAAAAGCCCATCATGTCCATGAACCAGAAGGTCGGGATCGCCGAGAGCGGGATCGCGAGCGCGCTGATCAACGTCGCGCGCCAGTCGCGCAGGAAGAGGAACACGACGACGACGGCGAGGATCGCACCCTCGATCATCGCGAGCATCGAGCTGCGATACTGCTCCTTCACATATTCGGTCTTGGTGAAGAGGATCTTGAATTCGACCTGCGGGTTCGCCTTCTTGATCTCGGCGAGCTTCTTCATCGCCTCGTCATGGACGGTGACGTCCGACGAGCCCTTGGCCTTCTCGATCGAGAAACTAAGCACCTGCCGCCCATTGATCTTCGCTAGGTTGCGCTGTTCGGCGTAGCCGTCGGTTACTTTGGCGACGTCGGAAAGGCGGATCGTCCGCCCATTGCCGACCGAGATCGTCGTTTCGCCGAGCTGGAAGGCGTTTTCGGCATTGCCCAGCACGCGCACCGCCTGTTCGGAGCCCGCGATTTCGGTGCGGCCGCCCGCGGCGTTGACGTTCGTCTGGCGCAGTTGCTGGTTAACCTGGCTCGCGGTGAGGCCATAGCTTTGCATCCGCGCGGGATCGAGGATGACGCGAATCTCGCGGCTCACACCACCCGAGCGGCTGACTTTCGCCATGCCGGGGATCGACAGCAAATCCTTGGCGACCGTATTGTCGACGAACCAGCTCAGTTGTTCGAGCGTCATGTCCGACGTCTCGACCGCAAAATAGGTGATCGGACCGCCGGCGGCATCGACGCGCACGACCTGCGGTTCGAGAATGCCTTCGGGCAGGTCGCTGCGGATCTGCTGCACCGCCTGGTTGACGTCATTATAGGCGCGGTCGATCGGGGTGCCGATCGCGAACTGCACCATCGTACGGCTGTTTCCCTCGGAGACATAGGAGGATAGCTCGTCAACGCCGCTGACGCTGCGCACCGCAGCCTCGACGCGCTGCGTGACCTGCGTTTCCAGCTCGGACGGGGCCGCGCCGGGCTGGACGACGATGACCTGGACAAGCGGGAATTCGACGTCGGGATTGTCGTTGACGTCCATCCGGTTGAAGCTGACGACGCCCGCCAGCAACAGCAGGATGAACAACACGATCGGCGGCACCGGATTACGGATGCACCAGGCGGAAATGTTGCGAAAGCTCATGATCAAACGCCCTTGTGCACTAAATCTCTACGCGTGCCGTTTGGCCGGTTATTGCGACGATTTCTGGACGACCGGCTTCACCTTGTCGCCGGGGTTGAGGAAGGCGCCCGCCAGCGCGACGACCCGCTCGTTGCCCGTCAGCCCCGACGCGATCGACACGCCATTGTCGGTGACCTCGCCGACCTTCACCGGCTGGCGCTTGATCATGTTCTTACCATCGACGATCAGCACATAATTGCCCTCGGGACCGCTCTGCACCGCGCTTTCGGGAAGCAGCGGCGCTTCGGCGGTGCCCGCGATCAATCGCGCATCGGCAAAGCCGCCCGGACGCAGCGCGTCGCTGTACGGAACCGCGATGCGGACCGTGCCCTGACGCGTATCCATGTTGATGACCGGCGACTTCTGCCAGACCTGTCCCGCGATCTGCGTCGTGGTACCGACCGGCGTCACCGTCGCGCGCGTGCCGATCTGGACGCGCGCCAGATCGGCTTCCGCCATTTGCGCGAGCATTTCCATCTCGCCGCCACGCGCCATCCGGAACAGGATTCCGCTGCCCGCGCCGACGATCTGGCCGGGCTCGACCTGCCGCGTGAGAATGAGACCCGCGGCGGGTGCAACGATGTTAAGGCGATTGTTGCGCGCGGTGGCCTCGCCATATTGCGCCTGCGCGACGCGTACGCGCGCGTTGGCGGCATCGCGCGTGGCGCGCTTGCGATCCATGTCGGCCTTGGAGATGAAGCCGCGCCCGACAAGCGCCTGCGCGCGTTCCAGTTCGGCCTGCGCCAGATTGGCATCGGCCTGTGCAACACGGATCGATGCCGCAAGACTCGCGGCTTGCTGCGCCTGGACCGATCGATCGATGACCGCGAGCGTCTGCCCCGCGCCGACCCACTGGCCGGGCTCGACGAGGACGCGCACGACCTGCCCGCCCTCGCCCGCAACGCCGACCGGCATTTCGCGTCGCGCCGCAATCGTGCCGTTCGCGGAAATCGCGGCCTCGACCGACACGCGGCCGGGAATGACCACCGTGACGTTCGGCATCGCCGCGGCGCCCTGCCCTTCGACATCGGCAGCGCCCTTGCTCTGCGTGAACGCGTACCATGTGGCGACCAGCGCGAGCGCGATCAGCACCAGCGCGACGATCAGAAACGTCCGCTTGCGCCGGCTGTTGTCGGCGTCCTCATAAAAGCTCTGCGTGCCCGCCAGGCTGTCCATCACATCCACTTTCCGCTCGTAGTTCACGCCGAAAACCCTCCCCGCCTTGCGCGGCATCATGCTGCGACAGACGCAAGCGCCTGCCCCCTCGACCCCGCACGACAGGATCAATCCTCTGCGAGGTGTATTACCTAATTAAATCACCACTGGCAAGAGGCGAAACTTCGCCGTCCCCCCTGCGCCCCGGACCGCGGCTCTTAGGCCTATGTTCGCGCAATTTCCAGTGGTTACGGGCATGAAAAAGGGCGGCGCGCCCTGCGGCGGCCACCCTTTTCTTCCGGCCGATCCCAATGTTCGGCCGCTAATTACCTGCGGTCAGCGCACGCGGCCGCGCCGCACGAGGTTAACGATTCCGAGCAGGATCACCGCGCCGATAAAGGCGGTAAGCAAGGTCATCGGGTCGAACGCGTCCCCGCGAAGATGCCCGCCCCCCAGGAAGCTGCCGAACAGGAAGCGGCCGAGGATCGATCCGATACAACCGACGATGATGTTGAGGAAGATGCCTTGCTGGGCGTCGGTACGCATCACGATGCTGGCAAGCCAGCCGATAACGCCGCCCATGATGATAGCGATAATCCAAGTCATATGATGACCCCCTACGATCGATGTTGGCGCCTGACATTGCAGGCATCATATTGGTAACTCAAATATTTGATATCGCCTAGCGGAATGGCGGCGGGGCCAACGCCCCGCCGCCGCGCCGTTTAGCGAACGCTGCCGCGCCGGATCAGATTGATGATGCCGAGCAGCACCACCGCACCGATGAAGGCCCAGAGCAGCCCGATCGGACTGAAGGTGTCGAGGCTGGCGCCCATGCCGAAGAAGCTGCCGAGGAAATTGCCGAGGAACGCCCCGACGATACCCACAACGACATTCAGGATAATACCCTGCTGCGCATCCGTACGCATGACGATGCTGGCGAGCCAGCCGATGATGCCGCCGACGATCAATGTAATGATAAGACCCATGATTTTCCCTTCCCTGAGCCGCCGGGCAAACGCCGACACCCGGCGATCATATGAACGTCCGGTCGCGCCCGGACATCGTTTCAACGATGCCCAAACAATGCGGCTGGGGCGCGAAAGGTTCCCGGCCGGCCCGCGTGGGCTCGGCCGGGAAAGTGGGATCGGTTCCTGATCGGGAACGTCTCCGGGTCGCAAAGGGGGATTAAGCAGTCGCGTTTGACGCTGATGTGACGAAAGTCACTCGCGCGAAAATATATATATCGGAGGCAGCTGAAGGCGCCGGGCGCGTCGACAATGTGATGCACGCGACAACGTGATGCACGCGATCCGCGCATGCGAAATGGGGGCCGGCATCGCTGCCAACCCCCACTATCCGGCTTTGCCCCACGCACTCCGCCTCACTTCATCCCGGTCCGCTTCTCTTGCGATCAGCAGCCCGCAAAACGATGCGTTGCGACGCACGCCGGAACAATCCGGCGACGGTTTGGTCGGCCCCCTTTCGGGGGCCGGCCGCACCTGGAAAGCCCTTCATCATCTCTTCTTGCGTCCGCCGAAGCAGTCGCTGTCCAAGCGATGGACTGCATTTCCTGTACCCGATCGGGTCCGTATCAACTCGTGGGAATCGCTACGTTCCGTGACCAGGCTATCGGTAGAGTTCCTCGCCAATCCGTCCGTTCTCTTCTGGCTAGTCTTGCAACTACCCTTGATGTCCCGGTGGTCTGTCGTCTCTGTCTTCCGATGATTTGAAGCTGACATGAAGCGTTCGGGTCGCCAACAAAAAATCGGCGAAAAGGCGCTCTTGATGGTCCGCGCTTGTGGATAAGTCCGGTATTAGCAACAAGCGGATTCACCGCAGCATTTTTGTAACAACTGTGCAGCATTTTCGGATTCGGAATTCACCCCGACTCGGCCAAGAGGCGATCCATCGAGTCGATTTTTCGGCCACGAGCCGCGACTCGGTATCAAAAAAAGCGAGGCCGTCAGGCCCCGCTTTCTTTTGACGCCCGAAGGACGATCAGCCCTTCACGGTCACCTCGACCCGGCGCGCCGCCGAATTGTCGGTGCCGGTGGCCGTCGCCTCGGCCGGCTTTTCGAGCACGACCTTGTCGGCAGAAAAGCCAAGCGTCTCGAGCGCCGCCTTCACGCTCTGCGCGCGGTTCTTGGACAATTCGGCATTGGCAGCCGCATCGCCCGTCGGGTCGTTATAACCCGACACCGACAAGGTCGCGGCCGGGTTGCCATCGAGATACGCCTTCACCGACGCCGCCGCAGCCGTCAGATCGTTCGACACCTCCGATTTGCCCGTGTCGAAATAGACCGTCAGCATCGGCTTGCCCTCGCGGTCCACCGCGACGACCCCGGCGCCTTCCGGGATGGCGGCGACAGGCGCCGTGCCCGTATCGGCGGGCGCGACCGTCTCGCTGATCGCCGTCTCGTCCGAGGCTGGCGCGACGGCCGCCTCCTGTTTCGAACAATAACGCAGCCCGAAGAAGAGCAGCGCCGCGAGCACCAGCAAAAGCAGCAACCAGGGTAACCAGCCCATGCCGCCGCCCTTTTCGCCTTCGTCGCTCGAATAAGCGGTTTGCGGACTTGCCGCCGACGGAGCCGGGGTATGCGCGGGAGCCGGTGAGGCGGCCGTCGGCGGCACGGCGGCGGGGATAGCCGACGCGCCAGCCAGGCCCGCCGCCGCCAGCGGAACGGCCGAGGCCGCATCATCGTCCTTGCCAGCGTCGCCGCTCAGCCCGCCGACGGCGGCTAGGCCCGCAGCAGCACCCGCGGCACCGCCAAAGAGCGAGAGCAGGCCGAAATGCTGCGCGAGGAGATAATAGACGGTGACGCGGTTCTTGGTCGTGTCGCCCTTCATTCGCTCGCCGACGCCTGCGATCGCCGCATCGAGCGTCGCGTCATCGTCGGTCAGCCCCAATTTCTTTTTGAGGAAATTCTCGCGAACGCGGTCGGTTTCCGTTGGATCGGAAAAGGAAACGAGCGAGGAATCGCGGTTTCTGAGGGCGATGCCGAGATATGCGACGATTTTCGACACCACCGCTTCATCGGCGTCCGCGACATATTTCCTGACATCCGCCAGCCAATCTTCTGCCATGCGATTTTCCTCCTGCCCAGACGCAAGGGTTCGCCGTCAGACGCTCGCACGGGGGGCGAGACTCACGCCTTAGGAGGCGGAACTTATATCATTTTCCGCAAATGCAACATCTCGGGCAGGATAACGGCCTTATCGCGTGCCGAGATCGCCCTTGCCCACGGTGCCCGACGCCATCTCGAGCATGCGGTCGAGGCTCTTGCGCGCGGCCAGCCGCAGGCCCTCCTCCATCTCGATCTGCGGCTTCAGATCGCGCAGCGCGATGTAGAGCTTCTCCATCGTGTTGAGCGCCATATAGGGGCAGATGTTGCAGTTGCAGTTGCCGTCGGCCCCCGGCGCGCCGATGAAGGTCTTTTCGGGCAGCGCGAGCTCCATCTGGTGGATGATGTGCGGCTCGGTCGCGACGATCAGCGTGTCGCCGGGGAAGGTCTTGGCGAATTGCAGGATGCCGCTGGTCGACCCGACATAATCGGCATGATCGACGATATGCGCCGGGCATTCGGGGTGCGCCGCGACGGGAGCCCCCGGATGCTGCGCCTTCAATTTGATCAGCTCGGTCTCGCTGAACGCCTCATGCACGATGCACACGCCCGGCCACAGCAGCATCTCGCGCCCGAACTTGCGGTTGAGATAGCCGCCAAGGTGGCGGTCGGGGCCAAAGATGATCGGCTGGCTTTCGGGGATCTGGCTAATGATCGTCTCGGCGCTCGAAGAGGTGACGATGATGTCCGAGAGCGCCTTCACGGCCGCCGAACAGTTGATGTAGGTCAGCGCAATATGATCGGGGTGCTTTTCGCGGAAGCGCTTGAACTGTTCGGGCGGGCAGCTGTCCTCAAGGCTGCATCCCGCATCCATATCGGGCAGGATGACGATTTTTTCGGGACTGAGGATCTTCGCGGTCTCGGCCATGAACTTGACGCCGCAGAACGCTATGACATCGGCATCGGTCTCGGCCGCCTTGCGCGACAGTTCGAGCGAGTCGCCGACGAAATCGGCGAGATCCTGAATCTCGGGTTTCTGGTAATAATGCGCGAGAATGACGGCATTGCGTTCCTTGCGAAGGCGCTCGATTTCGGCGCGCAGGTCGAGGCCCGAGAGATTCTCGCGAATGGGAGCAGTCATCGCTTTTCCTTATATGGCTTTAGCCTTGGCGATCCCCCTACACCGCCGCCCGCGGCAGGGCAATTCGGCTATGCGCCGACCAGCCGCTCCGCGAGCGCGATGACGGGGGGCGTCATCGACAGAAGATAGATGGTGATGCGCACCGCGATGACAATCGCCGCGATCGCCCTTGTCGCGGGATGAACGCGGCCGAGCGTGCGGCGGTCATAAAGCGCGATGATCCCGACGACGCCAAGCTGGACCAGTCCGATCGGAATGTCGGACCAGCCGACCATCAGCGGCAACGGCAGGACACGGCCGAGCGCGGGTTCGAGGATGACGATCGTCGCGCCGATCATCAGCCGCCGGTGCCACGCGGTCGTATGGCGACGGCGCACCGCCGCCCAGACCATCAGCCCGAAGACTAGCGACTCGACGGTGATGAGCGCGAGAAAATAGGACGGCGCGAAGAAAGGGGGGAAGCGGCCCAGCACCAGCGATGCGACGCCGGTAAAAATACCCAGACAGGTGATGAATATCGCAAGCGCGCCCCCGGCCCAACCGAGTTTGCGATGCAATGCCAGATTGTCGCGCGCGACGAGCGTTGGCTGAACGATCAGCAGCGCCAGCCACGCCAGCATCGCAACGCCGTGCAGATGCACCCAGAAGGGCGCCGCGACCGGGTCGACAAAGCCCCTAAGCGCGAATTGCAGAAAAGCGAAGACGATGAAGATCGCGAGGCCAATCGCCATGCGATGCCAGAAAAGTTCGGCGCGCTCGGCGCCCCCTGCGGTGCTAGCCATGCCTGTTCCCCCTGCCCGACCGGCGCGGAGGATAGCCTGACGGCGAAAGCGCCGAAAGCCGGGAATTACCCAGTCGGCGCGTCGGCGAAGCGCGCGGTCACTTTGGCATCGATCCCCGCAGCCTTCAGCGGCATCGCAAAGCTCTGCTCAACCGCGGTGCGCGCCGCGCCCTGCGCGAGCCGCATCGGCGTCGCACCCATCGCCTGCGCGATCAGTTCCTCCTGCGCGCGCTTGCGGTTCGCGGCGTCGAGCGTGCGCTCGGCGTCGGTCAAGGTCAGCAATATCTCGCCGTCGCGATATTCGCTGATCGCGTCGATATCGATTTCGGGGCCCGCGAGCCGCAGCGGCGGCAAGGTAACGGTCAGCGCATTGGTCGACGCATCCCAGTCGAGATCGGACTGCTTCAGCTTGCCGAGGTCGAGTTCGTAGCGAACGGTGCCGGGCATAATCATAGTCTTCTGGGCGCTCAGCCCTAACCGGCTTTGCGTCGACGTCACCACCGCAACATAGCGCGCGGTGAAGGGCACGAGCACATTCTGTTCCTGCAATCCCTGCAGGCTCGCCGCGACGACGGTTTCGGGATCATAGCCGCGCTGCCAATCTTGCCATGCACGCCAGCCGAAAAACAGCGCGAGCCCCAGTATAGCGACGAGCGCGGCGCGGAACAGGCCCTTGCTCATGCCACCAGCCTCCACCGTTCGGCATCGCGCGCGACGCGGCCGCGATTTTCCAGGTCGATCAGATGCGCGAGCACCGATCGGCCGGCGGCACCGGTCAGCCGCGGGTCGAGCCCCTTGTACATATGTTTCACCATCTCGGGGATGACGCTTGTGCCCTTTTCGAGTTCCCGCAAAATCTGCCGCTCGCGCTGCTTGCGGTGGCCGAGCATCCCGCGGACAAGCTGCCGCGGCTTGGTCACCGCGGCGCCGTGCGCCGGATAATAGACGCGATCGTCGCGGTCATAGAGTTTCGAGAGACTGGCCATATAAGCCGCCATGTCGCCGTCGGGCGGACTGACCACGCTGGTCGACCAGGCCATGACATGGTCGCCGGTGAACAATGCGCCACTCTCGACCAGCCCGAAGCAGAGATGGTTCGAGGTATGCCCGGGGGTCGCAACCGCCTCGAGCGTCCAGCCGTCGCCCGAAATCCGCTCGCCGTCGGTGAGCACGCGGTCGGGCGCATAATCGGGGTCGAACGCAGAATCGGCGCGTGGGCCGTCGTCGCTGAGCGCCAGCGGCGCGCAGCCGATGATGGGCGCCCCGGTCGCTTCCTTCAGCGGCGCCGCAGCGGGCGAATGATCACGGTGGGTGTGGGTGCAAAGGATCGCGGCGACGCGCTGGCCTTCTACCGCGCGCAAGATCGCGTCGACATGGCCGATGCCGTTGATGTCGGAGGGATCGCCGATGCTCAGCCCTGATCCGGTCGGACCCGGATCGATCACCGCGACGTCGCTCCCCGCCCCGACGATCCACGTCTGGGTGCCGGTGTAGGTATAGGGCGATGGGTTGGGCGCGAGGACGCGGCGCACCAGCGGCTCATGCTGCTCGCACTCGCCGGCTTGGATGCTGTCGGGCCATGGCTTTTCTTCGCTCATCCCACCCATGTGGCATCGCGCGCCGCGAAGGAAAAGAGATGGCCTCGAAAAAGCGCACCCAAAAAGGGAGCGACGCGAAAAAGGGAGCGACATGGGCCGCCCCCTTTTCCCCGCCCCTGCCGCCGGCCCCACCGGGGAGCAAAAGCCGGCGGTGAAGCTGCTCGGGCTCAGTTGCCCGATTTCTCGATTTCGGTGATCGCTTTGTCGAGGTCGGCGGCGACTTTGGCGCGCATGTCTTCGGACAGGCCGCGCGCGCGTTCGCCTTCGGCAAAGGCCTCGCGAGCCTTCTTCAGCGCCGACAACCGTGCCGCCTTGCCTTCGCCCGTATCACTGCACGCGAACATCATGACGTGACTGCGCTTGTTGCCGTCGCTTTCGTCGCGGTTGACGATCGGCGCCGCCTTGCCGTCGCGGCATTTACCCATGACCACCGTCTTGCCGTCCATCGTCCACGTGCGGAGGGGCGTCGGGGGCAACGGCGGCATCGGTGCCATGACGGTGCGGATACGCTCCTTGCGCTTCGCCTCGAGCTTGTCGGCGATCGCGTCGGCACGCTCGCCGGTGACGCCCTGTTCCTTCAGCGTCGCGATGACATCGTCGCGCGACAGGCCGCCGGGGGACCGGATTTCGATGCGGCGCATCTTGTCCTTGCCATCGGCCGGGGCGAACATCACGGCCGGTGCCTTGCCCTCGCTTTCGCCGTCGCGGCGGATGACGATGCGGTGCACTTCGCGCTTCTTCTTGCCGTCGTCGGTTGCCGTATCGTCGCTATGCTCGGTAAAGACCATCACCCCCGGCGCGTCGGGCGCCTTGGGCGGCAGCGGCGGTTCGGGGGGTGCGGGCGGTTCGCCCAGGTCGGTCGTTTGCGCCTTTGCCACTACGATCCCAGCGGGGACGAGTGTCGCGGTCGCGCCGAGCACGGCCAGCGTCGCGCTACCGATGAGCAACCGGCCGACAAGTCCGCGCTTTTTTGAAATATCCTCTTGCGTCAACATCGTCAGCCTCTCCTGCAGATTATCGTGGACCGCCATCGGCGCGGCGAGCGACAGGCGCGGGCCGACCGCGGCCTTGACGATCGCGGTGGCATAGCGCGCGGTTCGCTCGGCCCGTTCTTCACAGTTGGCCATCGTCAGCACCCGCGCGTCGCACGCCGCCTCCTGATCGAAACGAAAGGCGCGGATCGCACGCCACGCGAAGGGATTGAACCACTGCGCGGCGAGCAAAAGGAGCGCCGCGCTGTTCGCCCACAGGTCGCCGTGGCGGTGGTGCGACAGCTCATGATCGATCGCCAGTGCGCGTTCCTCGGCGACGTAACGCGCAAAGAAATCGTGCGGGACGGCGACGTAGCGCTGCCACAGGCCGAAGGCGACGGGGCCATCGACCGCATCGGACATCACCAGCCGGATCTTGCCGATCGGCTCGAGCTCGACGGCCTCATCCAGCACCGCGCGGCGAAACCGCCGGTGCGATATCATGGCGGTCACCACCACGGCGACCATGCCAGCCGCCCAAAGCGCGAAAAAATATGGCACCAGCTCGGCGAACGACCAGAGCGGTTCGGCCGCCGCGGGCGCCGCCACCGGCAGGCCTACCGGCACCATCACCGCCATTTCGCTGGCGGGCTCAGGCACGATCACCACCGGATCGGCAAAGGGCAAGGGCGGCAGCACCAGCCGCAGCGCGGGCACCGCCCACAAAGCATAGGTCAGCCGCGGGCCGAAATGGCGTGCGAAGGGCTTGCGCACGATCAGGATCAAAAGGACCAGGATACCCGTGGTGACGAGCGTATCGACCCACGCCTGGAGCAGCATCGCGGCGCTCATGACTTCAGCCTCTTCAACAAGGCCTCGATCTCGGCGATGTCGATGTCGGTCAGCGCCTCGCGGTCGGCGAGATGCGCGATCAGCGGGCTGACACGGCCACCGAACAGGCGGTCGACGAAGCGCTGCGATTCCTCGCCGACGGCATCGGCCCGTTCGATTGCGGGACTGTAGAGATAGCGCCGGCCATCGGCCTCGGCCGTCACCGCGCCCTTCTGCACCAGCCGCGCAAGCAAGGTCTTCACCGTCGCCTGCGTCCAGCCATTGATCTTACCGATGCGCGAGGTCAGGTCGGCGGCGGTCTGCGGGGCCTCATCCCACAGCGCCGACAACACCTGCATCTCCGAATCGCTTGCTCGTTCTGCCATGCGGACCCCTCCCATTGGCGTCATCATCCCGATGCGACTACAAATGTAGTCAATGGGCTGAACGCTTCCTGAACAAAGCTGAACGGCGAAGTGTCGGGATTTTTGACACCGCGCGATGTCGGTAAGGAATCGCTAACCAGCGTCTCGCGCCGAAAACCATGCAGGCCGGAAATTGGCACGGCAATTGTATAGTATGAGATGTTCCCGAGTGTTCCGCTCAAATGGAGCGGTGGGGGATATCAGTCTGGTCCCTGATGTCCCCTGCCCCCACCCGGGAAAACCCCACTTGCCCCCGATGCAGACGGGGGGCGGAGCGGCCGAAAGGCCCCGCCCCCCGAAAGCTTTTGCAGCCATATGACATGCACGGAGCGCCGAAGAGCACGGCGAAATTTGCGTGATTGGATGCTAGCCGACATTCTCATCGCAGCCTGAAACGAAAGGCGCGGTTTCGACCTGACGCAGCCATTCTACTTGTTGCTTCGTCATTTCCGCGAAAGCGGGAGGAACCCAGCGCCAGGCCAGCCGACGGACGCTCTGGGTCCCCGCTTTCGCGGAGATGACGAATGTAGGGGATGGCTGCTCACCAGCCCAAAAGCCGGAAATAGAAAGCCCGCCGGAGCCTAAGCGCGGGCGGGCTTTTGCCATCTGCCAAATATAGGGCTTATTCAGCGCGCGCCGGAATCCCCGTCATCAGCGTGTGAAGCTCGCCCGCTTCCCACATTTCCATCATGATATCCGATCCGCCGACGAATTCGCCCTTCACATAAAGCTGGGGGATCGTCGGCCAGTCCGAAAATTCCTTGATGCCCTGGCGGACTTCCATGTCCTGCAGCACGTCGACCGTCTCATATTCGACGCCGAGGCGGTCGAGCATCGCGATCGCGCGCGAGGAAAAACCGCACTGCGGAAACAGCGGCGTGCCCTTCATGAAGAGCAGGACGGGATTGTCGGCGACCAGCTTGGAGATGCGGTCGTGGGTCGTAGGGTCGGTCATAATCAGTCTCCGGGGGCGCCAGGCGCCGAGAATTTCGTGTCAGCCCCTTATGAGGGGATGGCGGTCGTCAATTGCAAGGCATGAAGTTCGCCGCCCATGCGCCCGCCAAGCGCAGCATAGACCGCCTTGTGCTGCGCGACGCGGGTCATGCCCCGAAAGGTGGCGCTGACGACATGTGCCGCATAATGGTCGTTGTCGCCGGCAAGGTCGGTGATCGTGACCTCGGCATCGGGGAACGCCGCGACGATCATCGCCCGCAAATCATCCTCGCGCATACCCATGGGGTCAGCCCTGCTTGTCCATGAACTGGCGCCGCGCCTCGACCGCCTTTTCGTTCAGCGCAGCACGGATTTCGGCGTCGCTGATCTCGACGTGCGCCGCGGTCAGATCGCCCGCGAGTTTGCGGATGACGTCTTCGTCGCCCGCTTCCTCGAAATCGGCCTGCACGACCGCCTTGGCATAGGCGTCGGTTTCCTCGGGGGTCAGGCCCATGCGTTCGGCGGCCCATTCGCCAACAAGCCGGTTCCGCCGCGCAGTGATGCGGAACTGCACCTCTTGGTCGCGGGCAAATTCGGCCTCAAAGGCGCGTTCACGATCGTCGAATCCGCTCATTTTGTCCTCATCCGAATGAAATGTCGCTTTGCAGATAGGTGGCGCGCCCCCGCGGCGCAAGCGGCCTGTGCTGCAGATCACTTCCCTTTCGCTTACGAAGGGTTTAGGGTTTCGGCCCAAGGGAATGGGTCGCACCGCAGCTATATAGTTTCCGCCTTGCCCGCACGTCGGCACGGCGCCGCTACGTCTGTGTTTGGGGGATTTGTGATGACCGCTCGACGTCCGCATATAGTGTCGATTCTGGCGCTGCTGGCTTTTGCCGCACCCGGAACCGCACTGGCGCAGGGCACCGACCCCACGCTGCGCGACAGTTTTTCGATCGGCGATCAGGGCGGTTCGCTCTGCGAAGTGCAGGCGACCGTGCGCGACGGCGTCGTCAAAGGCATGTTCGACCGCGCCTGGACGATCGTCTGCCGCGATGCGAGCCAGCCCGTTGGCACCGTTCGCGAGCTCCGCGCGAGTTCGGCCGAGGCGCTCGCCCGGATCGAACAGGCCCGCGCCGACACGATCATCTGTGCCGCCGACGGCGCCTGCACCCTCAAGGGCAGCAATATCGCATGGCAGACGCGCGTCGAGAACAAGGGCCATGTCACCTATAGCGTCGAAGGCTTTGCCGCCTATTCCGACGCCCTCGACCTCGCGCTCGAATCGGTGCGCCAGCACAGGGTCATGCCGGGCGTGATCAAGGTCGCCACGACATCGGTCGGCGGCAACGACGGTTTCGCGAGGACGATCGCCGGGACGATCGACGTCGACAAGGCACTGGCCGAGGGATACCGCCGCAACCACAGCGGCGATTATGCCGAGGCGGCTGAATTTTTCGAAGCATTGTCGCGCCGCGCCGCCGAAGAACAATCGGCCGCCGACATCGACCCGACCGAAGTCACGCTGAACCGCGCGCTGCAACGCTCGAACCTCGGCGAATTCGCCGAAGCCGAACGCCTGTTCGCTGAGGTCGAGGCGATCCCGACCGGCGATCCGGTCCAGCTGCGTCTTCGCCGCAATTTCCGGGCGATCAACGCGCTCAACCAGCGCGATTATGACGGGGCCGCCGCGCGGCTGCAGACGCCTCTCCCGCCGCTCACGACCGGTGTGACGGTGTCGGGCGGCGCGGTGACGCTGACGCCGCAGATCGTCGCGGGGGTCAACAGCGGCGACAACGCCCGCGTGATCCGCCAGGCGGGCGATCGCGAGCGCCTGTCGCCGCTCGAACGCGCGCAGATCATCGATGCGCAGGCGATCCACCTGCTCGGTACGGTCGAACGGCTGCGCGGCAATGCCGAGGCGGCGAAGACCGCACAGCGCAAAGGACTGACCGACGCGACCGCAGTGCGCGAGGGGCGCGTGACCTCGATCATCCGCCTCCGCTCGCAAATGCTCGGCGAACTCGCGCTGGCCGAAGAGGCGACCGGCAACAAGGCCGCCGCCGATGCACGTTTCCTCGAATCGGTGAATCTGCTCGCTGTCGAATATCCCGAAACCAACGCGCTTGCTTCGGCGCGCGCGCGCTATGCCGCCTTCCTGACCCGCGAAGGACAGGACGACAAGGCGATGGGCATCTATCGCGACGTCGTCACCGCGCTCGCCAGCACACAGCGCTCGACCGCAGGCATGGCGAACATGATGGCGCCCTATTACCGCCTGCTCGCCGCACGTTCGGCGACCGACCCCAAAGCGATCGATGATTTCTTCGTTGCCAGCCAGCTCCAGATCCGCCCGGGCGTCGCCGATACGCAGGCGGTGCTCGCGCGCGAATTGTCGGGCGGCAGCAGCGACGGTGCGCGCCTGTTCCGTCAGGCAACGACGCTGGGCCGCGACCTCGAACGCGCGCGGATCGAGGACGCGCGGCTTTCGCAGCTTCCGGAATCACCCGAAACCAACGCTCTGCGCGCCGACATCAAGGCACAGCTCAACAATCTGTCGTTCCAGCAGGCAGAAACCGTCGTCGCGCTTTCGGCTTTCCCGCAATATCGCGTCGTCGCGTCGGGCAAGCTCGACCTCGCCGAATTGCAGCAGGTGTTGCGCCCCGACGAAGCCTATCTGAAGATGCTCGTCGTCGGCGATGGCGTTTATGCGATGCTGATCGAGCCGACCCGCGCGCAGCTCTGGAAATCGGATATCAGCGCGTCGGGGCTCGACACCGCGGTCGACACGATCCGTTCGACCATCTCGATCGTCGAAAATGGCCGCCGCGTCACCTATCCGTTCGACGCCGCGACCTCATACAAACTCTATGGCCAGTTGTTCGCTCCCGTTGCAGCGCGGCTACCCACCATCGCACATCTGATCTTCGAACCCGACGGCGCGATGCTGCGGCTGCCGATAAACCTCCTCGTCACGGCCGACACCGGGCTTGCTGCCTATGAGCAGCGCCTGCTCGATCCCGACGCCGATCCGTTCGACATGCGCCAGATCGCATGGCTGGGTCGGACCTCGCGCCCAAGCACGGCGGTCTCCACCCTCGGCTTCCGTAACGCGCGGCAGGCGGCGCCGTCGAAGGCGAGCAATCAATATTTTGGGCTCGGCGAGAATCTGCCCGTCGGTGCACGGCTGCCCTCGCTCGGGACGCGGGGCGGCGCGGCGGGCGGCGTCGATGGCGATTGCCTGTGGGATGTTGCGCAATGGTCGCGTCCGATCTCGGCCGACGAACTGGTGACCGCGCGCAACGCTATGGGCCGCGAGGCCGGCACCCTGCTCACCGGCGGTGCCTTCACCGACAGTGCGGTAAAAAGCCGCACCGACCTTGGCGACTATCGCATCATCCATTTCGCGACGCACGGCCTTGTCACCGCGCCGCGACCCGCCTGCCCCGCGCGGCCAGCCCTGATTACCTCGTTCGGCGGAGCGGATTCGGACGGTCTGCTGACCTTCCAGGAAATCTTCGACCTCAAGATCGACGCCGATCTCGTCATCCTGTCGGCGTGCGACACCGCCGGCGCGGCGAGCGTCGCGGCGACGCGCGAAGCCGGGCTTTCGGGCGGCGGTAATGCGCTCGACGGGCTGGTGCGCAGCTTCATCGGCGCCGGCGGCCGCTCGGTGATCGCAAGCCATTGGCCCGCACCCGACGATTTCAACGCGACCAAGCGGCTGATCGGCGGGCTGTTCGCCGCTGATCAGGGCACGAGCGTCGCCGACGCCCTGTGGGGAACCCAGTTGCACCTGATGGACGACCAGCAAACGTCGCACCCCTATTATTGGGCGGGCTTTGCGATCATCGGCGACGGCGGCCAGGCGCTGCTCCACAGCGGCACGGCAACCGCCCGCAATGGAGAGGCCGCCGGCCGCGCCGCCCGCTGATCCGATGAACGCGCCCGAAGTTCTTACACCCGCGGCGGACACGCCCGCGCAGGACGGTCGGCAGGCCGCGGTTCCGCTGCGCAAGCGCGTGCGCCGGCTGGTCATGCAGCTTGGCCCGTCGCGGATGGCGGCAACGATCGCCTTCCTGCTGATCGCGATCCTGATCGCGCGCTTCAGCTGGCAAATGCCGTTGATCGACGCCGCCGAACGCGCGCTTTACGACGCGCGCGCGACCTTGATGGCGCCGCATGTCGAGCAGGACAAGCGCATCACCCTCGTCACATATAATGACGAAACGCTGTTCAACACCGGCATCCGCTCGCCGCTCGACCGCACCCTCCTCGCGAACGCACTCGGCAATCTCGACCAGATGGGCGCGAAAGCGATCGGTATCGATATCGCATTCGACTCGCCGCGCCCCGACGACGATGTGCTAAAGGCGCAATTGCGCGCGATGAAGACCCCGACGTGGCTCGCCTATGCCGAACAGGCGAGCAACCCGAACACGATCTTCTACGAACAACAGAAATATCTCGAAGCTTATATCGCCGACGTGACGACCGCTAAGACCAAGCCGACAAGCGTATTGTTCCGCACCGACGACGACAGCGTGATCCGCAATTGGCCCGACCGGCCGAAGAATTTGCCGCCTTTGATGGCGAACGCGCTCGCGCCGGTCGACGCGGCGCATGCGAATTTCCAGGGCAATATCCGCTTCCTCGTCCCCGCGCGCGCCGCCGCGGGCCAGGAAGAGCCTGTCTTCGCCAATATTCCGATCGACTCCTTCGCGATGCCGATGGATGCCGAAATGCGCGCCGGTTTTTCGGAGCTGGTCAAGGGTCGCTACGTGCTGATCGGCGGCGACATCATCGACAATGACCAGTTCAATACGCCACTCAGCCGCTTTCCCGACGCGATCACCGGGCAGCATGAAACGATGATCGGGCTGGAAGTTCATGCGCATATGCTGGCGCAGCAGCTCGACAAGGCGTGGACCAAACCGATCTCTCGGCCCGCCCTGTGGGCACTCGCGATCCTGATCGTCTTCGCGGGCGGGCTGACCAGCCTGATCGACCTGCGCGCGCGCTGGGTCGCACTCGCCTTCCTCGGCCAGATGGCTTTCTTCATCGCCTTCCCCTTCTGGCTGCAAGGGCGCGGCGTCGACACGACGACGCTCCCGACCTTTGGCTGGGCGATCGGCTGGCTGTTCGGCTATGCGGCCGTCGGCACCGCGGCACGCACCGTCGGGTCGCGCCAGCGCGCCTTTGCGCAGTCGGCGCTCGGGAAATATCTGCCCGCCGACGTCGCGGCACAGATCCTGCGCGACCCCGACCAGCTGTCGCTCCACGGCGAGCGGCGGAATATCTTCTGCGTCTTCACCGACCTCGAAGGCTTTACGAAGCTCAGCCATGCCGTGACCCCGGAAACCGTCGCGCGGCTGCTCAACGAATATCTCGACCGCCTCTCCGACATCGTGCTCGAACATGGCGGGACGATCGACAAATTCGTCGGCGACGCGGTCGTCGCCTTCTGGGGCGCGCCGCTCAGCCGTCCCGACGACGGCCCCCGCGCGGCGGCGGCCGCGCTGGCGATGTATCAGGCGGGCGAAAAATATCGCGTCGACCTGGCGGGCGCGGACGTCCCGCCGATCGGGATGACTCGCGTCGGGCTCCACGTCGGCGATGCGATCGTCGGCAATTTCGGCGGCGAGGGCCGCATCCAGTACACCGCGCTCGGCGACAGCATGAACACCGCGTCGCGGCTCGAGGCGGCGAACAAGGGCCTAAAAACCGGAGTGCTGATTTCGGCCGAGGCGGCGGCGCGATCGGGCCGCGACGATCTGGTGCCGATGGGCCGCGTCACGCTGCGCGGCCGGGCGCAGCCCGTCGATGTCTTCACCCCGCGCCCCGACCTCGCCCCGGATCAGCGCGCGCGCATCACCGCACTGGTCGCCGCGCACACCGCGGACGACAAAAAAACCTATGTGACCTGTGCCACAGCAATACAGGCGGATTTCGGTCAGGATCCATCCATCATGTTTCTGATAGAACGCCTGAACGAGACAAAAGAGGGAGAAAGCTATGTCCTTTCCTGATTTCCGGATGCGCCGCCTCGGCCTCTCCGCCGCCGCTGCAGTGGTCGCCATCGCCATGGTCGGCACCGCAGCCGCCCAATCGATGGTGGTCCGCTCGACCGGCCCGTCGGCAAGCAAATATCCGACCGGCGCGAAGCTGAAATCCGCCGACAAGCTCACCCTTGTCGCAGGCGACAAGGTTGTGCTGATGCAGGCGGGCAAGACGCGCACGCTGTCGGGGCCCGGCACTTTCGGGGCGACGGGCACGGTGCAGGCCAGCCAGTCGCTCGGCGGCAATGTGACGCGCATGCTTGCGAAGGGCCCGACGATGCGGTCGCGCGGCGGGTTTTCGCGGGGCCCGGGCGACGAAACGCCCGCCGATATCCGTGCGCCGAACCTGTGGCTTCTCGACTATCGCGAAGCCGGAACCTTTTGCGTCCTCGATCCCGCCGTACTGATGCTGTGGCGCCCGAACATGGAAGGCGACACCGCGCTCGAGATCGAAAGCGGCGGTAAGAAGACGACCGTCGCAATCGTCGATGGCGCGAATTTCCGCAAATGGCCGACCGATGTGCTGCCGGTGCAATATGGCACCGATTATCGCCTGTCGGGCGGCGGTCTCGCCAAGCCTGTAACGGTGCGTTTCTCGGCGGTGGAAAATGCGCCAGACACGGTCGAGGGATCGATCGACATGCTGATGACCAAGGGCTGCTCGCCACAGCTAAACCGCCTTGTCGACACGATGTCGGAAGCCGAGGCGGGATGAGGCGAACGGACGGGGCGGCCATTGTCGCCGCCCTGTCCGTCTGATAATCTTCTGAGGAAATTCCGCCATCCAATCGGCGGAGCCTTTCCTTGGGTCGCAATTCGCCCTGCCGGTTTCCGGTGGAGCCAGTGAAATTGGCGCACCGCGATTCTCGCGGCGGCGTCTGCGCGCAAGGGGTGGTGATGAGCGTTTCGGGGGATTTTGATATCGGGGTCGCACGGCCCAAGCGGGCCAAGATCCGCCGGGTTCTGGCTGGTTCGACGGGGTTGATCGTTGCCGCCCTGCCCGTCGCCGCGCTGGCACAGGCAACCCCGCAAATCCCGACGCGCGAGGAAATCCAACGCCCGACGATCGCCCCCGCCGCACCGCCGAGCGAACAGGTCGTCGCGGTCGACGACGGCATCGAGCGCGCGCCCTGCCCGCTCGCCAATCCCGAATTCGCCAACGTCCGCTTCACGCTGCGCGGGGTCGAATTTTCAGGCGCCGAGGGCATCGACGCCGCGACGCTTGCGCCAAGCTGGTCCGACCGCGTCGGGCAGGAACTGCCGATTTCGGCCGTGTGCGACATTCGCGACCGCGCCGCGACAATGTTGCGGTCGCAAGGCTATCTGGCGGCGGTCCGCGTCCCGCCGCAAACGATCGGCGATGGCGTCGTCCGGCTCGACATTCTGACCGCACGCATGGCGCGGATCGAGGTACGCGGCGATGCCGGTGCCAACGAAAGGCTGCTCCAGCGCTATCTGTCGCGGCTCGACGATGCGCCGGTGTTCAATATTGTCGACGCCGAACGCTACCTGCTGCTCGCGCGCGATATCCCGGGGATGGACGCGCGCCTGACGCTGCGCCCCGGCGCGGTCCCCGGCGAAGTCGTCGGCGAGGTCATCGTGACGCGCACGCCCTTCACGTTCGACTTCAACGCCCAGAATTTCGGGTCGCGCGACGTCGGCCGCTGGGGCGGCATCGCGCGCGCACGCTTCGCGGGACTCACCGGCATGGGCGACCTCACCACGGTCAGCTTTTATTCGACCCCCGATTTCGACGAACAGAAGGTCGTCCAGGTCGGCCATGAATTCCGGGTCGGCGGCGAAGGTCTGCGCTTTGGTGCCAACTATACTTATGCGTGGACGCGCCCCGACATCACCGGCTTCCCGGTCAAATCGAACACCCAGATCGTCAGCCTGTTCGCCGCCTATCCGCTCGTGCTTGCGCAGGCGCGGCGTGTGACGGTCGGCGGCGGGCTCGATATCATCGACCAGGACATCAGCCTGACCGGCATTCCGATCAACCGGGACCGGCTCCGCGTCTTCAACCTCCGCGCCGACGCGAGCTGGATCGACCCCGGCTCGATCGCCGGGCGCAGCGGTTACAGCCCCAGCGAACCGCGCTGGTCGCTTTCGACCTCGCTCGAAGCGCGCAAGGGCACCTCCTTCCTCGGCGCCAGCGACGATTGCGGCCCCGGCGGCACAGCCTGTTTCCTGCCTGGCGCGGTGCCGCTCACCCGCGTCGAGGGCCAACCCGACGCCTTCCTTGTCCGCGCCAATGCGCTTGCAGAATGGCGCCCGGCCAAACTGTTCACGCTGTCGGCGGCGCCGCGCGCGCAATGGGCGAACGATCCCTTGCTCGCCTATGAGGAGTTTTCGGGCGGCAATTTCACCGTCGGACGCGGGTTCGACCCGGGCACGATCATCGGCGACAGCGGCGTCGCGGTGGCGCTGGAAGCGCGCTACGGATCATTCGTTCCCGCGAACACGAAAAGCCTTGCCTTCCAGCCCTTCGTCTTTTTCGACGCCGCGTGGGTGTGGAACAAGGATACCGCGTTCGACGGGCTCGACCCGCAGAAACTCTATTCGGCCGGGGGCGGCGTGCGTGTCGCCTATGGCGATTTGGGACGGCTCGACATGACGCTGGCGGTCCCTCTCAATCGCGGCGGCTTTCTGGCCGAAAAGCCCGATCCGCGGCTGCTCGTGTCGCTGACCACCCAATTCGGCGTCTGGGCACGCTGACATGACATTTGCATCGAGGACAACCGCCATGCGTGCCACCGCCACACCGCTCCGCAACGACAGGCGCCATCTGCTCGAAAGCTGTGCGATCATGGCCGGGCTCGCCGCCCTCGCCTACGGCGGGCCGGCGCGGGCGCAGGTCGCCGGAACGGGTCAGGCGGTTACCGGTCCCGGGCTCAGCATCCCGACGATTTCACCGCCGGGGCCCGGCGCCACGACCGTCGATACGACGGGCAACCAGACGATCATCAACTGGACCCCGACCGACACGGCACCGGCCGGCGGCGCAATCGATTTCTTGCCCGCGGGCAACTCGCTGACCTTTAACGGCAGCGGCGACTACACCGTACTCAATCGCTTCGTCGATGGCGGCGGCGGCGCGCTGAGCCGCCAGATCGCGCTTAACGGAACGGTCAACAGCATCGATACCGCGACATCGGGGCAGCGCGGCGGCAATATCTGGTTCTACAACGCGGGCGGCATCCTGATCGGAGCGACGGGCGTGATCAATGTCGGCAGCCTCGTGCTGACCACGAACGACATCATCACCGCCGGCGGCCTGTTCGGTCCGGGCGGCACGATCCGTTTCAACGGCGCCTCGGGCAGCACCTCGGCCATCACCGTGAACGGCGCCATCAACGCGAACAATGCGGTCAGCCCCGGCAGTGCCTATGTCGCACTGGTCGCCCCGCGCGTCGTGCAGGCGGGCGCCGTGCGCGTCGACGGATCGGCCGCCTATGTCGCGGCGGAACAGGCGGATATCCGGATCAACGGCGGCCTCTTCGACATCAACGTCACTACGGGGGCAGAGGGCGGCAACGCAATTACGCACACCGGCACGACGACGGGCCCCGCGCATCTGGATGGCAATGGCAATCAGAGCCTCATCTATATGGTCGCCATTCCCAAGAATGACGCCGTCACGATGCTGGTGTCGGGAGCCATCGGATATGACGATGCGCTGTCGGCGCAGATCGATCCCGACGGCGCGGTGCGCCTGTCGGCGGGCTATAATATCGTCGGCGGCGAACTGGCGACCGCGCCCGTCAATGCGACCGCCGCAAACATCACCGCCGGCGACACGCTGTTCCGCAGCAACACGGTCGCACGCGCCAGCGGCGCCTTTGTCGCCACCCCGACGCAGACGGTACCGGGTGCCCCCCCGCCCTTGTCGTCGGCGGGCCGCTTTTCCGTCGAGGGCAGCGGGACCTTCATCGGCGACGCCAGCGCGACGATCAACATCGGCGCGGGCCAGCAGGGTGGCGCGACGGGCGCATTCACCGTCGAGTCGGGCGGACGGGGCGGCGCGCCGGGGAGCGCCGCGATCAATGTTTCGGGCGGCGCGCTCTCGGCGTCCGGCGGCCTGACGATCCGGGCATCGGGAGTCCCCGACGCGGTGACCGGCAACAGCCAGGGCGGTACCGCCAGCCTGACGATCTCTGGCGGCAGCGTGACCACGGCGGGCGTCACCGTCGAAGCGAACGGCATCTCTGACGAGGAACCGAGCGGCGCGACCAGTGACAACAGTCTCAGCGTCGGCGGCACCGCGACCTTCATCCAGACCGGTGGCGCAGTGGACGTCGATTCTCTGCGAGTCAGCGCCGATGGCTTCGGCGGTGTCGTTCAGGGCCAGTCTGGCCTGGGCGCTGGCGGCACAGCAACGATCAACCTGCTCGGCGGCTCGATCAACGCCGCCGACATCATGGCAACCGCCGACGGCTTGGGCGGCGTGGGATCGCTCGGCACGGACGACGACCCGCTGAACATCATTCCGGGCGGTATTGGCGGTATTGGCCGCGGCGGCAGCGCGACGATCAATATCGAAGGGACCGCGATCGTCGGCGCGCCCCTGATCCAGGCGAGCGCGATCGGCACCGGCGGTGTCGGCGGCGAATTCCAAAATTTCTCGAGCTTCGGCGGTATGCCTGGCACACCGGGCGCGGGCGGTGACGGGGTCGGTGGCGACGCGACGGTGAACCTCCGCGGCGGCACGACGACCGCCAGCAGCATGATCGCCAACGCATCGGGCATCGGCGGCGAAGGCGGCCGCAGCTTTTTCTCGAGCAGCAGCGGCGGCGCAACTGGCGTGGGCGTCGGCGGAACCGGCGGCGTCGGGCGCGGCGGCATCGCGACGATCGCGCTTCAGGCACCGATCGACAGTGTCAGCATCGCAAACAGCATCGCGCGCGGAACCGGCGGCGCAGGCGGCGACCACAATGTCGGCGGCCTGGGCGGCGACGGCTTCGGCGGCACCGCGCAGGCGATCGTCACCGGTTTCGAAGCCGGTGAACTCGCCGTCACGCTCGATTCGACGGGCACCGGCGGCAATGGCGCGGGCGGCTACGACGGCGCGGGCGGCAATGGCGGCAACGGCGCAGGCGGAACGTCGCGCATGCTCGCCGATGGCGCGGGCGCGAGCCTGACGGTTCTCGAAACCAATTTCATCAACGGTGGGGTCGGTGGCAATGGCGGCGCCGGCGGTCTGAGCTTCGGCTCCTTCCCCACTATCGCGCCGGACGGCGGCAACGGCGGCAACGGCCAGGGGGGCGCTATCGAAGTTGCCGCCAACGAGGGTGCCGTCGTGACACTCGGCCTCGTCGCCGGCGACAGCGTCGTCCTCGGCAGTGTCGGACGCGGCGGGATCGGCGGCGCGGGAAGCAACGCCGTCGATGTCACCGACAATCAGGCGGGCAATGGCGGGAATGGCGGTGGCGGAACCGGCGGAACCGTACGCCTGATCGCCACGGGCGGCACGATCAGTTCAAATGCCGAAGCCATCGACATCACTGCGAACGGAATCTCGGGCGAGGTCGGCATCGGCGGACTCGGTCAGGGCGGCGGCGCGAACGGCGCAAACGGAGCCCCCAGCGGCACCGTGGGCGGCCGCATCGTGATCGAAACGGCGCCCGGCGCGTCCGGGTCAGGCCAGATCGACCTTGGCCCGACCAGCATAACCGCGAACGGCGATATTGCCGGCCGCATCGAATTGCGCGCAGGCGGCAATATCAGCTTCGCGGGACTCGACGCTCAAGCGCTGGGCGTTGCCGCGCCGACGAACAATGACACCGAAGAGGCGCTCGCAGGCATATTCATCGCGCCAACTGGCGGCACGATTTCGAGCCAGGGCGACGTCACGCTGATCACCGACGGCTCGGTCGGCATCTATGCGGAGGCGAACGGCATCTTCGACGTCGATGGCATCCTGACGATCGCCGCCGGCGACCAGATCGACATTCGGCATGAGTTCCGCGAGGGCATAGCGCCGACTATCCGCGCCAGCGACAGCCTGATCGCGACCGCGCTGACCAGCATCAGCGCCGCGCCGGGCAGTCTGCTCGGTGCCGGCGACGTGCTTTCGCTGACCGTTTCGGGGGCCACCGGAACGATCGGCGTCGACCGCCTCGATGGCAACGACATCCTTCTCAATAGCCTTGGCGCCACCAGCGTCGAACATGCCGAGGCGGTGAATGATTTTACCGCGACCGCGGGCAGCTTCCGCACCGGGCTCAATTCGATCATCACCGGCGGCGATATTTCGATCACCTCTCCAGGCGCGGTCGATCTCGGCAATTCGACCGCGGGCGGCTTTGTGCAAATTCAGGGCCAGTCGATCGCCTTCAACGCGATTACCGCCGGACTGACCGTCGGGCTTTCGGCGGACGGGACGACCGCCGGCGCCGAGGGCATCAGCGGCGGATCGATCGCCGCGGGCGGCGACATCAACCTGTTCGCCAACAGCATCGCGCTTACCGGCAATGTCACCGGCGACGCCTCCTTCTTCGCCTTTGGCACCGGCGGGGCGGTTTCGATGAATAACGCCGACGTCGACGGTACCATCTCGATCTTCTCGGCCGCCGACCTATCCGGAACCTATGTCGCGGGCGGCGATATCTTCCTGAACTCAAACGCCAATATCAATGCATCGGCACAGGCCAATGGCGGCTATGTGGACGGCAACGGCAACGCGGCGCAGGGCAATTTGTTCGTCATCGCCGCGGGCGATGCCGCGCTGACCGACAGTTCGGCCGCGCGCATGTTCGGCGTCAGTGCCGGCGGCGCCGCGTCGATCGATGGCGGGACGGCCGGCGAGGACGTCCTGGTCATAGCGGGAACGACGGCAAGCCTGACCGACGTCACGGGCGGCGACGACGTGACCGTACGTGCCACGGGCAACATCGATGCGCTTAATGTCCGCACGACCGGCGCCGGGGCTGACACGCATATCCTCGATTTTTCGTCTGCCTCGGGCAGCCCGACCTTCACCATCGGCACGGGCGAAGGATCGCAGGGCATCGACGGCGCCGACATCGTGATGGCGTCTACCGTCGGCGCGATCGACGCCGCAGCGCTGTCGGCGGGCGACGACATCCTGCTCAATGCCGCGAACAGCATTGTGCTTAACGGCGCGACCACGCTGGGCTTCGGTACGACCGACGGCGACAGCAGCATCCGTACACAGGGCGGCGCGACGACACTTGCGGGGCTCGATTCTTTCAGCGACGTCGTCGTCAATGCCGCTGGCCTCGCCAACCTGACAGGCGCGGTTGCCGCGGGACGCAACGCGACGATCACTGCACAGGATGTGACGCTCGCGGCCCTGACCGACACCGGCGGCACCGCCGTCCCACCGCTGAGCGCCGACGGCGACGTCGTCGTCAATTCCGCGGCGGACATCACCGGCGGCGGCGTCCGCGCGCTCGGCGACGCGACGCTGACCGCGGCGAATGCGATCGACATCACCTCGATCGAGGGGCAGGACGTCACGCTCACCGCCGCGGCGGGCATCGCGGTGGACGCCGCCAATGTCCTCGGCACCACCAACCTCGACAGCAGCGACGGCGCTATCCAACTCGGCAGCCTCCTCGCCTCGGGTCCGATCAATGCCAGCGCCAATGCAATCCGCATCGAAGGCGGCGGCAATATGCAGTTTGCCACGCTGACCACCGATGTCGGGGATGCCTATGTCCGCGGGGGCGGCGACTTCTCCGTCGCCGAAGGCAATGTCGCCGGGACTGCCGACCTCGCCACGCAGGGCGAAGCGATGACCATCGGCAACCTCACTGCCGCCAACGCGATCATTGCAAATACCGGCGGCTTCCTGAATCTCGACACGGTCACCGTCGCGGGCGATCTGAATGCCTCGGCGCTTGCGTCGCTGGGGATCAACGGCGTCGTCACCGGCCAGGCGATCTCGCTCGCCTCGGGCGGGATCGACATCGCGGCCACCGGCCGCGTCGGGACCGCGGGTGTGACCCAGCAATTGTCGGTCGCCAACAACAACCCCGACAACCAGACCTTCGTTGGCGGCACCGCCGGCCCCAACGGGCCCAATGGCTATCATATCGACGCCAGCGAACTGACACGCCTCTATGGCACCCAGATCGAAATCTTCGCGCCCGAAGTGCAGGCTGCAAGCGGCGGTTCGGTCGGATCGACCGCGCCGCCCGACGTCATTGTCGATAGCTTCGCGATGACCGGCGGCGCCGCGGGATCGAACCTCGGCGCCAATGGCGCGCTGACGATCCGCACCCCGGGCAAGATGCGCGTGATTGGCAATGTCCAACTCACCGACCTCACCGATGCCAACGCGCTCAACCTCCTCGCCGGCGAAGCGATCGAGGTCATCCTCGGCCGCGGCACGGTGCGGCTGGTCAACGGTGCCAACGCGGCGGGCCGACTCAACATGGTCTCCGACGACATCATCGTCGCGACCGAGGCGGCGATCACCGCCGTCGGCGCAGCGACGACGACCAACGCTATCAACGCCCGCCTCGGCGATAATGACGGCGTCGTGCTCGACGAAGGTGCGCTTTTCGCGCGCGGGATCCGCGCCGAAGTCGCGGGCGGCTTTTATGTCCAGAACAGCGGCGCGGGCACCGATTTCGACCAGCGCCGTGGTCTGACGTTCGGCGCCGGCGGGCTCGATGTGGTCACCGCCGGGCCATCGCGCATCGTCATCAACGGCGTCCAGTTGGGCGCGAACGGCCAGCTCACCGGGATCGACGTCATCCCGGCCCTGACCATCGGCGGCGCGGCACCGGTCACTGGCAGTTTCGATCCGCGGTCGACGTTCAACGGCTGCTTCATCGCCAGCCCGACCGCCTGCACCACCGTGACCATCGACTTTGAAAACAACTTCCCTGTCCAGGATGTGATCCAGGAAGAGGTCGAAGGCGACGATGACGGTAATGGCGACGGCAACAACCTGCCGCAGGCGCTGATCACGATGCGCGATCTCGATCCGCTGACCGGCGAGCCGCTGCTCGACGATCCGGTGACCGGGGCAGGCAACGACGATCTGTGGACGCCGCCGGCGCAGTAAACCGCCTTTTGGTTGACGTATCGCATCGGGGCAAGGCATTGGCGGGGTTATGATCGACGCCTCTGCCTCCCCGCTCATGCTGTTCAACAGCCTGACGCGCAGCCTCGAAACATTCGAGCCCGTCCATCCCGGCGTTCCCGGTGATCCGGCGAACCCGCCGGAGGCGCGCGTCTATTCGTGCGGACCGACGGTGTATAATTTCCAACACATCGGCAATATGCGCGCCTATGTCTTTGCCGACACACTGGGTCGCACGCTAAAGTTCAAGGACTATAAGCTGCGCCACATCATCAACATCACCGACGTCGGGCACCTGACCTCGGATGCCGATGTCGGCGACGACAAGATGGAGAAGGCGGCGGCGCAGCAAGGCAAGACTGCATGGGACGTAGCCGCCTTTTACACCGCCGAATTCAAGCGCGACCTCAATTGGCTGAACGTCCGCGATCCCGCAAAATGGACCGTCGCGACTGACTATGTCGCCCGGATGATCGAGTTCGCGAAACGCATCGCCGACACGCATTGCTACGAACTCGATAGCGGACTGTATTTCGACGTATCGACGGTGGCCGACTATGGGCGGCTGGCCCGCGCCGTCACCGATGATGGCGAAGGCCGAATCGACGAAGTCGAAGGCAAGCGCCACGCCGCCGACTTCGCCATCTGGCGCAAGACACCGGTCGGCGAGACGCGCCAGATGGAATGGGATTCCCCCTGGGGTCGCGGCGCGCCCGGCTGGCACCTCGAATGTTCGGTGATGGGCGAGGCCGAACTCGGCATGCCGTTCGACATCCACACCGGCGGGATCGACCATCGCGAGATCCATCACCCAAACGAGATCGCGCAGAACCAGGCGTATCGCGGTTGTGGCGGGCTCGATTGCGCTGAACATTCGGGCGCCCGGATGTGGATGCACAATAATTTCCTGATCGATCGCGGCGGCAAGATGTCAAAGTCCACCGGCGAATTTTTGCGGCTGCAACTGCTCGTCGATCGCGGCTACCATCCCCTCGCCTATCGCCTGATGTGCCTGCAGGCGCATTATCGCAGCGAGCTGGAGTTTTCGTGGGAAGGTCTTGGCGCGGCATTTACTCGACTGAAGCGGATGTACAAAACCGTCGAAAAGAGAAAGTCAGAACAATTCGAGCTTACGGGCACGCCGGTTGATGACCCAGCCCTTTTCGAGCCTATTCCCCGTGACAAATGGCACGAAACAGAGATACTGGGGTATCTTCAAGACTTTGACGTCGCCATGTCGGATGACCTGAACACCCCGAAAGCACTTTTGACGCTCGACACTGTCCTGCAGGATCCGTCTATTGATAACGGTCTACGTTGGCACATCGTCGCAACGCTCGATCAAGTCTTGGGACTCGACATCCTTCGACGTTCGCAAAAAAGCCTACGTGTTCGTCCTAAGGCAGCAACTATCACCGTTGAAGAGATCGACATGCTCATCCGCCGCCGCAAGGACGCGCGCGACGCAAAGGACTTTGCCGCCTCGGACAAACTCCGCGACACCCTTACCGCCGCAGGCGTCGAGGTGATGGATGGCGACCCGCTCGGCTGGGACTGGCGGCTGGAGGGATAAAGCTCCTCGCATTCCGTTCGTGTCGAGCGTAGTCGAGACACCCCGACGGCGGGCGCAACTGATCGGCATCTCGACTTCGCTCGATGCGAACGGGAAAGGGAGAGCATAACCAATGCCAAAAACAGTCACCGTCCTTTCGGGCCTCATCCGTCCGCTCCTCGAAAACAGCCTTCCCGACTGGATCGAACCGCGCTTCTTCGCGTCGAAGGAAGAGGCGCTCGAACTCGCGCCCTACGCCGAAATTGGCTGGTTCGACATGTACGACAAGCGCGACATGTCGGCGATCATCACCGCCGCGACGAACCTCAAATGGCTGAACTCGATCTATGCCGGGGTCGACGGCATGCCGCTCGACCTGCTCCACCAGCGCGGCACGATCGTGACCAATGGCGCCGGGATCAACGCGATCACCATCGCCGAATATGTCGTGATGGGCATGCTGACCGTCGCCAAAGGCTATCGCGACGTCGTCCGCGCGCAGGAGCGCCGCGAATGGCTGATGGATTCGCCGGGCAAGATCGAGCTGTTCGGGTCGAAGGCGCTGCTGCTCGGCTATGGCGCGATCGGCAAGCTGATCGAGGAAAGGCTGAAGGCGTTCGCGGTCGACGTCACCGTGGTGCGGCGCTCGCCGGGGCCGAACACGCTGACCCCTGACCAGTGGCGCGCCAGCTTAAGCGATTTCGACTGGGTGATCCTCGCGGTCCCCGCGACCCCCGAAACCGACGGCATGATCGGCGCCACCGAACTCGCGGCGATGAAGCCGACTGCGACGCTGATCAACATCGCGCGCGGCAGCGTCGTCGATCAGGACGCGCTCGTCACCGCGTTGAATGAACAGCAGATCGCCTCGGCCTTCCTCGACGTCACGACCCCCGAACCGCTCCCCGCCGACGACCCGTTGTGGAGCCTCGACAACGCGCATATCACCATGCACCTGTCGGGCCGCGCACAGGACCAGATGTTCGTCCGTTCGGCGCAGCGCTTTCTCGAAAACCTCGATCGCTGGAAAAAGGGCGAAGCCGTCGATCCGCGCGTGGACCTGACGCTGGGTTACTGACCCGGCCGCTCGGCCTTCAACTCGCGCACCAGCGGCTGCAGCCGCTCGTCATATTTGGCAAGCATCGTGTGCGCCCCGGCATGATCGTAAAAGCTGACGAGCTCGCGCCCGTTCCAGCGGTGGAGCGCATAGGCGGGATCTTCGGCGACGATCATCGGGCGGTCGTCGGGCTTGTTCTCGTCGATGGGCCGAAGGTCGAGTGACACCTGCGGCGCGGTCGACGAGCAGATTGCGACGGTGCGGCCTTCCCACGCGACGGTGACGCTGCGGTGCAGATGCCCGCAAATCAGCCCGCGAACCTGCGAATGCCGGCGCACGACGTCGGTGAACATGCCGACCCAAGGTTCGTCGGGATCGGTGTTCATCCACTCGATCCCGCTTTCCACCGGCGGGTGGTGCATCACGATGTACGTCGGCTTGGCCGGATCCTTCGCCAGTTCGGCGTCGAGCCACGTCGCGCGCTGCTCGCAATAAGCGCCGCCATGACGCCCTTCCTCCAGAGTGTCGATCGTCACCAGCCGCATCTCGGGCAGTTCGATCGCATATTGGACAAAGCCGTTGCCGTCGTCGAAACCCGGAAAGCGGGCGTGAAAATTGTCGCGCAGATCATGGTTGCCGACGCTCGGCCACACCGGAAAGGGGCAGCGTGAAAAGGCGTTTGCTAGGCGGCGATAACTGTCCTCGTCACCGCGGTCGGTCAGGTCGCCGGTGGCGAGCAACAAATCGGGCCGGTTCGGACCCTCAATCAGCACGTCGAGCACCTCGTCGAGGCGCTTGCGGTTATATTCGGCCGGATTGTCCGGATCGAACCCGATATGGATATCTGTGATCTGTGCGATCAGCATATCCGTCCCCTGCTCCGGCCAGTTCGCCCCGGCCCTCCAAAACCTACCCGCCCCGCCTTGCCGTATGCAAGGAAGGTGTGCGCCACGTCACTTCGTAAAGGCCCCGCCCGCCGGTTCCTGTGATCACGCTCACACCAAAGGTACTGCGTAGAGGTTTATTTGTAATTGCGGCGGTGTTTTTCTTGCGTTGACGCGGCGGCATCCATGGCTTGCCTCCGTCCGAATGATATTCATGGCACATCGCGCACGGCGATTCGGTCGCGGTTTCGACCTTCACGACGCGCGCGCCGCCTTCGCCGACATGACAGTCGCGGCATTGGCGCAGCCCCGGAACGAGCAGGTCGGTCGACGTTTTCGAAGCGGGTGCGGCGGTGTGGCAGTCGGCGCAATCGGTCTCCCGGTGCGCGTCATGGTCGAACCAGCCTTTTTGCAAGTAGCGCGGGGTCTGGTTGACCGCGGCGACGCGCCAGTTGGTGCCTGCCTGCGGCGCAAAGATCGTGTGACAGTCGTAACAGGCGCCGCCCTTCGAGAAGACCGCACGCACCGCATCCTGCGCGCGGCTGGGCCGTGTCGCGACTTCGTTGAAATAGATATTATACACCTGGCCTTCGGCATAGGCGCCCGGCCGCCGTCGCTGCATCCCGCCGAGCTGGAGCGGCCGCGCCGGCGGCGCCGAGCGATAATAAGCCGTGAGGTCGGCGACCACTTGGTCGGGCTCACCATGGCGCAGCGTGCGTGTCACCCCGCCGACGGTCTCGAACGCGAGGCTGTGGCACATCGCGCAGTCGCGCTCCATTTCGACCGGCTTGACGCGCACCCCGTCGGCCTCGACGCGGTGGCAATTCTGGCACTCCAGCTTCTTACCGAAGTCATAACGGCCGCGGAAACTCGCCGCCATGCGCGCGACCCCGCCGGTCGCCTGCAGATGCACGTCATGCGGGAATTTCAGGCCATTATAATCGACCGTCCCCTTGCCCGGCGCGGCGCGCGCCAGCTTCGCTCCGGGCGCCGCGCGGATAAGCGGGCGGAATTCGGGGTGGCCGGTGCCGAAATCGGCGGCATCGGCCAGCATCGTCGGATGCCCCGCCGTCTTCAGCCGCGCCGACATGCCGTTATGGCAATCGGCGCAGAATTTCTGCGGCGTCGCGGGCATCGGCCCCGAACCCTCATGCTCGGTGTGGCACTCGACGCAGCGCCCCTGCGGTTTGTTGAAGGTCTTGGCAAAGCCCGCCAGTACCTTTTCACCGATCCCTGGCGGATGCCGCGCCGCGAGCAGCATCGCGGTCGGCGCATTGGCGTGTGCCATGCTCATCGTCTTGTGCTCACCCGTGTGGCAGCCGACGCACGCCTTGTCGGTCACTGCCACAAAGGGTTCGACATGGCACGACTGGCAGTCGTTCTTCAGGCTCGCGTGCGCGCTCGACAATGGGCCCGATAGCCACGCGCTGTCGGCATGATAGCCGTCGGGGCGTTCATTCACACTCTTGTAGCTGTACCACGCCCAGATTGGCCCGATCAGGAAGGCGAGCAGCATCAGCACGCCGAACACCCACGCCCCCAAGCGCTTGCCGAGCATGACGCCTTGGAGCGAGAAGGCCTTGGCCTCGTCGACGTCCTTCGACGATTGCGACAACTCGTCGATGCGCTCGACGAGCAGGATGATATTCTCGCCCTCGCGCGCGATAGTCAGCCGGTGGCCACCGAAGCGCAGTTCGGCGCCTGCTGCGCTGTCGACCTCTGCCGCATCGACCGAGCGACCATTAAAATCGAAGCCCAGCCCCTCGCTCGCCGCAACGCGGACGTGGCGGCCATCGGCGCTGCTGATCGTCGCATGGTGCGGATTCACCGCCAGGTCGGCGATGTGGATGACGTTGCTGCCCTCACGCCCGAGGGTGATCGTGTCGCCGGGCAGCGGCGTGTCGCGGATGATCTGTTTGCCGGTCTTCGTCGTCGAAATACGGCGCAGGATGAAGCTCATGGTCCCCCTCCCCGCCTTACCAGTAAAAGAAGACGCTGATGATGTGCGCCGACAGCGCCGCAATCAGCGCAAAGGTCAGCGGCACATGCACGTAAAGCCAAATTTCGAGCAGCGCGCGGATCTTGAGATGCCGACGCAGACGCGTCAGCGCCGCCTGCTTCTGCTTGAGCAGCCCGACGACCTTTTCGCGCGCCTCGCGATCGCTGCCATTGGAGCCCGACAGCGTGCGCAGCGCCGCGGCGGTCGCGCAATTGGGATAGCGTCCCGACAACCGCGCCATGACGCCGCCCGCGAACGGATCCTCGTCGAGCGCCGCCAGCACCGGCGCGGTATCGGCGGGCGTCAGCGGCTGCGCCGCGCTGTGCAGCTGCCGATCGAAGGCGCGGATCGCCTCGAGCATCTGCATCTGCGTCATTTCGTCGCGGTTGTTCGACAGCGCCGCGGGCAAGGTCGCATAGACGATGACACCATAAAGCCCCGACAGGATGACCAGCATCATCAACGCCCACGCGAGCGTATGGACATTCCAGCCAAGCTGGAACCCCGTGTGCCAGGTGCCGATGACGATCAGGCTGAGCCCGAGATAGACATGCGCCGACGTCCACGCCTTCAACGACCAAGCGCTGCTCGTCATCTTGCGCTTGCGATAGCCGAGCGCGGTGAGCCACAGGATCAGCCCCGCGCCGATCGTGCCGAGCGTATAGCCGTACCAGCTACCGCCATTATGCCGCGGCGTCACATCGACCAGCGCGTAGCTCACGATGATCAGCAGGCAGAGCCCACCCGAAATCTTCGCCCAGCGAAAACCGGCGTAGCGTAGGAAACCCTCATGCTTGCGCTCGCGGACGCGCTCGGTTTGGGTGGCCTTCGACCGGCGACGCTGAAAAAGGCTCGCCATCAGCCGGCGTCCTCTTCAAGCCGCGCGATCGACAAAAATTCTTCGGGCGAGACGCGGATCGCGGCGCCGGTCGGGCACGCCCGCACGCACGCCGGACCGCCCGAAATGCCTTTGCACATGTCGCATTTGACCGCGATCTTCTTGGGTTTCTCGTCACCCAATTGCTTCTTGGTCCATTTGGGCGACGGCTCGCCAGGGCCCGGACCGAACCCGGTGAGCAGCCAGCGCAGCAGGCTCGGCTTTTCGGGCGGCGCCGCCTCCATGCGGATCACGCCATAGGGGCAGTTGCGCATGCAATTGCCGCAGCCGATGCAGCCCGGCTCCATGAACACCTCGCCATCGGGGCCGCGGTGGATCACATTCGGCGGACAATCGGCCATGCAGTGCGGATGCTCGCAGTGGCGGCAGCTCGTCGGCACATGCAGATGCGCAAAGGTCTTGCCCGCCTCGCGGTCGAGCCGCGACAGGCCTTCGTGACTGTCGGCGCATGCCTTTTCGCAATTGTCGCAGCCGACGCACAGATTCTCGTCGATCAACAGCGCGTCGGTAGCCTCGCCCAGCCCCTCCTTCATGATGAAGCTCGCGGTGTCCGAATAAAGGTCGACCGCGCTCGAATAGCTCGCCTTGCGCGATTCGATGAAGCTGTTCATTTGCGCGCGTTCGGCAACGGCGGCCTCGGTCGCTTCGCGCACCTGCGGCCGCGCGCTCAGCATCTTGCGGAAACTTTCGCCGGTCAGCTTGATTAGCTCGGCGCCGACCGCCGCCTTCACTGTGGCGTTGCGCGGTTGGCCGCTGAGCACCCCCATTTCGCCGAAGAAGCTGCCCGCGGGCAGGTAGCGCAGGAAGATCGGCTTGCCGCCGATGTCCTTCTCGACCACCATCGATCCCGACCGGATCACATAAACATCGTCGCCCTGCTCGCCCTCGGTCAGCACGACCTTGCCCGCGGACACGCGCTCGACCTCGGCGGTATCGACCACGTCCGCCAGATCTTCGACGGTCAGCCCCCCCTTGAAAATCTGGAGCAATTGGCGTTCGAGCGAGATTCGGTTGATGACGCGCTTGGCGCCTGGCACCGCCGCCATCAGCTTCAGTGCTGCGGTGCGCGACACCTCGACAAAGATGCTGTCCTCGCCCGCGCGGATCGTCGCGCCGCGCTTGCGCCCCGAAATCAAGCCGACCTCACCAAAGATCGACCCCTGTTCGATCGGCACGGTGAAATCGGGGCCGACCTCGACCTCTGCAAAGCCGTCGGCAATTGCGAACAGCGACGATCCCGGATCGCCCTTCTCGAAAACCGCCTCGCCCTTGGAATAGAAAGCGACCTTCGAATCGAGCATGAACTCGCGCATCTGGAGCGGCGACACATCGGCAAAGATGCTGACCCGCGATCGCAGATATTCCAGCCACTCGCTGACCGACTTCTTGTGCGGCAGGTTGGCAAAAATCGCCGCCAGATCCTTTTCGTCGGCGGGGGTCAAGGCGCTGTTGCCGTTGATGAACTCGACGACGTCATAGCCCTGGTTCATGCAATGCTTGATCAGCGGATAGCCCGCGAGCGCGCCAATGACATAAAGCCCCGGCACCGTCGTCTCGAACGTCGGCGACAGTTTCGGAAAGGCCTCGCGGTCGGGGCCGGTGAACTCGATCCCCATCGATTCGACGAACCCGCGCGGCGCGACCGAGCCCAGCCGCGCGACGATCACGTCGCATTCGATCCGTTCTTCGCCCGTCGGGGTTTCGAGCGTCAGCCAGCCCGGCTCGACCTTCTTCGGCTGCGTCTCGGTGCGGATCGACATGAAACCATTCTCGCCCGCCTCGGTCATATCGGCGACATTTTTTGCCTTGGCGCGCGCAAAATCCTTTGATCGGTTCAAGATCGTGACGGTGTTTTCCAGCGCCTCCTCGGCGACCCCCAGCGCATTTTCGATCCCCGCATCGCCCGATCCGACGACGGTGATATGCTTGTCCTTGAAATCCTCGGGATCGTCGACCTGATAGATGATGTGCGGCAGGTCGGCGCCCTCGCAGCGCATCCGGTTCGGATTGCCCTGCGTACCGATCGCGAGGACGATATTTTCGGCGTGATAGACGTCGCCCTTGGCGGTCAGAATCGCGAACGCGCCCTTCTCGCCGGTCACCTCGGCAACCTCGGCGTGATACGCCACATTCACCTTGTTGTTCGCGGCATCCTCGTCCCAATTGCCGAGGATATATTCGCGCGCGCCCTCGGCAAAGCGGCAGTCGGAGCGCAGGTCGAGCCGCTCCGGCGTCGCGAGCACGCGCTTGCCCTTTTGATATTTGAAGATGGTGTCCGACAGATGGTCGGTCTTTTCGAGCAATATATGGCTGAGCCCGAGCTGCGCGGCGCGCGATGCGGCGCTCAGCCCCGCGGGGCCCGACCCGATGATCGCGACCTTCACGCGATCAATGGGGACCACCTCGCTCATGCGCGCACCACCCTACGACAAAGGCCGTTAACTTTGTCGCTGGCCGTGATGCTGACGAACGCGTGCACGGGCATCCCATTCCCCCTATCGCCTACCCCTAAGCGATCCCTACTCTGGATGCGACCCGGACTTATGTCCTGTTGTCGAGCTATGCCCTTGATAGCGGGAAAAGGTCAACCGGCGACGCAAAGCTGCGAGACGTTCGCAACTGATTGCCGGGAGGGCTAAGATGGAATGGCGGGAAACGACCGGAAGGAGTCGTTCTATTTCTTACTTCGTCATCCCCGCGAAAGCGGGGACCCAGCGAGATGCCGTCGAAACTGGGTTCCCGCTTTCGCGGGAATGACGAAATTGAGAATGTTAGCTCACCACCTAAGCTGACGCCTGCAAAAAAGGCCTTTCCTACAATATTCGGCTATGCCAGCCTTCCTCCCGGCTCTTTGATCCAGTAGATAAAAGCGGTCGTCGGCCGGTTTGTGCAGGCGGTCGCGGCTGGACGCGTCCCGCATCCCTGCGGCGTCAAATCGGACGGCGCACAAGGCTGACCTTTACTGACCTTTGGACAGTGTCACCGGGGTGGCGGCGAACACCCCCACGGCGGCGTCGATCACGCCAGTTCGAACATCGCCGCGATGCGCTCGGGCTGCGACGGCTCGAAACGCGACCATCCATCGGGACCCAGTTTTTCGAGCGGGCGGAAACGGGCCTTGTACCCCATGCGCGCCGACCCTTCGATCCAGTAACCGAGATAGACATAGGGCAACCCCGCGCGCGCGGCGCGCTGAACATGGTCCGCGATGATATAGGTGCCCAGCCCCTCGCGCATCGGATGCGCCGCGTCGAAGAAACTGTAGATCATCGACAGCCCATCGCCCTGGCGGTCGGTCAGGCAGCAACCGACAAGGCGACCCTTGCGGCCGTCGAGCGTCGGCTCGCGATATTCGACCATATAGGAGTCGACGGGGGTCTGTTCGACCATGTCGGCGAAATCCTGCTCGTCCATGTCGGCCATGCCGCCATTGGGATGGCGCGAGCCCAGATAGGAACGGAGCAGCGTATATTGTTCTTCGGTCGCCCACGGCTTGCACGCCGTCGCCACCAAGTCGCCGTTGCGGCGCATGTTGCGCTTTTGCGAGCTGCTCGGCGTGAATTCGCTCGCGCAGACGCGCACCGATACGCACGCCGAGCAATCGGCGCAGCTCGGACGATAGGCGACCGACTGGCTGCGGCGGAACCCGATACGGCCGAGCGCGTCGTTCAGTTCGTTCGCGCTATTGCCGCTGAGTTCGGTGAAAACCTTGCGCTCGGTCTTGCCCGCCAGATAGGGGCACGGCGCCGGGCTGGTGACGAAAAAGCGCGGAAAACGAAACGGTGCGGACACGCGGAAAAGACCTCCGGACTGGCGATGCGGAGCCCCCCAACGCGGGTCCGACGCGCTACTTGCACCAACTATGCCGCGCGGCGTCAATGGTGCAAAGCCCGTTTACCATTTTTAAACGTCCCGATCTGAATCAACCCGAAATTTTTATGAATCAGCCGGTAACTTATGTGCCGAATTGAATCGATTGGGCCCACAATCGATCCCCCCTGTGGCGAAGCCATGGGGAGGGGGACCGCCGCGATACGGTGGTGGAGGCGCCGCGACCTAGCGCTATAGCCCCTCCGTCAGCGGCTACGCCGCTGCCACCTCCCCACCGCTTCGCGGCAGGGAGTATCTGATCGTCAACTATACCCGCGCAGTTCGTCGCCGGTCAGCGTCGCCACATGCAGCACGTTGGTCGACCCCGGGGTGCCGAACGGAACCCCCGCCATCATCACGAGCTTCGCGCCGGCCTTGCAGATGCCGTGGCGCAGCGCCATGCGCTTGCCCTTGGCGATCATCTCTTCGAAACTGCCGATGTCCTTGGTCGGCACGGCATGCGCACCCCATAGCAGTCCCATGCGCCGCGCAGCCTCGCGCTTTGGCGTCAGCACGAGCAACGGGGCGTTCGGCCGCTCGCGCGCAACACGGCGCGCGGTCGATCCCGATGCGGTGAAGCAGATGATCGCGTCGGCGGCGATCGTTGCGATGATGCTGCCGGCCGCCTCGGCGAGCGCGTCGGCGGTCGTGGCATCGGGATGCGTTTCGGTGAAGTGCAGACGGCGGAAATAATCGGGATCGCTTTCGACCGAGCGCGCGATCGAATCCATCATCGTCACCGCCTCGACCGGAAAGGCGCCCGCCGCGGTTTCGGCCGACAGCATGATCGCGTCGGCGCCGTCATAGATCGCGGTCGCGACGTCGGACACTTCGGCGCGCGTCGGCGACGGCGAGGTGATCATCGATTCCAGCATCTGCGTCGCGACGACGACGGGCTTGCCCATGCGCCGCGCGGTAGCAACGATCTTTTTCTGAAGCGGCGGCACCGCCTCGGGCGGCAGCTCGACGCCCAGATCGCCGCGCGCAACCATCGCCGCGTCGGCGAGTTCGAGGATTTCCTCGATCCGCTGCACCCCCGACGGCTTTTCGAATTTGACGAGCAAAGCAGCCTTGCCGCCGATCAGCGTGCGCGCCTCGGCGACGTCCTCGGGCCGCTGCACGAACGACAGCGCGATCCAGTCGACATGCTGTTCGAGCGCGAAGGTCAGGTCCTTGCGGTCCTTTTCGGTCAGCGCCGCGAGCGGGACGACGACGTCGGGGACGTTGACGCCCTTGCGGTCCGAAATCTTGCCGCCGACCTCGACCACCGTTTCGATCTTGTCCGGGGCGACGCTTTTGACGCGCAGCACCAGCTTGCCGTCGTCGATCAGCAGGCGCGTGCCGGCTTCGAGCGCCGCGAACAATTCGGGGTGCGGCAGATAAACGCGCGTCGCGTCGCCCGGCGTCTTGTCGGTATCGAGGACGAAACTCTTACCGTTCACCAGTTCGGCCGGGCCGTCCTTGAAGGTGCCGACACGCAATTTCGGTCCCTGCAGGTCGACGAGGATCGTCGTCGGGCGCCCGGTTTCCTTTTCCAGCGCCCGGATCGCGGCGATCACCTGCGCATGACCGGCATGGTCGCCATGACTCATATTGACGCGGAAGGCGTCGGCACCGGCGCGGTGCAGTTCGGCAATCATCGCGGGATTGGCGCTTGCGGGACCGAGGGTCGCCAGGATGCGAACCTTGCGCTGGCGGGGGATAAAGGTCTGAACCACAAATGCTCCGATGACGTGGGTAGGTGAGGGTCGGGGACGCTAGGGCAATGCCGCCTTGATGATAGGAAGGCAACCGCCGTATAGCTATTCAATCATTCAACGGAGGAACCATGTCCTGCAGCGACGATCAGACGGCCGGTAGGGATACACTTGACGAGCTTGACGATGCCGTCGCCGCCGCGGCGTTCCGCCGCCTCGCCCGCCTGCTCCGGCATCGCAGCGACGCCGCGAACATCGACCTGATGGGCCTCGCCGGTTTCTGTCGCAACTGCCTCGGCGACTGGATTGCCGAGGCGGGGGACATGGACAAGGAAACCGGCCGCGCCATCGTCCACGGCATGCCGACCGCCGAGTGGAAAGCACTCCACCACACCGCCGCGACCCCCGAACAGCTCGTCCGGATGGAAGAAAGCATGGCCAAAAATCCTTCGGGCCATTAGGGACGCGCCAAGCGCGATTCTTGCGCTGGACCATCCACATTACCGGAGCCAAAAATGAGCGAAGCCACTGTATCCGACGAACAACTGCGCCTTTTCATCGAGCGCATCGAGCGTCTGGAAGAAGAGAAAAAGGGCATCGCCGACGATATCCGCGACACCTATAATGAATCGAAATCGCAGGGTTACGATCCGAAAATCATGCGCCAGATCGTCCGTCTGCGCAAATTGCCGGTGCACGACCGCAAGGAAATGGAAGCGATTCTCGACGTCTATAAATCGGCGCTCGGAATCGACTAAAAGCCAACCACCAACAGATCGGGGAGAGTGACGATATGTTCAGCACCACCACCAACACTATCGAGGGCCGTCCGGTCCGCGAATATCTGGGTATCGTCACCGGCGAAGTGATCGTCGGCGCCAATCTGTTCCGCGACCTGTTCGCCAGCATCACCGACATCGTCGGCGGCCGCTCGGGCAAATATGAGGATGTCCTCGCCCGTGCGCGCAAGGAAGCGATCGCCGAGATGGAAGCCGAGGCGACGCGCCTTGGCGGCAATGCCGTGGTCGGCGTCGACCTCGACTATGAGGTGCTCGGCCAGAATGGCTCGATGCTGATGGTCAGCGCGTCGGGAACCGTCGTTACTCTGTGACGCGGTCGTCACTTTGCGGGCGCCGCGTGGTTGTCTGGAACCGCGCTACGCGCTAGGGGCGGCGTCACATTTCCCGTTTCGATGGAGGTAGGCCGTGGCCGGCCATAGTAAATTCAAGAACATCATGCACCGCAAGGGTGCGCAGGACAAAAAACGCAGCACGCTTTTCTCGAAGCTCGCTCGCGAAGTCACCGTTGCGGCGAAGATGGGCCTGCCCGATCCCGACGCGAACGCGCGCCTGCGCGCGGCGGTCAACGCCGCCAAGGCGCAGTCGATGCCCAAGGACAATATCCAGCGTGCGATCGACAAGGCCGCGGGCGGCGAAGGCGAGAATTACGAAGAAATCCGCTACGAAGGCTATGGCCCCGGGGGCGTATCGCTGATCGTCGAGGCGCTGACCGACAACCGCAACCGCACGGCGACCAACGTCCGCACTGCGTTCAGCAAGAATGGCGGCAACCTCGGCACCAGCGGCAGCGTCAGCCACGGCTTCGACCGGCTGGGCATGATCAGCTATGCCGCGAAGGCAGGCGACGCCGACACCATCTTCGAAGCCGCGCTCGATGCCGGCGCCGACGATGTCGAATCGTCCGAGGACGGCCACGACATCTGGACCAGCGTCGACAGCTTGCACGAAGTCGCGAAAGCGCTCGAAGCCAAGCTCGGTGAAGCCGAAGGCGTGAAACTCGCGTGGCGCCCGACGCTGAAGAGCGAAGTCACCGAAGAGAGCGTCGCGCAGAGCCTGTTCAAGCTGATCGACACGCTCGACGACGACGACGACGTCCAGACCGTGTGGGGCAATTACGAAATCCCCGACGCGGTGATGGAGAAGCTGGGTTGATCTCTTCCTCTCCCCTTGGGGGAGAGGGTTGCGCAGACTTGCGGGCTCTGCCCGCTAGTGGCAGCTGGGTGAGGGTATGGCCACGCCCCAGTCCCTCTCCAAGTCCGGCTAGCCAGACAAGCTGGCAAGCCTCTCTATCCTCTCCCCCAAGGGGAGAGGAAAACTCATGATCATCTTGGGTCTCGATCCCTCGCTCAGTTGCACCGGCTGGGGCGTCATCCGCGTCGAGGGCAGCCGGATCAGCCATATCGCCAACGGGCAGGTGAAGACCGACGCAAAGGCGCCCCTGCCCGACCGGCTTGCGCATCTCGATACCGCGCTCGCCGCGGTGATCGCCGAGCATGCGCCGGTCTGCGCCGCGGTCGAGGAAATCTTCGTCAACGACAATCCGCAATCGACGCTGAAGCTCGCGCATGCGCGCGGGGTCGTGCTGCTCGGCTGCGCGCGCGCCGGGCTTCCGGTCGGCGAATATGCGCCGCGGCTGGTCAAGAAGGCGATCGTCGGCACCGGCGGCGCAGCAAAGGAACAGGTGCAGGCGATGCTGCGGGTGCTGTTGCCCGGCGCCAAGGTCGTGGGGGCAGATGCGGCCGACGCGCTCGCGGTCGCGATCTGCCACGCGAACCATCGCCCGCGACATTGAACGTCGTCACCCCGGACTTGATCCGGGGCCCATGCGGCGATGGATGCCGGATCAAGTCCGGCATGACGAAAGAGAAAGTGGGCTTGATGACGAAGGGAAATTGATTCCCTTTTCGTTCTCCCCGCGTTAGGCACGGGGCATGATCGCGAAACTGTCAGGACGGCTGGATAGCAGCACCGCAGGCCATGCCGTGATCGACGTCGGCGGCGTCGGTTATCTGGTCGAGGCGTCGGCGCGCACGCTCGACGCATTGGGCCCGGTCGGCGGCGACGTCACCATCCATACCGAAATGCTCGTCGGCGAAGATTTCCTCCGCCTGCTCGGCTTTGCCAAGGCCGAGGAACGCGACTGGTTCCGCCTGCTCACCAGCGTCCAGGGCGTCGGTGCCAAGGTCGCGCTCGCGATCCTCTCGGCGCTTGAGATCGGCGACCTGCAACGCGCGCTCGCCAGCAGCGACAGCGCGATGATCGCACGCGCCAATGGCGTCGGGCCGAAGCTGGCGCAGCGGATTACGCATGAACTGAAGGACAAGGCCGGCGCGCTCGGCGGCATCGCGGGCAGCGGGGCCCATTACGCCGCCGCTACCCCCGGCCCGCTCGCCGACGCCGTCACCGCCCTCACCGGCCTTGGTTTCAAGCCGGGTGAAGCGAGCAGCGCGGTGGCGGCGGCGAGCGAGGAATTGGGCGCGGACGCCAGTCTCGATGCGCTGGTTCGCGTGGCGCTCAAGAAAACGGGCAAGTGACGGACCGCATCCGCAACGCATCCTGCCGCTGCGGTCAGGTCCGCATCGCCTGCACCGGCGAACCGATCCGCGTGTCGGTCTGCCATTGCCGCGAGTGCAAGGCGCGGAGCGGTAGTGCTTTTGCCGCGCAGGTTCGTTTCCCCGCCGAGCAAGTCCGCACCGAAGGCGAGCCGAAGATGTGGCAATATACCGGCGAGAGCGGCAACACCGCCGACTTCTTCTTCTGCGCCATCTGCGGTTCGGGCGTCTGGTACAGGGCGCGTCCCTATCATGACGCTTATGCAATACCGCTCGGCAATTTCGAACCCGGCCACGGTTTCGTGCCCGACTATTCGGCGTACGAAGACCGCAAGGAGCCTTGGGTTTCGATCGCCGGCGAAGGGATCGAACATTATGACTAGGCGCCGACTTTCTTTTTTCGTCACCCTGAACTTGTTGCAGGGTCCGCGGCAACGCACGAACTCTCTTTTCGCCCTCGGTCGTTGCTTTGGGATGCCGCAAAATGACGTGTGATCCAGAGGATTTACCACTTCTGAGAATGGCGGCGCTGGAAGAAATAAAATCGCTTACTGAATCACGCACCCTGCTGTTCGATGAACACTCTCACGCGTTCCGGTGGCTGACTGCTTCGCTGTTAGCAATTAATGCGGGTGCCGCAGTAGCGGCATTAAATACCGAATTCTTGTCGGCGCATTCAAAAATCGTAAGCGGCGCATTTTTCGGTGTCGGAATTCTCGTCGCATTGCTGATCGGTGTATTAAGCCAGCAACAAAAACGAAAATTGTTACCAATCGTGCAGCGGCAAATCGGTTATTGGATGACTGTCGCCGATGACGGTGAACGATCGGAAGAACTCGAGGCCGCCATAGCTGCAGAAGTTAAGTCAGCCACCAAATGGGCTTGGACCGTACCTGCGACTGGCTGGGTTTCAGCTCTGATATTTTTGGCCGGAATTATGGTAATGGGTAATGGCCTTATCGCCCAAGAACGAGAAGCGTTAGATGTCAAAAGTATTCAGCGGGATAGGTAAACCCGGCGCGATTGCGGATGGCGTCGTGACCGACCTCACCACCCCCATCCGCACTCCCGAGGACGCCGACGCCGCACTGCGGCCGAAGTCGCTTGCCGAATTCGTCGGGCAGGCGGCAGCGCGCGAGAATTTGCGCATTTTCATCGAGGCAGCAAAGGCGCGCTCGGACGCGCTCGACCATGTGCTCTTTTATGGCCCGCCCGGGCTCGGCAAGACGACGCTGGCGCAGATCGTCGCGCGCGAACTGGGCGTCGGGTTCCGGTCGACCAGCGGCCCGGTGATCGCCAAGGCGGGCGACCTCGCCGCGCTGCTCACCAATCTCGAGGATGGCGACGTCCTGTTCATCGACGAGATCCACCGCCTGTCGCCCGCGGTCGAGGAGATCCTCTATCCCGCGATGGAGGACCGCGCGCTCGACATCATGATCGGCGAAGGACCGTCGGCGCGCTCGGTGCGGATCGATTTGCCCAAATTCACGCTCGTCGGCGCGACGACGCGGCAAGGCCTGCTTACGACGCCGCTCCGCGACCGCTTCGGTATCCCGGTGCGGCTCAATTTCTACACGCATGGCGAACTCGAACAGGTCATCACGCGCGCTGCGCGCCTGCTCGCCCTGCCGATCGCATCCGACGGCGCGCTGGAGATTGCGAAACGATCGCGCGGGACGCCGCGTATTGCCGGACGCCTGCTGCGCCGCGTGCGCGATTTCGCGACGGTCGCGGGGCATCCTATCGTCGATGCGAAGGCTGCCGATGCCGCGCTCAACCGGCTGGAAGTCGACGCGCTCGGGCTCGACGCGATGGACCGGCGTTACCTGACGATGATCGCCGATATCTATCGCGGCGGGCCGGTCGGGGTCGAGACGATGGCGGCAGGACTGTCCGAACCGCGCGACACGATCGAAGATGTGATCGAGCCCTATCTGCTGCAGGTCGGGCTGATCGCGCGGACCGCGCGCGGACGCATGCTCAACGCAAGCGCGTGGAAGCATCTGGGGCTCAACCCGCCCGCCGGATCGCAGGACGGCTTGTTCGATAACGGCAAGTAGCCGTTCCCCTGCGAAAGCAGGGGCCCATCACCGGATGTCGCATCCTTGCGCGAACGATTGGGGAATCCGCAACGGCAGGTGATGGGCCCCTGCCTTCGCAGGGGAACGGGCCAAAATCGAAACGGGCGAAAATCCGCCGCTTTCCTCCACCAAACGGCCCTCATCTGCGACGAGCCGTTTATGAGGGCTTTGCGACGAGTCGAAGCCCCGCTATCGGTCAGGACAATGGTAATTGCCCCGCCTCCCTTCATTCCCGGCGCCTTCCTCGGGGCCGAACATCATTTCCGGGCGCGCGTCTATTTCGAGGACACCGACCTGTCGGGCATCGTCTATCACGCCAATTACCTGCGCTATATGGAGCGCGCGCGCTCGGACATGCTGCGGCTCGCGGGTATCGACCAGCGCGCGGCAATGGAAGCGGGTGAAGGCAGCTGGGCGGTCACCGACCTCACGATCAAATATCGTAGCCCCGCGCGGCTCGACGACGACCTTCTCGTCGTCAGCACGGTTCAAGCCGTGCGCGGCGCGAGCGTGATCATTGCACAGCGCATCTTTCGCGGAACTGACACGTTAAGCGGCGAGACGTTGACGCCAGCGATATTGACGGACGCGCAAGTCACCGCAGCCTTCCTGTCGCCCGAGGGCCGGCCGCGCCGCCAGCCCGCAGGGTGGGCCGACCGATTTACCGCCATCATGAATGGAGAGACTTTCCCTTGCTAGACAATATCTCGCTGGCCGCCGACGCGGCGACCTTGTCCCCCGTCGCGCTGTTCCTGCAGGCCGACATCATCGTGAAGGCGGTAATGATCGGGCTGCTGCTGGCCTCGATCTATGTCTGGGCGGTGATTTTCACCCATGGCCGCAGCGTCAGCAAATTGATGAGCGCGTCCGAACGCTTCGAGCGCGATTTCTGGCGCGCCGACAATATCGACAAATTCTTCGACAAGAACGGCAGCGAAGAATTGCCGAGCGCCAAGGTGCTCGGCGCCGGGATCAGCGAATGGCGCCGGTCGACCAAGACCAAGAATGTCGACCGCGACGGCACGCGCGAACGGCTCGGTATCGCGATGAACAGCGCGGTCGCGGGCGAAGTCGACCGCCTCGCCGAAAAGATCGGCACGCTGGCGACGATCGGCTCGGTCGCGCCCTTCGTCGGCCTGTTTGGCACCGTGTGGGGTATCATGCGCAGCTTCACCGCGATCGCGGCGGAGAATAACAGCAGCCTCGCAGTTGTCGCACCGGGCATCGCGGAAGCGCTGTTCGCGACCGCGATCGGCCTGTTCGCCGCCATTCCCGCAGTCATCGCCTATAATGCCTTTTCGCAGCGCTTGAATCGGCTTGAATCGCGGCTTGGTCGCTTCGCCGACGGGCTGCACGCGACCTTCAGCCGGGAACTCGAGGTCGAAGCCTGATGGCGATGAGCGGCCCCTCCGGCGGCATCGGCGGACGGCGCGGCCGCGGCACGCGCCGCGCGCCGATGGCCGAAATCAACGTCACCCCGCTCGTCGACGTGATGCTCGTGCTGCTGATCATCTTCATGATCACCGCGCCGTTGCTGGCATCGGCCGTACCGATTGACCTCCCCGAAAGCCGCGCGAAACCGGTTGAGACCGAGGACAAGGAACCCGTGCAGCTGTCGATCAACGCCGACGACACGCTCTATATCGGCGAAGAGGTCGTGCCCGAGGCCGAGCTTCCGGCGCGGCTCGACGCGATCGCGCGCGAGAAGGAGGGCGGCGATAAGCCCCGCCAGATCATGCTGCGCGCCGACAAGGGGCTCGACTATGGCCGCGTGATGCGCGTGATGGGCGAACTCAACCGCGCCGGCCTGACCCGAATTTCGCTGGTGACAACGGGGTCGGAGGGCGCCGCCGACAGCGCACCCGCTGCGGTCACCGACGGTTCAGAAACGCGGCCCTAGGTTGAGATGATGGCCGAAACACGGGCAGTTGGGGGGAATGAAGGACGCGGCATCGCCATCGCGGTGGCGGCGCATGTCGTTATCATCGGCCTGCTCTCGGTCCAGTGGACCGCGGGCGACCGGCGCTTCGACAATCCCCCGATGGAAGTCGACCTGATCGCCGAAACCGCGGTGCAATCGACCGCGCCGGTGATCAGCGAAACCCCGCCCGCCGCGCGGCTGGGTGAAGAGGAAGCTGTCGACATTGCAGCGCCCGAGCCAATGCCGGCACCGCCGCTGCCCGAACCCGTCGTGCGGCCGACACCCGCCCCAACGCCCAAGCAGGTCGCGCGGCCGAAGCCCGCGCCGGCGAAGCAGCCACCTGCCGCGCAAAAGGCGCAGCCCAAAGCTGCGCCTAAAGCCCCGCCCGCAAAAAACCGCCCCGCCCGCCCGACCGGGCGCCTCGACGGCATCGCCGAGGGGCTCTCGAAGTCGCAGCCCAAATCACCCGCGAGCAAAGGCGCCCCCGCTGCAGCAACCGCCGCCGAAGTCCGCCGCTCGATCGACGTCAGCATCAAGTCGGCGGTCGCGCCGCGGTGGAACGGCTGCCGCATTTCGGGGGTCGACGTCGACCAGCTCAAGACCGTCGTAAAATTCCGCCTGACCCAGTCGGGCGCGCTCGCGGGTTTCACCAGCGTCACGACGTCGGGCGAAAACGACAGCAACAAATTCCAGATACAGCGCCATCAGGAATGCGCCAAACGCGCGGTGGAACTCGCCGCACCCTTCGACCTGCCCGAGGAAAATTACAGCTTCTGGCAGAATTACACCCTCGATTTCATCAAGAGGTAAGAGAAATGTTCCTCCGTCCGATCAGCTTGTCGCTCGCCCTGCTGCTGACCACCGCCCCAGTGCTCGCGCAGACCGCCCCGACGCCCCCGGCTGTCACCCAGACCGAACCGCGCGAGACGATCGAGGGCACGCTGTCCCAGGACCGTACTATTATCGCGATCCCTGCGCTGGCAACCGCCTCGGTCCAAAACGTCGCCGGGCTGCGCACCGACAGCCTTGGCCGCCAGATCGCCGAAGTCATCGCCGCCGACCTTGAGCGCAGCGGGCTTTACGATCCGATGGGCCCCAGCGGCATTCCCGCGATCAGCCGCGCCGAGGTGCAGGCGCCGCGCTTTGCCGAATGGCAGGCGCGTAACGCAGAAAATGTCGTCCACGGTTTTGTCGATGCCGGATCGAACGGCAGCCTCGTCGTTGGATGCTATCTCTACGACACTGCACTCGGCAGCGAGCTTGTCCGCAAGGGGTTCGAGATCCAGCCCGGTGACTGGCGCCGCGCCGCGCATAAATGCGCCGACGCCATCTATTCGCGCCTGTCGGGCGAAGCGCCCTTTTTTGACAGCCGCGTCGCTTATATCGCCGAGAGCGGCCCGAAGGGGAACCGCATCAAGCGCCTCGCGATCATGGACAGCGACGGCGGCAACCACCGCTTCATCACCAATGGCCAGGCGCTCGCGATCAGCCCGCGTTTCTCGCCCGATTACAAAAAGATCGTCTACGTCAGCTATTTGAACAACCGCGTCCGCGTCTTCATCTACGACGTCGCGGCGGGCTCGCAGAAATTGGTTACCGAAAGCGGCAACGCGACCTTCGCGCCGCGCTGGTCACCCGACGGCACGCAGATCCTCTATTCAATGGCGGTGAACGGTAACACCGACATTTATCGCATTTCGGCCAATGGCGGCACCCCGGTACGCCTGACCAACACCCCCGGCATCGATGTCGGCGGCAGCTTCTCGCCCGACGGCAAGAAGATCGTGTTCGAAAGCGACCGGTCGGGCGGTCAGCAAATCTATACGATGAACATCGACGGGTCGAACCAGCAGCGGATCAGTTTTGGCGGCGGCCGCGCGGCGACCCCCGAATGGTCGCCGCGCGGCGACCTGATCGCCTTTACCCGTATGGGCGGTGGCGAATTCCGCATCGGCGTCATGACCCCGTCCGGCGGCGGCGCGCGGATGCTGACGAACAGCTGGCAGGACGAGGCGCCGACCTGGTCGCCGAACGGCCGCGTCATCCAGTTCTTCCGCACCACGCCGGGCCGCGAAGGCAAGTCGAGCCTTTGGCAGGTCGACCTGACCGGGGTGAACATGCGGCGCCTTCCAACTCCGCAAGACGGATCGGATCCGAGCTGGGGTCCGGTACTCCCCTGAGGAAAACCGGAACCAAAAAGGCGCGATCGGGTTCAACTATCGCGTCCTGAACGGGCCAATTCGGCCGCACGAATATTTTCAACAACAAGAGGACAGAGACATGACGATACGCAAAAGCACCGCTATGATCGCGGCGATCACCATGCTTGCTGTTGGCGCCTGCGCGAAAAAGGCCCCTGACACGCTCCCCCCCGCCCCCGAAGGCACGGGCACCGATACGGGCGCCGGCACCGGCACGGGCGTTGTCCCCGGATCGCAGGAAGATTTCCTCGCCAGCGTTGGCGCCATGGGCGACCGCGTTTTCTTCGACTATGACCAGTATAATGTCGATGCGCAGGATCAGGCGACGCTCCAGACGCAGTCGCAGTGGCTGCAGCGTAACCCTGCCGTCCGCGTCACGCTCGAAGGCCATGCCGACGAACGCGGCACCCGCGACTATAACATCGCGCTCGGCGAACGCCGCGCGAACGCCGCGAAAAACTATCTCGCCTCGCTCGGCGTCGACCCGTCGCGGATCAACGTCATCAGCTATGGCAAGGAACGTCCGGCAGAGCTCGGCTCGACCGAGGAAGCCTATGCGAAGAACCGTCGCGCGGTGACCGTCGTCATTGGGCAATAAGCGGCCACAGCGGCACCGCGGCCCATGCCGCGGTGCACGCAAATAATCCGAAGGGGACCGGTCGCTGAGAAAGCGGCTGGTCCCCTTTTCGTTGCGCAACGAGTGCCCAGACGATGCCGCCGAAGCTGGCTAGGAGCAGCATCAACGGCAGCGCCTGCCATCCGAGCCACGCGCCGATTGCTGCGACGAGTTTGGGATCGCCGCCGCCCATTGCGTCTTTCAGCCGCACGCGGCGGTAAAATTCGGCAATGACGGCGAGCGTCAGGCCGCACACGACCGCGCCAACCCAGCGGTCCATCAGCGATGTTTCCAGCATCGGACCGGCTATCAGCAGACCGACGATGCCAAGCAGCAGGTTGAGGCAGTCGGGGAGCCAGAAATGGCGCGCATCGAGGAGGGCGAGCGGCAGGAGTAGCCAGCCGAACAGGGCCCAGAGCCAACCCGCGGTTCCCGGTGAAAGTGCGAGGGCTACAATCCCAATCAGTGTTGAGCCCAGTTCGACGCGCCAGTGAAAGGGATCGATCGCCGCGTTGCACGTCCGGCACCGCCCGCGCGACGCGAAGTTCGATAACAAAGGGACAAGATCCAGGGCGGTAAGCGGTCGACCACAACCGTCACATTGTGATCGCCCCAGCACCGAGCGCCCCGCGGGCCAGCGCAGCACCAGCGTCGCAATGAAGCTGCCGAGGACCAGCCCGATCATCGCGGCAAAGGCGACGGCCATGCCGAAGGGCAAGGCATCGAGAAAGGTCACGTCAGAAGCGGCCCGAGGTCGCCAGGACGAATCCGCCGGGCCCGGGCTTGAAGCCCAGCACCGCAAGTGCGCCAGCCATTGCCGGGTCGCTGTCGACATTGATCGCGAACTGAGCGCGATACGCGCCGTCACCGTCGAACAACAGGGTCAGTCGCTCCATACCCGATTGGCTGGCGAGCGCCGCCTGTGCACGTCCCTTCGCGCACGTCAGCGGCCCCGACAGGCCGCGCGACAGATCGAGCCCGGCGATCGGCGCAGTAACCGCGAGCTGGATGCGGCCCGCGGCGCTGGCGCATTTGCCCGCGCCGTCGAACCGCACCGTCGCCCCTTCGAAGCGGATCGTGTCGATGGGGATCATGCCGAGCCCGCCCGATATCGACGTGGTGCCGCTGACATCCGATATCCCGCGCGGATTGCTGCCATGCAGCCGTCCGGCGAGCGCCCCGAGCCGGTCGTCGGCGCGCGAGAAAGCGAGGTCGACACCACCGCCAAGCAGCGCGAGCGGCGACAGGCTGGCGCGCACCGTGCCGAGCGGCAAGGCGCCGAGCCGCGGGTCGACCAGTTCGCCCGACCAGACCGACCCACGCACGTCGCGTGCGCTGATACCCGCATCGGTCGCGCCCGAAAGGTTCAGCGCGAGCCGCATCGGAAAGGTCGCGATGATCAGGATCAGCGCAAACAACAGCGCGGCAAGCCCCCAGCGTCGCCGCGCGCTCATTGACCGCCCTTTCGAAGCTCGGCAGTCAGCCCAACGGTGCCGTCGGCGGCGGGGGTGATCGTCAACTGGTCGATGATGAAACCCTGCCCCTCGAGCGAGGCGAGCCAGTCGGTGAGCACCGTCGCGCGCGCGGTGGCGATCGCGATCGTTGCCTGCCCCGCGCCGCGTGCTTCGTTGCGGTCGAGCGTCAGTCCGATCTCGCCCGCCGATTGCGCAAGATATTGGTCGATCTGGGCCGCATCAACCGTCGCGGCGACCGATTTGGCCGGACGCTGTGCGAGCAATTGCACTTTCGAGGAGACGCGGCCCTCGCGTTCGATCGCGGCGCGGTGCTGGCTTTCGAGATCGATAAATGCCGCGGCCATGGGGCGGCCAAGTCCCCACAGGACCACCCCCAGCGCGAGCACGCCGGCGATGCCGACGAGCCAGCGTTCGCGCAGCGACAGAGCGATCCACCAATTTTGCAATCTCTCGGTCATGGCACCGCCCGGATCGTGATATTGGCCATCTGCTGGCCGTCGCTGCCCGCCATCGGCTGCGCGGTGACGCGATAGCCGCGCGCCTGCAGCGCCAGCAGCACCTGGTTGATGTCCTCGACGCGCGGCGCGGCGAGCGTCGTCGTCAGCGTACCGTCAGTGCGGTGCGACAGCGTCTTGAGCGTTACGCCCGGCGCGTCGCCCATCGCGTCGTACAGAGCCGATGCTGGAACCGAGAAGGCGAGCGGCCCGCCGCCGGCAGCGGCCAAGCGGCGGTCGAGTTCGGCTTCGGCTGCGGTCGCATCGGTCGCGGTCACGCCGGCCTTCTTCGCCATCGCGACGACCGCCTCGTCGGCGCGGCCGGTGTCGGACGACAGGCGCACTGCATAGATGATCGGAATGAGCAGGCTGACGGCGACAAGTGCGATGGCAAGGCGCTTCGCCAGCCGGAGCATCGCCGGGTCGACCGACCAGCGACGTTTGGGTTTCCACCCACCGCTCAGCAGGTCGAGCGGCGGCGCTGCGAGCGTCAGCAACAACGACTCGCGCATCCGGTCGGCATCGAGCGGCAGCGCGGCGTGCCCACCCGCGATCAGCGGATCGAGTTCGGGATCGGAAACATAGGCGCGGTCCGCCGTGCGGACGATCCGCTCGCTGCCAACCTCGGCCATCCACAGCGTATCGGGTTCTGGCGGGGGCACCGCCGCTGCCGACGGGATGATCGCCGCCGGCGTCAGGCCGCGCGCCTTCATCCAGTCGGTCCACGCGGTCATGGCGGCGTGGGTCGTCACCGCAACCGGGACCGCCTGCCCCTCGCCTGCGGGCTGGCCGGCGACGACATGCAGCGCCGCTGCATCGCCCAGACTGTTCTTCAGCGCGTCGATGCGCGCCGCGGCGGCGGCCTGTGCGGGCGCGGCGTCGGGATAATGGAGCCAGCGCAGCGGGACGTCGGCCGCCGGCGCCAATGCGATCAACCGGTCGTCGGGGCTGTCGTCGCGCGGTTTTTCCCACGCATCGACCCATCCATCGTCTTGTCCGCTATCGACAACCACGCCGTCGTCAATGCGCAGCCAGGCGGCATCGCGACCATCGCCTTCGCCAAGCGTAGCCACCGGAGGCAGCCAGAGAACTAGCGTGCGCGTCATGTCAGTCGCTCTCGCCCCAATCGCGGCGCACGATCACTGGCGGCGTTACGCCAGCGGACGGCGCCCCGCCATTGGCATCGATCAGCGAAACTGCGGTCAAGAAACCGTCCCCCATCGTCACATTCGTCATCAGCGTGAGCCAACGGCTGTTCACGCCAGCCTGTTCGGCCACATCGGTCGGCGGTTTCCGTCCTTCGAACGGCCCCGCCTCCCAGAATCGTACGCTGCTGCCATAGCCGCCAGCAGGGCGCGCCGCTAGCACCGCCCGCGCTTTCGCCACACCGATCTCGCCGGGCACCAGCATCGCGACCAGCGGCGCCTGTTCGGGCGCGAGCGTATTGACGTTGAGCTTCACCGGATCGGTCACCGGCAGCACGCAAATCCAGGGCTTCAGCCGCGCATAGATTTTCGGCGTTACGCCGCGCACCGCGCGCAGTTCGCTGACATCGGCCATCTTGCGGTTCGCGGGCAGATAGGCGCCCTGCATCCCGCGATAGGCATTGTCCTCGGCGCCGAGCGGCCCCTCGTTGCTATCGCTGTCGATCCAGTCGGCGGCCGCGCCCGCTATTGCCTGCGCCTGCCCCGGCTCGATCCCGAGCAGGGTCATCAATTCGCCGAACTGGCGCATCGAGCCCGACCGCTGGCTGAACCGCCCCGGCACCGTCTCGGCGACCAGGCTGTTGAGATTGAAGCAATTGTTCGCGTCGGTCAGCTTCGCGCGCCCCTCGCCGCCGGGAAGCGGCAGCGTAAAATCGCGCCCGAGCCAGTTTCCGGCGAGCGTCAGCTTCGCGGGATCGCGTCCGACGAGGTCGGCGACGCGGCGCAGCGCGATCTGTTCGGCGGCAAAGGCAAAGGCCCGGCCCTGATCGACCGTCGCCGCGCTGCCCGCGATGCGCGTCGCGAGGGTCAGCCGGTCGAGCGCGGTCGCCGCGATCACCGCCATCACCGCGACGAGCAGCAATACGGTAAGCAGCGCCGCGCCGCGTTCGTCTTTCGCGCGGCGCCTCACGGTGTCGGCACCCCTTGGACCGGCGAAAGCGGCGGCGTGGGCGCCGTTAAGAAAAGCATCGTCAGCGCCTCGCGGCCGGTGCGCGCCATTCGCACCTCGACGGCGCGCGGCAGGCGGTCGCCCGGCTCCGAACTCCAGACCTCGCCCCAGTTGCCGCGCTCGTCGCGGTATCGCACCGCGACGCTGGCGACGTCGGCAATCAGCCTGTCGCCCTCGCCGAGCGCCGTGCCGTCGAGCATCGGCTGCGTCGCGCGCCGCCACTCGTTGCCGACGCGCGCATAGGCAACGCGCTCGATATTGGGGCGCGGGCCGCCGTCTTGCGAACCCGCCCCGCCATGGACAAAGGCAAAGCCGGTCGACGATCCGATGAAGGCCGGAACCGCCTCGCCCGCCGGCCCGCGCGTCGAACGCTGCACCGCCTGCGCCAGATCGTTCGCCATCACGGCGCGCAGCCGGTTGATCCCGCCCATCGCCTTCAACCGTTCCTGCACCGCATCTTGCGTATCGACGCTGCTGCGAAGGAGGCCGACCCCCATCGCCGCGATCGCCGCGAAGATGGAAAGGGCGACAAGCATCTCGACAAGGGTGAAGCCGCGTTCGTCCCTCATCGCGACGGCCGGATGATTGTCAGCACCGCCTGACCGCGCCCGCTTTCGGGACGAACGAGCAGGTCGATGCGTAGCAAGCTGTCGTCGGCGGTTTTTGAGACGCGCTGTTCGACACGCCAGTTGCGTCCGGCGTTCGCGACCCCGATCGCGCTATTGCCGATCGTCGGCGGCGCGGGGTCGGTCCAGAGTTCGACCGCACGGTTTTGCGCTACGATGCCCGCCATCGTGCTTTCGTCGAGATCGCCTGCGGTGCGCACGGCATAGGCGTCCAAGCGGACGAGCGCGAGCGCGGCGATGCTGATGACGCTGAGCGCGACGAGCATTTCGAGTAGGGTGAAGCCCCCTTCGCCGGACGGCGAAAAACTAACGCCGTCATTGCCCACGGCTGACCTCCCCGGTCGCCGAGACACGCACGATCTCGCGCGCGTCACCGCCGGTCAGCACCATTGCTTGCGGGGTCGGGCTGATACCCACGCGGTCGAACAGGATGCGCGCCGCGCCTTGCCCGTTGCCCGCCGAAAAGCGCACATCGCCCGGCCAGTTGCGCTGTTCGAAGGCGCGTCCCGGCAGCGGCTGCCATTCGCCCGAAATTCGCCGTTCGAACCCATAGCCCGACGGCGCAAAATTGACCGCGACACTGCGCCCCTCGATCACCGCGACATCGCGCGCGGCGGCGAGGCGTGCGGCGAGGCGGTCGGCCTCGCTGCGCACGGTGCGTTCTTCGCCGGGAATAGTGAGCACGACGGCCGTCGCGGCAAGCGCCATGATCGCCAGCACGACCATCAGTTCGACGAGCGTGAAGCCGCCCTGCTCGCGACGCGTCCGCGCCTTAACCGTCGCTGCGAATATCCGCATTGTCGTCGGTCCCGCCGGGGGCACCGTCGGCACCGAGCGACCAGACGTCGAACGCCTTTCCGTTCGGCCCGGGCGCCTGATAATTATAGGGGCGGCCCCACGGATCGGCGGGCAGCTTCTTGATATAGCCGCCGCGGCGATAACGTTCGGGCTGCGCAAGCGCGGCCGGCGCCACGGTCAGCGCATTCAGCCCGTCGGTGGATGCGGGATAGGTCAGATTGTCGAGGCGATATTGCTCGAGCGCACTTTCGAGCGTCGCGATATCGGCCTTCGCCTTGGTGACCATCGCCCGGTCCTGGCTCGGCAGGACGTTGATCATCACGACGGTGGCGAGCAGCCCGATGATGAAGATGACGACCATCAGTTCGGTGAGCGTGAAGCCGCGCTCGTCCTTCTTGCGGGGCGGACGGGCCGGGTCGAGCATCAGGCGGATGAAGAGCTGCATGAGGGACATTTATTATAGACCTGCAAGGTTCTGCAACTGAAGGATCGGAAGCAGAATGGCGAGGATGATAAGGGCCACGCACGACCCCATAACGACAATTATGACAGGTTCGAGAAGCGCCATCGAAGCGGCCGTAAAGCGGTCGAATTCGCGCTCGAGATAATCGGCGGCGCGTTCGAGCATTTGTTCGAGCCGGCCCGCGCTTTCGCCGCTCGCGGTCATGTAAACGAGCAAAGGCGGGAAGACCCCCGCATCGCGGAGCGCCGCCGACAGGCTGCCGCCAGCGCGCACCTGATCCACGATCGTCGCGGTTGCGCCGGCGAGCGCCGCGTTTCGAATCGTCGGCAGCGTGAGTCGCAGGCCATCGACAAGCGGCAGACGGCTAGACACCATCGTCGACAGGGTTCGGGCAAATCGCGCCGCATAAAGATCGCGCAGCAGGCGGCCGAAGAGCGGCAAGCGCAGCAGCCGCGCATCGACGCGCGCCTTGAACGCCGGGCGGCGCATCGCGGTGACCCAGCCAAAGCTTGCCGCAGCAATCAACAAAGCGACCAGCCACCACCAGCTGGCGGCAAAGCTGGAGATCGCAATCACAGCGCGGGTCAGGAAGGGAAGCTGCTGGCCGACGTCGGTGAACTGCTCGACGACGCGCGGGACGACGAAGATCATCAACGCGGCAACGACGCCGATCGCGACGACGGCGAGCACGATCGGGTAGGCGAGCGCGGCGATCAGCTTGCCGCGCACCTCGGCTTGGCGTTCGAGCAGGTCGGCGAGGCGCGCGAGGATCGTCGTCAGGCTGCCTGTCGTTTCGCCCGCTGCAACCATCGCGCGATAAAGCGGCGGAAAGCTGCCCGGCTGGCGCCCCATCGCGTCGGCGAGGCGGCGGCCCTCAAGCAAGCCGGCGTGGACGTCGCCAACGATATTGCGCGCGCTTTCGGCCTCACTCTGGCGGGAGAGCGTGCGCAGCGCCTCTTCGAGCGGCGCGACCTCGGCCAGCGTCGCGAGCTGGCGGGTGAACAGCGCGAGTTCCTTGCTGCTCAATTTATTCTTGCGGAAAGCGAGCAACGAACGGCTGGCGGGTTTCGCGCCCGCCGCCTCGACCGCAACGATATGGAATTTCCGCCGCATCAGGTCGGCGCGCGCGGCATCGTCGTTAGCGGCGGTCAGCCGCCCCTTGCGCTCGCGGCCCTGGGGATCGATCGCCACATAGCGATAATCAGGCATCGATTTCCTCGCGCCGCGCGATGCGGATCGCCTCCTCGGCGGTCGTCAGCCCCTTCGCGACCATCGCGCGTGCGGCCGAAGCGAGCGTCGGCGATTTCAGAAAGGCGTGGCGCGTGATCATCGCCTCGTCGCCGCCGTTGTAGATGTAGCGACGGACGGTCTCGTCGACCTTGATCGCCTCGAATACGCCGATGCGACCCTTGTATCCGGTGCCATTGCACTGCTCGCAGCCCTTGGGTCGCCAGATGACGGTGCCGATGTCGAGCCCTAGGATTGCGGCGACGCTGTTATCGGCCTGCACCGGCTCGCGGCAATGGTCGCAAAGCTTGCGGACAAGCCGCTGAGCTAGAACAGCGCGCAGCGTCGAGGCCAGAAGGAAGGGTTCAACCTTCAGATCCTTGAGGCGCGTGATCGCGCCAACGGCGTCGTTCGTGTGGACCGTCGAGAGCACGAGATGTCCCGTCAGCGAGGCCTGCACCGCGATGTCGGCGGTTTCGCGGTCGCGGATTTCGCCGACCATCACGACGTCGGGATCCTGGCGCAGGATGGCGCGGAGGCCCGCGGCGAAATCGAGCCCGACCTTGCTGTTAACCTGCGTCTGGCCGACGCCGTCGACGGCATATTCGACCGGATCCTCGACCGTCAGGATATTGCGCTGGCCGTCGTTCAATTGCTTTAGCGCGGCGTAAAGCGTCGTCGTCTTGCCCGAGCCGGTCGGACCGGTGACCAGAATGATTCCATTGGGCTCGGCCAGCGCCTCGCGCAATATCTGGTCGGCGGCGCCGGACAGGCCGAGGACGTCGAAATCGATCCCCGCCGCATCCTTGTCGAGAATACGCATCACGACGCGTTCACCCGCGCGGCTGGGGAGCGTCGAGACGCGAACGTCGACGGCTTTCCCCGCGAGCGTCAGCCCGATGCGGCCGTCCTGCGGCACGCGGCGCTCGGCGATGTCGAGCCGCGCCATCACCTTGATGCGGCTGACGACGACGGGGGCGACATGCGGCGGCATGCGCAAATGCTCGCGCAGCACGCCATCGGTGCGCATCCGCACAACGAGCCCGCTTTCATAGGGTTCGATATGAATATCGCTGACCCCTTGCCGCACCGCTTCGGCGATGATCGCGTTGATCAGGCGGATCGCGGGCGCATCGTCGGCACTGTCGAGCAGATCCTCGGCGCTCGGCAGCGTAAAGTCGATATCGCTTCCGTCGAGCGACCCCGCCATCGCGGCCGCCGAGCTGTCGACGGCATAATGGTCGGACAGCAGCCGGTCGAAATCGGCGATGCTCGCGGTCGCGACGCGCAGCGGCTGCGCGAGATAGCGCTTCACTTCGATCAGCACCGCAGGATCGGCATCCTCGCGCAATGTGGCGAGCCAAGCGCCGCCTTCACCCCGCGCGATGACAACGCCATGCGCGCGGGCAAAGCCGTAGGGAATATCGACCGGCGCCGGGGAGACGGCGATCGGTTCGGGATCGGTCACGGATAGTCTCCGGTCGGGGGTGCGGGCGCCTGTGAAATCGAGGGCGGAACGTCGGTCGTCGTCACGCTGCCGTCGGGTCCGCGCAATTCGGGCAGGTTGACCGGACCGACGGTGATGTCAGTGGGGGTCGCGGGGGTCGGCACCGGCGGCACCGCACCCAGATAATCGCGGACGAGCGTATCGATCGCGGGTTCGACATCAGGGTTCCGCTGGAGCTGGAAGTCGCGAATATAGCCATAACGGCGCGCGGTGAGCGCGGCGTTATCCTCGCGATTGCGCAGGATCGTCGGGCGGATGAAGACCATGAGGTTCGTTTTCGAGCGCGTGCGGCTGCGCGATTTGAACAATTCGCCGAGCAGCGGAATGTCGCTCAATAGCGGGATCCGCTCTATCGTCTTGCGCTCATCGTCGTTGAGCAGGCCGCCGATCGCGAGGATTTCGCCGTCGTCGACGGTCAGCACGGTTTCGAACGAGCGCTTGTTGAGGATGAGGTCGCTGTTGCGCGACGACACGGGCCCGGCAACGCTCGAGACCTCCTGACGCAGGAACATCTTCACTTCGCCCGCACCATTGACCTGCGGGGTCACTTCCAGCTTGATCCCGACCTCTTCGCGCTGGACGGTGCGGAAGGCGTTTTCGAAATTGTCGCCCAGCTGCTCGCCCGTGGTGATCGGAACGTCCTGGCCGACGAGGAATTTCGCCGCCTGATTGTCCAGCGTCACGATATGCGGCGTTGCGAGCAGGTTCGAGGTCGTGTCCGACTTCACGGCGTTGATGATTGCGCCGAAGATCGTGTTCTTGCCGATGTCGCCCGCGAAACCCGCAAAGCCACCCGTAGCGGTCAGGAGCGAGGCCGCCGCCGCTTCCTGCAAGCTGTTGCCGAGCGAGCTGTTCGTCTGGGTCACCGTCGTGGTGCCGTTCACCGTCGTCGTCTGCTGCCCCAGCTGATTTGCCGCATAGGCGCCACCAAGCGTCAGGATATTCGGCGAGGCATTGCTGTAGCTCGTCGCAACGAACGGAATATTCTTGCCGCCGAGCAGGAACTGAACGCCGAGGCGTTTCGCGGCATCGTCACCGATCTCGACAACAATCGCCTCAACCAGCACCTGCTGGCGGCGGCTGTCGAGCTGGCGGATCAGTTCGCCGAGCATGCGCTGCACTTCGCTATTCGCGGCGACGATGATTGCGTTGGCGCCCTCGTAGCGCGTGATGATCGCGGGGCCGCGGGTCGAGATGCTGCCGGTGCCGCCGCCCCCGGTCGACGTCGGCGCAGTGGTCGCCGCCGCGACCGGGGCAGAGTTGCTCTCGCCGTTCGACGACGAAGAAGCGGGCGGCAGGCCCGCCTTTTGCACCGGATCACTGCCGCCGCCGATCAGCTGCTGCAGTGTCGGCAACAAAGTTTCAGCATTGGCATGTTCGAGCCAATAGACGCGGAGTTCGGTCCCACCTGCTGCTTTCGCGTCGAGGTCGTTCGCCATCGATACGAAGCGCGCGACCATCGCCTGATCACCCCTGAGGGCGATCGCATTGCTGCTGTCGATCGGCACGATCGCGACGGGCTTTTGCGCGCCCTCGCCCGCGGTCGGCACCAGCGCCTGCAGTGCCGCTGCGATTTCGCGCGCACCGGCGTTTTTCAGCGTGACGATCTGGCTGGTCGAGCTGTCGCGGTCGATGCTCGACGCAAGCGCGCGGATACGGCGGATATTGTCCGCAAAATCGGCGACCACTAGGCTGTTGGCATTGCGGTTCGCGGTCAGCGAGCCCTGCGCGCTGACCAGCGGGCGCAACGTTTCGACGGCCGAGACCGCATCGATATACCGCAGGCGGATGATTTCGGTGACGAACTGATTCTGCGCCGCACCGCTGCTGCCGATCCGGCCGGGCTGTGCCGCGGCGCCGTCGATCGGCTGGACGCGGTAGCTGCCGTTGGGTCCGGGGACCGCGACGAGCCCGTTCGAACGCAAGGTCGCAAGGAATATCTCGAAATATTCGCTGCGCGACAACGGCCGGTCGGTGACGACTGACACCTTGCCATTGACACGCCCGTCGATGACGAAGGTGCGCCCGGTGATGCGCGCCGCATCCTGGATGAAGGCGCGGATGTCGGCATCGCGGACGTTGAGCGTGTACTGGGCGAGCGCCGGTCCCGGCATGGCGGAAACCAACGCGGCGGCGAGCATCAGGGAAAGTTTGAGGCGCATGGGTCTCTATTGTTTCGAAAGGAAAATGGCGACGGGCACGACGCTGGCGCCGCGCTCGACTTCGAGCGCGATACGCGCGCCCGGCGTAAGCTGGTTGGCGAGCGCGGCGGCGTCGCTCGCCGAGCCGATAGGCCGGCCGCCGACCGAGCGGATAACGTCGCCGGGGCGCAGGCCCGCGGCGCGAAACGCCGCGCCGTCGCCCTGCGGCTGGACGACGATTCCGGTGACGCGACCCTCTTCGGTACGCGGCGCAAAGCCGACGCCGGCCTTGATCGCTGCAGGGGTCATTTCGCCGCTCGCGCTCGCACCGCCGGGCGCTGCACCGATCTCGGGCGTCGGCGGAGGCAGCGGGCTTGCAGCGTTCGCAACGGGCGCCTCGCCGCTCTGGTCGAGGAACAGGCTTTCGCGCGCGCCGCCACGGTCGAGCAGCACATGGTCGAAAGCGACGCCAGCGAGCTTCAATCCGGGGGCGATCTCGTCGCCGACAGCGTAGCTGGTCTGGATCCCGTCCTCACCCGCGATGATCGCCGAGCCGCCACCCGTCGCCTCGTTGAGGTTGATGCCGAAGAGCGTGAGCCCCGCCGAAGTGACCGTCGCCGCGGCGGGCCCCTGCGCGTTGCCGCGAAAGAAGGGATCGAGGCTGGTGAAGAGCGCGCGGCGTTCGGCGGGCGAAGCGATGACCGCCGCCTGCGGTTCCCAGGCGCCGAGCGGCGACAGCGGGGTGAGCAGCGTCCAGAGCAAACGGACGCATTGCCAGATGAGCAACGCGCCGAGCAGGCCGATCAACAGCATCGGCCAAATCTCGCGGGGCGACCGCCTGCCGCCCCGCAGCCACGCGGGCAATCCGCGCGGCAGCCGAACGGCCGATCCGGACATCAGCGTCGCCATGAAATTGTCCCTGTCCCCCAGGCTGAAAAAAACGTCTCGCGAATCGCCTACGGGCGATTGGTGACAATCAGTTGACTAGGAGATTACAGTTTTTTGACATTCGGGCGAGTCCGGTAGTGACCCGATCAATCTCCTCCCTGTGCCAGTGGCATGGGGAAGCGGCAGTCTCGAGGGGACTGACGGAGGGGCTATTGGCGCTGTCGGCCCCTCCACCACCCGCTTCGCGGGCGGCCCCCTCCCCGCCGCTTTTCGGCGGGGAGGAATGGCGCCTCAAAACTTCAACGACGCGCTGAGCGAGAAGGTCCGGCCCAGCTTGTAGCGGTTGAGGAAAATGCGGTTGTCGCCGAATTCCTGCACCTCCTTGTAAGTCCGGCCGGTCAGGTTGCGCGCCTCGAACTTCAGTTCGATTTCCTTGTTCAGCAGGTTGAAGCCCTGCCGAGCCACGAAATCGACCGAGATTCCGGGCTTTTCGCGAATGTCGGGCTGCTGCGACGGACCGCGGCTGGTGACGCGCGGGCTGGCATAGGTGACGAGGATCGTCTGCTGCGACAGCTTGTCCTGATCCTCGAGCCCAATCTGGAAATTGACGATATGGTCGGACTGACCGGTGAGCGGCGAACCATCGAAGAAGAAGTCGGCGGCGTTCAGCGTCACGCCGTTGATCACCGTCGTATCGCCGTCGCCGACCTTAATTTCCGACTTGGTATAGGTGTAGTTGCCGATCAGCACGAGGCGGCGGCTTTGCCAGAAGGGCGCATCCGACATGGTGTCGAGCGAGAAATATTTCTGCACCTCGACCTCGGCGCCATAAAGCGTTGCTTTCGGCGCGTTGGCAAAACTTGAGTTGGCGACTGAATCGGTGCTGATCGAGGTGAAGGTTTCGATGGGCCGGTCGATCGACTTATAGAAACCCGCCAGCGTGAAGCGCTGGTCCTTGGCGAAATACCATTCGTAACGCACTTCGGCGTTCCACAGCTCGCTGTCGGTCAGCGACGGGTTGCCGCGGAACTCGCGGTTCGATTCGGGGTCCTGATAAACTTGCGCGATCAGTTCGCGGAACTGCGGACGCGCAATCGTTTTCGACCCGTTGACGCGCAACTGCATATCGGGCGCGACTTCCCAGGTCAGCGTGACCGCAGGGAGCCAATAATCATTGTTCAGGTTCGTCGTGACGATCGCGCTGCCGCCCGTGTTGAACAGGTCGATCGGGGTCACCGTCTGCTTGGCTTCCTCGTAACGGACACCGGCATTGATGTTGACGCCCGGAATGATCTCTGCCTGCACCTGGCCATAACCCGCGTGCGTCGTCAGCGCCGCATCGAAAGCGGCGGTGCCGTCCTGCGCCGATGTTTCGAGCAGCGAGATGTCGTAAAGCTGGATCGTCGCGTCGGAGAGCAGGTAATCGGGGCGCAGCTGCTGGACCGCAATCGGCAGGTTCGACCCGCGGAACTGGAAAGCCCGGCGCACCGCGGTGCGGCTGGTATCGCTATAAGCATAGCCGACCGTCGCGGTGATGCGCGGCGCCAGTTCGTATGACAGGTCGACGCCGCCCGACCACAGATCTTCGTTCAGGTCCGAAAAGGCGATCGTCGCATCGCCGCGGTTGCCGCCAAGGTCGTTGACGAACTTGTCGCCGACCGGATCAACGTCGGTGGGAAGGTTGGTGCGCACATAGGTAAATCCACGCTCATAGGGCGCCTCGCGCTGCGAATTGGCATAAGCACCGCGCAGGTCGAGCTGGAACCGGTCGAAATCGAACTCGGCGACAAGCTGCGTGTTGATGAGCTGGCGTTCGTACCACGCCGTGTCCTGCTTCAGAATGTCGCGCTCGGTCTGGTTGCGGTCGCGGCCGAGGCCAAGACGCGCCTGCTTGAGCGTGTCGCGGATGAACAAATTGGTCCAGCGGAACTTGTGATCGCCCAGCTCAAGCCCGAAACCAAGCAAGCCGTTCACGACGATACGATTGTCGGTGATGACACGGTTATAGCTCGTCTGCGGTTCGCCCGACAGATCCTGGTTCAGCGACGTCTGTTGCAGCGTGTCGCGCGTGCGCCACTTGTTGCTGATCCCCATCGTCGCGATGATACCCAGCTCGCCGTTGGGCAGCGTGATCGTCGTGCCGCCGGTGATGCCCGCCGACCAGTTGATCGGGATATGATCGTTCTGCTGAAGCAGGCTCGTCTCGGCGTTGACCAGCTCCATCTGGATCGCTTCGAGGTCGTCCTGCGAGAAATCGGCGCCCTCGAGGATCGGCTTGCCGCTGGCAAAGGCCGCCTTCAACAGCGGCGGGACATCGCGCGTGCCATCGTCAAAGCCCGTCCAGTCGGTGTCGCTGCCATAATAGGTATAGCCAAGCTCGTTCGTCGTCTCGCTGTCCCAGCCGATGCCGCCCGAGAAGGTCAGGAAGGTTTCGCGCGGGGTCGATTTGGTCGTCAGGTTGATCACGCCGCCGCCGAATTCGCCGGGGAAGTTCGCCGAATAGCTTTTCTGAACGAGCGTCGAATCGATCACGTTCGACGGAAAGATGTCGAGAGGAACGACGCGCTTCAGCGGTTCGGGGCTGGGCAGCGGCGAGCCATTGAGGAGCGCGAGAGAATAGCGATCGCCAAGGCCGCGGACATAGACGAAGCCCCCGCCGACGACCGACAGGCCGGTCACGCGCTGGAGCGAACCGGCAATATCGCCCTCGCCCGTCCGCGCAATGTCGGCCGACGACAGCACCGAAACGACTTCGGGCGTCGCACGCACGACATTGGGGGTGAAACGGCCGGTGACGACGATTTCGGCGTCGGCGCCGCCCGGAATCGAAACATCGGCTTCCTCGTCCTGCGCGGCATCGTCGGCCACAGGCTCTTCGGCCGTGACCGGCGCCGGATCGGCGCTGCTGTCCTGCGCAAGCGCAGCAGGAGCGACAAGAGCGGAGCTAAGGAGGAGCAGGCTGGCGAAGATCGGCCGCTTGGTCATGGAATATGTCCCCAGGGATATTGTCAAGAAGGGAGCGGGCCGACCGTTGCTGGCAGCCCGCTCCCCAAATTGGATCGCGAGCGATCAGGTCGTCGGGATGGCGGTGCAGCTGCCGCTCGACGTGCCGAAATCCGCGGTCGCCGAGTTACAGGTCCAACCCTGGTACCAGGTGTCGTTCGCATCGCGGACGGCGCCGACATAGGCCGTTGTGTCGAAGAAGGAGGCGATCGTCTTCGCATCAAACGGCGTGAAGCCGGTTTCGGTCGCCCCATTGACGAACAGGTTCGTCAGGCTGGGAACATAGTTCGAACGGTTGTTCGTGCCAGCTTCGAAGATCGCCTGCACTTCGGCATTGGTGACACCGTTCGAGCCGCGGAACGGGGTTGCGTTGCACTGGAGCGACATCGATTCGAAGCGCGGCGGACCCTGTTCGTCGGGACCGGTCGTCTGCGTCGACGTGGCGCTATCAATACGCAGGCAGCTGAGCCCCGGCGCAATGATCAGGCCGTTCGCGAACGTATAGTCGGCGCCGCCACGAAGACGGATCGCCGCACCGTTACCTGCCGCATTGTTGCGCTGGATATAGGTGAAGTTCGACAGGGCGACGCGCTGGCGCGGCGTCGTGTCTTCGTTGCCGTCCGAGTCGATTTCCATCATCGAGTCGCCGATCGTGCCGCCGGCGCGCTGGACGCTGATGACATATTGGATATTGCCCTGATACCCGACGTCGGTGTCGAGGCCGTCGTCCTCGGCGCCCGTGACGACCAGATGCTTCATGTTCACGCGGCCGCCGAACACTTCGGCGCCGTCGTCCGAGCTGTTGTGGATCTGGATATGGTCGATCTGCGTGCCCGAACCGACGCCCGACGGCGTCAGGCCCTGAAGTTCGCTGTTGGCCGACAGGACAAAGCCCGAATAGCGGATCTGGACATAGGACATGCGGCCCGAATTGTCGTCCGCGGTGGCGCCGCCATAGAGCGCGCCCGACGCGCCTTCGGTGTTGCGTTCGCAAGCAGCGGTGCCGGGGGTCGCAGCAGGCGCAAGGCAGTCGGTGATCGGCGCGCGGCCGAGCAGGACGACGCCGCCCCACAGCTGCGACGTGCTGTCGGTCGCGCTACCGACGACATTGCCGCGGCCGGTAAAGACGATCGGCTGCGTCGGGGTGCCGACCGCGTCGATCTTGTTGCCGCGGTTGACGGCAAGGAAGGACACGCCGGTGCCGCCGAAAATGGTGACGCCCGGATCGATCGTCAGCGTGACGTCGGCGGGATCGCCCGCCTCTTCGGTCGCGCCCTGGTCGGTGCCGACATCGACACGGCCAGGAAGCGAATAGATCACGCCGGCGACCTTGGGGATCGCCGTGGTCGAATTGAAGCGCGCGGGGAAGCCGCAGTTGCGCCACGTGCCTTCGTTGCCCGTGATCGTACCCAGGTCGGTCAGCTGATCGGCACCGCCAATCGTCGGGCAGCTTGCTGCCGGCGTCACCGCCGTCGGGGTCGGAGTGGGCGTCGGGGTGGGCGTCGGCGTCGGCGTCGGCGTCGGCGCGGGGACGACGATCACGCCTTCGCCGGGAGAGGCAACGCCGTCGGCGCCACATGCGGCCAGAATGGAACACGCCACGCCGCTAAGCATGACCAAACGAATGCGTGCGAAAGCCGCCATGAAAATCTCCGTTCCCGGTTCGCGCCCTGCGGGACGCCCCTGATGAAAAATCACCGGCGAACGAGAAGAGATATGCTGACTCGCCCCCGGTGACGTCGCCACTAGGGTGATTCGATGACGGTCTGACGCCAGAGCAGTGACAGTTACGTGACGCTTTGGAGTCGGTTGGATGACAAAGGTGGCGCCGCTAGGGGCGGCTAGCTCGCACCTGCAAAAATAAAACCCGCGAAGCTCGCTTGCATCGCCCGAAAAGCTTTGCTAGGCGCCCGCTCCTACCTGGTGCCGGACCCGTCCGGACCATCATGATGTGCGGTCGTGGCGGAACTGGTAGACGCGCAACGTTGAGGTCGTTGTGGCCGAAAGGCCGTGGAAGTTCGAGTCTTCTCGACCGCACCATCATAGCCAGTTTCTGGCTCATTTTCAGTGATCGGGCGGAAATGGCAAATAGCCCGCCACCCATCGGTTCGCGGATTCGAAGCGCCAGCATCTGTCCCGACCTTTGAAATAGCCCGGCGGTTGCCCTAATGCGAGCCGGCGAACCGAGTTGCAGGTGGGAACTGGAGCGCTTCCTTGGCACCAACCTTCTCATCCGGACCAGCCGCAACATCCAATTGACCAACGCCGGGCGCGATTATGTCGACGCGGCGCGGCGGATCATCGCCGATCGCGCTGTTCTTCATGGAAGAATATCCGGACGTCACCTTGGACCTGATCATATCCGACCGCATTGTCCCTATGGTCGACGAACATAGCCCGCCATTTCGTTTATCCGCGCCAGGGTCTGCTTCCGCTCAAGGTCCGCGCCTTCATCGACCGGGCGACCCCGCGGCTGCGCGCCGCTTTGCACGGGATTCGACTGCCCCAGACCAGCGACACCGCGCGGCGGACCTGATCGCGCCATATTTTGTAACCATCATGGCCTTCACAACGAAACCCGCAGCAACAAGTTTGAACCGGCTCGTCGGCACATGGCGTATGAACGATCCGCGAAATGAGAAAGACACCAGAGATGGCAAGACAATTTCTCCAGGCCTTGATGTCAACGGCGCTTGCGCTCGGCGTGCAGGCAGCGCCCGCTTTGGCCGCGGAAAGCCTCGACGCGCCAGCGGCAACGCGATCGACGCCGGTTCCCGTCCCTGCCGGCATCACCCGCACCGACCTGCAGCGGCACGACCTGTCGATCGCCGGCCATGAGACGGTGCAGGCGCGCATCGACATCGCGCCCGGCGCCGTGGCGTCCTGGCATCGTCATCCCGGCGAAGAGCTTATCTATGTCGTCGAGGGCACGCTCGAATATCAGCTCGAGGGCCAGGCGCCCGTGACGGTGAAGACCGGCGAGGTTTTGTTCGTCCCCGCCGGGGTCGCGCATATGGCGCGCAATCGCACGGCCGCCAACGGCGCCGAGCTCGCAACCTATATCGTCGAAAAGGGCAAGCCGCTGCTTGTCCCCGCCAACGACATCGCGCCATAATCCGGTGCTGACCATCTGTCGGGCCATGGTTTATCCAAATGGAAACACCATATTCCCGAGTGAAATGGAGATTCAAATGACCGAATATCGCAAAACATCCGAAGCCGTCGCGGCCTTATCCCCCGAGCAATATCGCGTGACGCAGCAGAGCGGCACCGAACGGCCCGGCACGGGCGAATATCTGAACAACAAGGATCCCGGCATCTATGTGGATATCGTCTCGGGCGAGCCGCTGTTTGCGTCGTCCGACAAATATGAATCGGGTTGCGGCTGGCCGAGCTTCACCAAGCCGATCGAGCCGGCGAATGTCGCCGAGCTCAACGACACGACCCATGGCATGATCCGCACCGAAGTGCGATCGACACATGGCGACAGCCATCTGGGGCATGTGTTCACCGACGGCCCCCGCGACCGCGGCGGCTTGCGTTACTGCATCAACTCGGCTTCGCTGCGCTTTGTCCACCGCGACGATATGGTAGCGCAGGGTTATGGCGCCTATCTGGACCAGGTGGAGGACATCGCATGAGCATCGAGCGCGCAATTCTTGCCGGCGGCTGCTTCTGGGGCGTGCAGGACCTGGTGCGCCGGCAGCCCGGCGTGATTTCGACCCGCGTCGGATATTCGGGCGGCGAGGTGGAGAATGCCACCTACCGCAACCATGGCAATCATGCCGAAGCGATCGAGATCCTTTTCGATCCGGCGCTGACAAGCTATCGTGCCCTGTTAGAATTCTTTTTTCAGATCCACGATCCGACGACGAAGAATCGCCAGGGCAACGACGTCGGCGCCAGCTATCGCTCGGCGATCTTCTACACCAGCGATGAGCAGAAGGCGGTGGCCGAGGACACGATCGCCGATGTCGACGCCTCGGGACTCTGGCCCGGGAAGGTCGTCACCGAAGTCAGCCCGGCGGGCGCCTTCTGGGAAGCCGAGCCCGAGCATCAGGATTATCTGGAGCGCATCCCGAACGGCTATACCTGCCATTTCGTGCGCCCGGGATGGACGCTCCCGCATCGTGCCGGCGCCTCGCTTTCGGCCGAATAGGTCGATGACCAGGCACGGGGCTCTCTCCCTAGCGCGAAACGTCCTGCGCGACCGATGTCATGCGGCTCATCGCCGTCCGCGAAAATGGCGCAAAGTCGCCATGGAGACCATGTTTCAGCGCAGACAGCGCCAAGCCGTGCCCGGCCGCCTCCGCCAGGCTTTTCCCGGACCACAATCCGTCGAGGACACCGGCGGCAAATGCATCGCCGGTTCCGATCCGGTCGATCACCGGCGTGATGACCATGGCATCGCTCGCCCCGCTTTTGTCGCGGGTGTCGATCCGTGCCGTCAGCCGGTGCGCGTCCGGCCGCATAATCTCGCGCGCCGTGGAGGCGACATATTCGAGCGAGGGGAAATGATCGAACAACGCGAGCGCCCCCTCGCGCCGCCGATCTTCGCCATCGCCCGAAAATTCGCGGCCCGAAAGCAGCCCCGCGTCGCGATGATTACCGAACAATAGCGTGGCCTGTGCGACGATCGGTTTCAATATGGCGGCCGGATCGGGCTGCCAGCGATTCCACAGGCGTCCGCGCCAATTGCCGTCGAACGACACGCCGATCCCGGCCGCCCGCGCGCGCGTCACCGCTTCGAGTACGGCGGCGGCGCTGTCCGGCCCCAGCGCGGGGGTGACACCCGATACGTGCAGCCAGCCAACGCCGTCGAGCAAATGGTCCCAATTCCAGTCGTCCGGCCTCGCCTCCGCAAAAGCCGAGCCGGCACGGTCATAAATGACCTCCGCCGGGCGCATCGGGCCGCCGGGCAGATGATAATAGAGCCCGATGCGACCCGCGGGACGGCGTATGGGCGCGACATCGACGCCGTGCCGGCGCATTTCGCGGAGCACGCCGTCGCCGAGCGGCCCTTCGGCGACGGCGCTGATCATCGCGGTCTGGTGCCCAAGCGCCGCAAGCGCGACCGCAACATTCGCCTCGGCGCCGCCGACATGCGCGTCGAATCGCGCCGATTGCAGCGGCAGTTCGCCGTGCGGAACCGAGACGCGCATGACGACCTCGCCAAAACAGGCGATGGGTCCGCGGGGTGCGATCATGATGTGAATCCGGTTTCCTGGACAGCGATGCAGGCAATGCGGGCCCCCGCGCCGAAGCGCGCGGTCGCGGTTTGACCGATATCGATCGGGTGAACGCCGGTGATGGCTCCGGCCGAAATCCACTGCCCTGCTTCGAGTTCGATGACGCCGCGCCGATGAAGTTCGACGAGGAAGTTGAGCGATCCCCATGGGCCGTCGAGCACGTCAATCGCGCGCCCGGTCCCGACCGTCGCGCCATCGATTTGCGTTTCGACGATCAGCGTTGTGAATTCGTCATGGTCAAGCCGCGGCCCAAGCAGCAGGCCATTGTTGATGCCGATATCGGCGATGATGCCATAGGGCGCATGGGCGTGGACGTCGGGCGCGGGCGAGCTTGCGACCTCGAATCCGGCGCGGATCTCTTCGACATATACTGCGCCATCGTCGATGCCGATGATGCGCCCATCGGGCACCGCGCGAAGGCGCAGCATCACCTCGGCCTCAATGGCCCCCGCCCCGCTGGCGAACACCGCCGCTTTGCCGGGCGTGTCGCCGTCGAGTTCAGCCACGCCCAACACGGGCCCGGCGAGGCGAGCGGCGCCCAGGACGTCGATCAACGCCGACGGGATGCGACCGACCTTCCAGCCGAGGACAGGCGCGCCCAGCTCGGCGGTCAAGCGCTGTTGCATGGCGTAAGCATCTGCCAGCGTTGCGGGCACCGGAGAAGGAAAGGCCGGGAGTGCGCGCCCCGAACGGCGTGATTCGAGTAAAGCCGCCACCGGATCCGGTGCAACCGGCGAAGGCGAAGGGCCGGACGTCACGCCAGCTTGGCGCTCAGCAGATAACGTTCCCGGCTTTCGGCGGATTGGCGCCGCAGTTCGACGATCGCCCGTTCCTCGGTCTCGTCGAGCATCGATTCGATCAGGCGGTTGAAGTGGCGCCGCATCGCCAGCCGCGCCCCGGTCGCGTCGCGCTTGCGCAGCGCCGCGACGACATCGGCATGTTCGGCCTGTCGTGCGGCACCGTCCTTGCGGCAGACGAGCGAATGGCTGCTCCGAACCTCGGGCAACTCCATCCGCATCCGCCACAGGCTCTCGATCACGTGGATGATCGCCTTGTTGCTCGACGCCGCGGCGATCGTCATGTGAAACTCGCGGTCGATCGCGCTGATCTCTTCCTCGCTCTTGCTGTCGTCGGCCATCGCGACGAGCAATTCATCGAGCTTTGCCAGCGTTTCGGACGAGATGGTCGGCGCAGCAAGTGCCGCGGCTTCGGCCTCGAACAGCGAGCGCGCTTCGGTGAGCTCGAACGCGCTGACCTTGGGCAGGATGGCATTGTCGCCGGGCAGGATCGCCTCGACATAGGCACCCGCGCCGGTGCGGATATGGATCCACCCCGTCGCCTGCAACGCGATCTCGGCCTCGCGGATCGTCACGCGGCTGACCTCGAACCGTTCGGACAGCTCGCGCTCGCCGGGCAGCCGCGTTCCCGGCGGAAAGGTTCCGTCGAGAATCAGGCGCCGGATCGCGTCTGAAATATCTTCAAAAAGGCGGCGTTCGGCCATGATCAATCGTCTCCCCGCAGGATTGCGGGTACGGTCATACAATTTGGTATGACAAGTTTGAAGAGCCGCATCGCGCCGGCCATCAGTTTTTCGTTTCACAAGCCGATGCGACCAACAGGGCGCGTCCGCACAGGAAGGCGATCGCCCGCCGCGACACTTCGGCCCGGGGCTCGGGCGCGAACTTGCCGTGCCCGCCGCCGCGCACGACGAACAATTCGGACGGCACCGCGCGCGCATCGAGACGGCGCTTGAGCTCGATCGACTGGGCGATGGGCACCACCGGGTCGGCATCGCCATGGGCGATGAAAACCGGCGGGCTGTCCCCGGCGATCCAGGCGACCGGCGACATCGCCCGCTCGGTCGCGGCCGCTTGCGCCCCATCGCCGATCCAGTTCGCCACCGTAGGATGCCGCGCCCCCGACCGCGACGCGATGCCGGTCAGGTCGGTCGGTCCATAGAAATCGAGGATCGCGGCTACGGCAGGACCGCCGCGGCATTCGGCGCTGTCGATATCGTTCGCCGCAGGTAGCAGACCCGCCATAAGCGCCAAATGCCCGCCGGCCGAGGTTCCGGTCACGATGATGCGGTCGGGATCGAAGCCCAGCCGCGCCGCGTTGGCGGCAACCCAGTGGAGCGCGCAGCGCGCATCCTGCACGGCGGCCGGTGCGCGCGCCACACCCGCAAGACGATATTGCACCGTCACCAGCGAAAGGCCCGCCGCCATATAAGGGCGAAACCCCGTCCAGTCGGCGGGCTGCGCGCCGCGCGCCCAGCCGCCGCCGTGGAAATGGATCAGCACCGGACCGGGCGCCGTCGCCGTATCGGCATGGCGATAGACGTCGAGATGCAGCGCCCTGCCCGCGACCGTGCGGTAAACGACGTCGCGCTCGATCTTCGCCGGCTCGACCGCTTCGGACGCAGCGGCGGGCGGCGCCGCCGCGGCCAACAGCAAGGCGATCGGACCGTGCATGCTTTCGCCTAGATCCGCGCCCGCAGGCCGATGAAATATTTGGAGCCATAATAATGATATTGGCGGCTGCTGCCATAGACGGGCATATAGGTCGCCTTGGGCTCGTTGAAGAGATTGAGCGCCTCGAACCGCAGCGACACGCCCTTCATCAGGTCGAGCGACGCGCGGAAATCGACCGTCTCGCTGGGCCCGACGTAACGCAGCTGGCTGTTGCCACCTACGAAATCCTGATAATATTTGCTCCGGTAATTGTAGATTGCCTGGAGCGACACCGGGCCGATCTCATAATAGGCCTGCGCCGACAGCACATGCTTCGAATAGCCCGACAGGCCCGCCGCAGGGATGATCCCCGGCGAGACGGTTTCGGTTTCGGGATCATATTGGTCGCCAAGCCGGACGTCCTGATTGGTGAAATTGGAATCGGCATAATTATAGCTGACCTTCGCGCCCAGCCCGTCGAGCGGCTTGGGCAGGAAGCTGAAGCGCGTCGCAGCGGTGAGTTCGAGGCCATAGATGCGCGATTTGTCGGGGCTGTTGCGCGTCTGCGTCACCGGCGCGGTCACCGTCTGGCCGTCGATGACAAACTCCTCGTCGAACACCACCGGCTGGAATCCGCCGTTGAACTGCTTGTAATAGAGCGTCGCCGACAGGAGGCTGTCCTTGTTCGGATACCATTCGATCGCGGCGTCGGCGTTCCACGACATCAGCGGTTTCAGGCGCGGGCTGCCGTTGGCGCGAACATTGCCGATCGCTTCCTCGACCGAGGTGAAGTTGTCGGCGTCAATCTGGAAGGTGCGGCCGGCGCCAAGCGCGCTCGGCGCGGGGCGCGACATGGCGCGATAACCCGCGACGCGCAGCAGCGTGTTCGGCGCGACTTCGAAGATCGCGTTGATGCTGGGCAGGATGCGCGTGTTGCTGCTCTTGATCGTCACCGTTTCGAAATCGCCGGTGGTGTCGAGGCGGATCGTGCCGTCGCCATTGTCGATGATGGTGAGGTCGCTGCGCAAACCGTTCGAGGTCACGTCGGTCTTGACGACGCGCACGCCGATATTGCCGCGCACCGGCATGTTGCCAAGGTCGGCGTCGTAATCGGCCATGACATAGCCCGCGTAGGTTCGTTCGGTGACGTCGCGGTTCGCGGGGGAGCGTTTGTCCGCGAGCGCGCCGGGGTCTTCGCTGCCCGTATATTCGCGGAACAGGCAGTCGACGTCGAAGGTCGCCCAGCTGTTGATGCTGTTGCCGCTGGCGTCCGACAGGAAGCCGGTCTGCGGGAAGGCCGGGTTGCGACATAGATTGTTGATCCGGCGCTCTTCGTCGAGGTCGGTGGTGAGGTCGAAACCCTCATTGCGCACATCATAGTCGCGGAAGGTCATTTCCGACCAGCGGACCCCGGCGGACAGCTTGCTGAAAAAACCGTCCATTTCATATCCGGCATCGAAGCGGCCGGCGATAATCTCGTTATGCCGGCGGCTCTGGTCGCGACGAAAGCGCGCATCGTCCCAGAACAGGTCGTGATCATTGAGGTCGAAGCGCGGATCGATCGTGATCGTCGGCACGAAGCTGCCCGGCGTGATCTCGTAGGTATAGGGGATACGCATGTTGTTAAAGACGGTCGTGTCGCCGTTGAGATCGCGCGGATCGGTGCGCAGGCGGACATTGCGTTCGTCCTCCACGCGAATCGTGCGTGAATAGCTGCCGTCGACCGTCAGCGTCAGCCGGTCGCTCGGTTGCCATTCGACCGACAGGCCGCCGCCCAGATATTCCTCGGCGCGCGACAGTTCGGACCCGTTCGATTCGATCGCGCTCTGCCCGCTCAGGCTCTGGACGATGCCGTTTTCGTCATAGACGACGTCGGTCAGGCTGCGCCGCGCTTCGGAGATGTTGAGGTCGCGGCGGCTCTCGACGAAGGTGCGATCCGAATATTGGACGTCGAGGTTGATGTTGAACTGGTCCGACGGCCGCCACTGGATCGCGCCGAAGATCGCATCGCGCTTGTCGGTCTCGCTGATCTGGCGGAAGGTATAGGCGTTGGGGACGAGGTAGAAGGGATGACCCTCGCCATAATCGTCGCGGCCATATTCGGTACAATTATTGTTGGTGACGACAAGGTCGGCGCGGCACGCCGTCCAGGTTGTCGACGCGGCATAGGTTTCTTCGGGATTATTGGTGTCGTTGCGCTGGACGCCGATCGCGATGCCGATCGTGTCGTTCGCGAACTGGTCGACATAGCTCAGCGTCCCGCGCCAGCCGATGCCGCCCTCGCCCACGATGCGGTCGCCATAGGGATTATACTGCGCCTTGACCTCGCCCTGGATGCGGCGCTTGCCGAAATCAAGCGGACGCAGGGTGCCGATCTCGATCGTGCCCGCGACGCCGCCTTCGACAAGGCTCGCCTGCTGCGTCTTGTAGATCTTGATATTGTTGACGAGTTCCGAGGGGAACTGGTTGAAATTCACCGAGCGGTCGCCGCTGCCGTTGGTCGCGTCGCGGCCGTTGAAGGTCGCGTTCGAGAGGAAGGGACCGAGGCCGCGCAGCGCGATTTCGGACGCGTCGCCCTTTTCGCGGTGCGTCGTCGCGCCGGTGATCGTCTGAATCGCCTGCCCGACCGACAGCGCCGGAAGGTCGCCGATATCGTCGGCCGACAAAGCATCGACGATCGCGGTTTCCTCGCGCTTGGTGTTGATCGAATTCTGGATCGTCTCGCGGATGCCGGTGACGATAATCGCGTCCTCTTCGCTTTCAGCCTGCGGCGGGGGCGCATCTTGCGCCATCGCGGGCGTCACAGCGATCAGCAGCGTCGAACCGGCGCCAGCCAGCAAGGCGGCACGCAGAATGCGCGCGCGAATCGGATTGCGAGAATTCACGTCGTCTCTCCCTGTATATGATTTTGTTCTGACCAATACCGTCAATCATGGCTGCAATTTTGTCAACCATTATGTATGGCAAATTGGTTAGTCCAAATTGCCATACATGCTTTTAGCGCACAAGCTGGCTCCGAAGCGCAGGGACGGCACGCGCAAGTGCCTGGGTCACCAGCTTGGCGGTGACTTCGGCGCCGACATTGCCGAGATGCGTATAGTCGAACTTGCGCGTCACCTGCCCGCGCGCTCCGTCGCCGGGGATCGGCGGGGGCGGAGGCGGCGCGGGGCGTGCGGTCAGCGTCGTTCCGGCTTTTGCGGCGGCGAGTTCCTCGGCCGTCGGCGGCTCCTGCGCGAGCTTGGTCGCCATCTCGGCGCCCATATCCTGCGCCTGTGCGGCGCTGAGCGCGTTCAGATCGACAAGCGGAACGTCCATTGCCTTCGCGACGCCGCGGATCTGGTCGGACCAGCTCGCGAGCGTATTGCGGAGCTTGCCCTCGCGAAACTCGCGCCGCGTCAGCGGGGTCACAAGCACCGGGGTGGCGCCCGCCGCCCGTACCTCCTCGACAAAGCGGCGAAGGTTCGCGGGAAACTCGGTCGTCTCGTCGGTCCAGCGTTCGGATTTCGACGACTGGTCGTTGTGCGCAAACTGGATCAGCACCCAGGTGCCGCGATAGCCCGGCACCTTCGCCTCGGCGAGCGCGATGTCCCAGCTGCCTTCCTGCCGGTAGCTGCGCGTCGAGCGCCCGCCGCGCCCCGTGTTGAGGCACGCGACCGACGATTTGACATGATGCGCGCAGAACGCCCCGCCCCAGCCGCTGTGCGGCGCCATGGTGGAATCGCCGACGAGGATGATCTTGTACGGCTCGAGCGGCGGGGCGTCGGTCCGCTCGCGCGTCTGCGCCTGCGCCCCGCTTGCGAGCAGCACGCAGGCGGCGGTTGTGACGATCCGGCACATCACGAGAAGCCCAGCCCGCCGTTGATGTCGAGGCACACGCCCGCGAGGAAGCTCGCCGCCGGCGACGCCAGATAGACGATCGTGTCGGCGACCTCGTCGGGATGGCCTTCGCGGCGCAGCGGCGTATTGTTCGCGGTTGCGGCGCGGCCTTCCGGTTTTGAGAAGAGGTCGTGGAAGCTGGTGCCGATCAGGCCGGGACAGACGGCGTTGACCCGGATGCCCTGCGGCCCGAGTTCCTTGGCCATCGCGCGGGTATAGGTCATCAGCGCGCCTTTCGCGGTCGCATAGACCGACGCGCCGGGGCCGCCGCCGTCACGCCCCGCGAGCGACGAGACGTTCACCACCGCCGAGCCTTCGCCGAGGAAGGGCTGCGATGCCTGGAGCACGAGGAAGGCCGATTTGAGGTTGAGCGTCATGACATGGTCGAAGAAATCCTCGTCCATCTCGCCAAGCGTCTTGCGCGCGACCATGCCGCCCGCAAGGTTAACGAGGATGTCGAGCCGGCCGCTGAACGCGACCCCGACCTCTTCGAGCATCGCCTTGACCGCGGCGCTGTCGGTGACGTCGGCCTGGATGAGGAAGGCATCGCCGCCCGCGTCCAATATCGTCTTCAGCGTGTCCTCGGCGGCGTCGCGGCCGCTGTTGTAGTTGATCGCGACGCGCACGCCGGCGCGCGCGAGCGCGATCGACACCGATCGGCCGATATCGCGGCCGCCGCCGGTGACGAGCGCGGTTTTCCCCTGGAGAGTCATGCAGTTCAATCCTTAATCTTGGTTGCGGGTGGGTCGGGTGGCGACTGGTGCGACGCGTCCGCCAACCAGCCAGAAGCACAGGAAGGAAATGGGCACGATCGCCGCGCTGAGCGCGAAGATCGGCGCATAGCTCGTCTCGGTGAGCGAAGGGACGAGCCAGGTGGTGATCAGCGTGCCCGCGACCGCGGCGGTGCCGCTGATCCCCGCGAGGCTGCCGACTGCGCCGCCGCCGAAATAGTCGCTCGGCAGCGTCTGGATATTGCCGATCGCCATCTGGAAACCGAACAGGATGCACGCGATCAGCAGCACGGCGTTGAGCGGTTCGCTCGCGCCGATCGTGAAGAGCAGCGACGGCAGCATGATCGCGCAGCCGATGCCGATCGTCGTCATGCGCGCGCGGTGCACGCTCCCGCCGCCGCCGATGATCTGGCCCGCGAGCCAGCCCCCGAACAGGCTGCCGAGCATCGCGCCGACGAACGGCACCCAGGCAAAGAGGCCGATCTGCTTGACGTCAAAGCCAAAGGTTTCGGCGAGATAGATCGGCAACCACGACACGAAAAGCCACCAGACGGGGTCAAGGAAGAAGCGCGACAGGATCACGCCCCAGCTCTGCCGATAGCGCAGCAGTTCGCCCAAGGGCACGCGGCGGCTGTCGTCGCGGCCCGCCTCGGTGCGGCCGGTCAGAATATAGGCGCGCTCTTCTTCGCTCAGCCCCGGATGCCTTTCGGGGTCAGCCTTGTAAAACCAGAGCCACGGCACGAGCCAGATGAAGCCGAGCACGCCGATGAGCAGGAAGGTGCCGTGCCACCCAAACTGGACGAAAAGCAGCGCGATGAGCGGCGCCGAGATGATGCCGCCCAGCGACGCGCCCGCGTTGAAAATCCCCTGCGCCAGCGCCCGCTCGCGCGAGGGGAACCAGAGCGCGTTCGCCTTCGCCGCGCCGGGCCAGTTGCCCGCCTCACTGACGCCGAGCGTCGCGCGCAGCACCATCAGCAGCGGCATCGAGCGCACGAGCGCGTGCGCCGCGATCGACAGCGACCAGATTACAATCGAGATGGTGAAACCCATCCGCGTGCCGATCGCGTCGAAGATGCGCCCGAACAGCGACTGGCCAAAGGCGTAGAAGATCATGAAGATCGTCACGAGCAGCGCATAATCTTCCTTCGATGCGCCGATTTCCTTCGACACTTCGGGCCACATCACCGCGAGCGCGTTGCGGTCGATATAGTTGATGACGGTGGCGAGCGCGATCAATGCGATCACGCACCAGCGGAAGCGACCCTTGATATTGCTCATTTCTTCGCTCCGGTCTTGGCGAGGTCGAGGCGGCCGACGGGGCCAGTCCAGGCGAGTGTGCGGCCATCGATGGTAACGCTGTGCCGCGCGGCGGGCGCGACATCGTCGGCGACCGCGACCGCGATGCGGCGCCCGTCGACCAGCGTGACGATGACCAGATCGGCGCCCTTTTCGCGGCGATGGTCGAGCCCCGTCACGCGCGAACTGCTGGCGACGACGGTCTCCGCCGACGCGTCATAGGCGCCATGCGGTTCGAGCAGGCTGACGAATGTTGCATCGGCGGCGCCCGCGACGCGCTGGATCAGCGCGGGTTCGCGGCGCAGGTTGAACTCGGGATCGTTCGCCCCGCTCTCTGCGACGATGAAGTTGGCGCCCGCGGGCGGCAGCATATGGTATGAGTAGAAACGGCTGCCCTGCATCCATGTCAGCCGCGCCTTGCCGGCCTTGGTCCCCACGCCGTCGACCCACAGATGCTGGTAACCGTTCGCCTTGCCGAGCACCGGGCGCTCGGCGAGATTGCGGTCGAGAGCGATGTCGCTGTCGATGATATGTCCCGAAAAATGCAGCGGCAGGTCATAGACATGCCTGCCGCTGCCAGTCCCGTGGAGGATATCGAGCGTGAGGGGATTTGAGAGACCATCGACTTCGAGGAGCAGCAAGGCGCGGCGGATTTTGACATCCTTATACGCGCTGTGGATTTCGCCGATCGCGTAGCGAGTGGGCCCTTCGAGCGCGGCGGCGAGCTGGCGGGTGCCAAATTTTTCGCCAGCTTTCCAATCGCCTGCGAAGTGGCTTTGCTCATCGACGACTAGCGTATTGTGCGCGATCGTCGCGCTCGCCCAGCTGTCGTTTTCGGGCAGATAACGTCCGCCCTGCTTCGCCTCGACATTCAGGAAGCGCGCCGCGCCATAATCGGTGACAACCGCGCCGGTCTCGTCATAATAAAGCCAGCCGAGCCGGTCGAAATGGCCGTGCCCCATGCCCTGCACCGTGTTCTTGGCCACGAGCAGCGGTCCCGTCGGGTCGGCTTTGGTCCGCAGCAGGACGAGCGCGCCGCCCTTGCCGTCGGGACCGTCGGAGAGCAGCCGCGAGCCATAGGGCCATGGCTTCGCCTTGCCCGCGGCGAGGTCGGCCGCCATCGCCTGCCCCGCCGGGGTCAGCACGGTGCGCCCCTGCCAGTCGGCGATCGACAGGAAAGCCGGATCTTTCGTGGCGCCATAGGCGATCGCGACGGCGTGATAGAGTTCCTCGGTGCGCAGGCTCTTGTCGGGCATCGCATCGTTGATCGGCAGGAAATATCCGTCGTGGGTCAGGTCGATCGCGGTACGGATCGCTTTCAGCACGATGCCGCCCCGATACTCGAAAATCTTCCGCTGGGGATCGTTCGCCGCGATTGCCGCCGCGAAGACGACGAAAGGCTGGAGCGCATAGCGCTGATAATAGGGCCCTTCGGCATAATAGCCGTCGGGCGAGAAGAGCAGGTCGAGCTGGCGCAGGAAGCCCGCCTTGCCGCTCTTGTCGAGCCCGAGCAGCGCCTTGTCGACAAGGTCGCGGTCGCCGAGCAGATAACCCGACAGACCAACACCCGCCGCAGCCCAGGTCGCGTGATTGTGGATACGGTTGATGACCTCAGGCGACTCGTCGGACAGGAAGCGCGCCATCGGGCGGATCACTTGATCGTCGATCCGCTTGCGGTCGGCGGCGGAAAGCGCGCCGCGAATCTCGGCATAGCCCTGCACCGCGTTCACCAGAAAGACGCTGTCGTTCAGGCTCTGCCAGAACAGGCGTCCCGGCACCTGGTTCGACGCCGCGGGGTGCGGCCCCAGCCCCGGATAGAGATCGGCATAGGCGAGCAAAAGGTCGCGAACATGGTCGCGGTATCGCGCCTCGCCGGTCAGGCGAAAGAGCTGGCCGCCCTCGAAGATGACGCGGTAATTGCGCTTGTGCTGTTCGTGCGTGAAGCCGCCGCCCGGATCCTTGGGGACGGGCACGTTGATGCCCGCCCGGATAGCCGCGTCGACGTCACGCCGCGCACGCTCGACCTCGGACGCGAAGAACGGCGCATAGGCCTGCGCCGAAGCGGCGGGCGGGGTCTGCGCGGCGGCGGGGATGGCCGGGAGCGTGGCCGCGGCGAGCAGGAGCGCGAGCGTACGAGTCACGGGCGCGCCTCCACGACATTGCCGATCAGCCGCCCACGCGGCGGCCCTTTCCACATCAGTTCCTCGATGCGGGGCGCGGGGGTCGCGGCAAAGGCGTTCGACGCGATCCGCGTCTCGGGCGCGCCGACCGAATGGATGACGACGATGCCGTCCGACTTGGCGAAGCTGTTCTGAGCGATGTCCGTGTGCTGGGCGCCCGAGATACGCAGCGACGCGCCGCCTGCGCCGCTATTGGCGACGCTCGATCCGGTCATCGCGAACCAGGGGCCGAAGGTGCTTTCGTCACTGCCCTTGCGCAAGAGGTCGGCGACCATCGCGACGCCCGCGAAGCGGCTGCCGCCGATCGTCAGCCTTTCCATCGGATACCAGCCCTTCGGTTCCTGCTCGCCAGTCGCGGCGACGACGACGCCCATCGCGGCGAAATCGCTGTTCGTGATCGTGACATCGTCGGCGAAGGTGCCCGGCGCCATCGCGATCCCGTCGATCCGCCCCTTGCCGGGACCGCGTACCGCCACGCCATCGAACGCGATACTGTAGTTGGGCGCAACGCCCGCTTCGACAGCGACCAGTGCGCCGTCGCCGGGCGCGGCGCTGGCATCGATCGCCAGATTTGCTAGCCGCAGTCCGCCGCCGCCCGCGATCCGCGCGAGGCGCGACGCGACGCGCAGCACCGGCTGCGCATCCTTGGCGCTGGCGATGGTCAACCGGCGTTGCACGGTCAGCGGCGCAGCGATGTCATAGGTGCCGGTGGCGAGCGCCAGCGTGTCGCCGGCCTTCGCTTCGGCGACCGCCTCGGCGAGCGACGCGCCCGCTGCGAGCGACACGGTGCTTCCCGTGCCGAACGCCGCTTCGCGGGCGTCGCCGCGATACCAGCCGGCGCCAACCTCTTCGCGCGTAACGGGCTTCAGGTCGCGCGGCGCGCCGACCGCCGCAAACGCCGGATCGGTGGGGTAGAGCAGCCCATTGGCGGCCCGTTCGAGTTTGATCTCGCGTTGCTCGATACCGGCGGTCAACAGCGGTTTTGCAACCCTTGCCTCGACATTGCCCGCAAAGGCGATGCCGCCGATCTCGCCTTCGGCGCGGAACGGATCCTGCCCCTTTGCCCCGACGATCAGGTTGCGCTCGAACTTGCTGCCTGTCGGCGCCGCCGAGCGTTCGGCGTCGGCGCCGGCCGCGAGCGTGATGCGGGCGCTGTCGATGATGCTGTTGCCCTCGATCCGCGCGTTCGCGACCTGATGATAGCGGTTGGTCACCGAATTGGGGACGCCGTTCATCACGCTGACCGCGCTCTTGAATGAGGTGCCGGCGAGCCCCTCGAAATAATTGTCGCGCACCACCTGGTCGCGGTTGATCACCCGCACCCCGCCGGTGTCGGGCACGCCCTTGCCGAGGAAGATGTTGCGCTCGATCAAATTGCCGTTGCCGTGGCGCAGCACGAAGGCGCCCTGCGCTTCGAGCACGAGGTTTTCGCGGACGATATTGCCGCCCGATTTGACCGAGACGATCTCGACCTCGCCGCTCGTCCGGTCGAAGATGTTGCGCTCGACGATCGTATGGCTGTCGGACAGCGATTCCTCGCTGGTGCCGATACGGATCGTCTCGCCGCCGTTCGAGCCAAGCGGCGGGCGCGGGCCGAAATAATTATGATCGATGCGGTGGCGGTTATCGAGCGGATCGCCCGCGCGGCGGATTACCGCAAGCGTTACGCCCGCGTTGGTCTTGCCCCCGAAATGCGAATGATCGACACGGTTGCCGGTGCCGTAAAGCGCAACCCAGATATCCTCGGCGCGCCGGTCGGTCTTGCTGAAACCGTCGATGACCACTTCGGTCACGCGGCTGTCGGTGGCGAGCGTTTTCGAATCGCGGCGGAAACTGATGACTTCGCGGGTCGGGCTCGCGCCATTCTTGAACACAAGGCCAGAGACGAGCAGGTGGCGGCCGCCGATGCGCAGATTCGACTGGCCGGTGAGCAGCACCTTGCCCTTGGTCTGCGCGGTCAGCGCAATCGGTTTCTCGGCGGTACCCGTCCCGGTGAAGACCATCTGGAAATCGCGCCATTCGCCATCGGCGAGGATAATCGCGTCGCCCGGCTGCGCCTTTGTGACCGCCGATTTGAACTGGGCCTGATCCGATACCAGCATGTCGCGCGCGAGCGCCGGATGCGCCGCCGAAGCCAGTATCGCCACCGTTAGAACCGCCCTTATCTGCGCCATGCCTCGCCCTTTTTATGATTCTTGATCGCTGGACTATACAAGAGGTAGGACAAGATCAACCCGTATTCGGTCTGAATCTGGGTTGACATATTGGTCTGACATGACGAGCATCTCTCCAAACATAAGGCAATGAGGGAGAGTGGGATGATTCGGGGCAGCCTCGTGCGCGTAACGCGCGGCAACATCAATTTCGCGGCGCTGCTGAGCACGACGGCGATGGCGGTGCTCGCAGTCCCGGCCTTTGCGCAGGATACGGCGACACAGGATGCGAACGCCGCCGAAGACGTGGGCGATGATGCGATCGTCGTCACCGGCATCCGCAGCTCCCTTGCCACCGCGCTGGGCGAAAAGCGCTCCTCCGACAATATCGTCGAGGTCATCCAGGCCGAGGATATCGGCAAGCTGCCCGACCAGAACCTTGCCGAAGTGCTGGAAAATGTCACCGGGGTCCAGATCACGCGGCAGGCCGGCGTCGGCAATGCGGTGCAGATCCGCGGCACCGACGCCAACCGCACCGAAATCAATGGCGTGTCGACCGTGGGATCGGGCGCCGGGCGCTCGGGCATCAGCTTCGAAGATCTGCCCGCGGCGCTGATCGCCTCGGTCGAGGTCACCAAGGTTCCGACCGCTCAGACGATCGAGGGGTCGGTCGGCGGCACGATCAATTTGCGGACGATCCGCCCGCTCGACCTCGACGACCCGCTAATTGCTGCGCGCGCGCAGATGGAAAACAGCGACCTCGCGAAATCCACCCTGCCGCGGCTGTCGGCGACGCTCGGCAACAGGTGGGACACCGGGATCGGCGAGATCGGGATCGTCGTAAGCGGCAGTTATGCGCGGCAGGATGTGGCGGCGTTCAAGCCGCGCGTCGACCGCGACGCCGTCGTCCTGCCGGGCTCGGGCCCAAGCGCCGAGGCCTTTCCCTTCCTGCGCATCCAGTTCTTCCAACAGGGGCTCGAAAATTACGAATATGAAACCTACAACGGCACCGCGGCGCTCGAGTGGAAGCCGAACGACGACCTGAAATTCTATTTCGACGCGACGCTGAACAACCAGACGCGCGGGCAAGAGAGTCACCGCGTCCAGATTTCGGGCACCGCGACGCCCTCCGTCGTCGATGCGACCGACAACACCGCGTTCGAGACGATCGATTGGGGTACGCTCGACGGTCCCGATGGCCCGATCGACCTCGGCAGCGTCGACGCCACCGTTGCTGGGACCATCGGCATCGGCGGCACGACCGGCACGGTGATCGACCCCAACATGCGGACATCGAGCGATACCGGCGCGCGCGTCACCAAGAGCCGGGTGTTCGACCTTGGCAGCGACTGGCAAGTCACCGACAAGCTAAGGATGCGTGCGGAAGTGTCGCTCTCGACCTCGAAATCGGACTTCCCCAACTTCTCCACGACACTCGATTTCATCAATCCGAACGGGCCGCAGCCGGCTATCGGTCGCAGCATCGACAATGGCGTGCCGCTCGAATTCGACCTGAGGAATGGCACGCTGCAGTTCGGCATCGACCAGGCGAGCCCCTTTGCCCCGACGACGGCACAATTGCTCGATCCCGCCAACTATCAGCTGCAACAGGTCGCGCAGGGCGCCAATTCGACCGACAATCAGGAACGGGCCGCACGGCTCGACTTTTCCTACGACACGACGGACCTCAACCCCTTCGTGACCTCGATCGACTTTGGCTATCGGTGGAACCGGACGTCGGCGGAAAACAACGAATTTTCCCGAAATGTCAGCCTGACCAATACGACCACCGCCTGGAACCGGCCATCGGGCGACCTGTTTTCGGACATATTGATCCCGGGGCCCAGCAACTTCAACGCCGCCGACGGGCGCCGCCTCTATTTCTCCGACTTCCTGCTGATCGACGGCGGGCGGGCCTTCGACGATCCCGCGAAAGTTCTCGAATCGCTCAACGCCGCGATCGACGCGAGCAACGCCGCCGCGACGCAGGGGCCGCCGGTCGCCCCGCTAACGACGCCGACCGAATCCTTTTCGGGTTTCTTCAAAATCAAGGAAACGACAAACGCCGCCTATTTCCAGGCAAATATGGAGGGTGAAATCGCCGGTATGCCGGTCCGCGGCAATGCGGGCGTGCGCTGGCTGCACACCAGCCTGTCCTCGACCGGCAACAATATCGCGAACGGCGCGGTCACGGGACAGACGGTTGCCAAAAGCTCGTACAACTTCCTGCTGCCGCGCTTCAACCTAGTGATCGAGCCCGCCGACAAGTTCCTCGTCCGCGCCGGGATCGCGCGCGACATTCGCCGCCCGAATTTCGACACGCTGTCGACGTCCTTTTCCTTCGGCACCGGGGCGAACACGCCCGTCGCGGTGGGCAACCCCGACCTCGTGCCCGAAGCGGTCTGGTCGTTCGACTTGTCGGGTGAATATTATTTCGCGCCGTCGAGCCTGATCAGCATCGGCTTCTTCCACAAGAGCCGCACGAATCTGTTCGCGCAGCGTCAGGAAGATCCGGCGCCCAATCTCGACGCGAACGGCAATCTCAACATCTCGATCGATCCGGCCTGCCCGGGCGGCGGCATCTATAATCCGATCGCCAATCGCAATATCAATAACCCGATCCAGGGGGTCGGCATCTGCGTGCCGCGCAGTTCGACGTTCAATGTTCCCGGCACGACGACGCAAACCGGGGTCGAGGTCGCCTTCCAGCATGATCTGTCAGCATGGGAAGATGTGCTCGGCTTTGCCTCGGGCTTCGGCTTCATCGGCAACTTCACCTATCAGAAGGCCGGAGGTTCAGCCCGCGAATATCGCACCGCCGATGGTCCCCGCACGGTCTTTACGCAGCTCGGATATCCGGATTCTCAGGATCTCATCTCGCTGACAAATCTGTCGAAATATGCCTACAACACCACGCTGTTCTACGATAAATATGGGCTCAACGCGCGACTGCGCTACACGTGGCGCTCCAGCTATGTGTCGAACGACCCCTTCTTCTTTGGACTGCCTCTAATCAACGGCGCGCGCGGGCAGCTCAATGCCAGCATCAACTATGACATCACCGAAAATATCAACGTCGGCGTCGAGGGCATCAACCTGCTTCGCGGCGATCAGAACCAATATTGCGTGAACAACAAGGCGCTGCTCTGCTTTCAGGGCCTCACCGATCGCCGGATCACCGCCGGACTGAGCGTAAAATTCTAGACGCCGTTGGAAGGACCGGAAGGCATCGAGCCATGCCTACCGGCAAGCTTGCATCAGGCCGGCAACGCAGTCCCTTGGTCCGTATAGGCGCGCTTCATCCGCGCGAAAGTCACGACCTGCCCGGTCATGATATCGAGTTGTGACGCGATACCCTGATCTGTCAGCATCCCGTCGGGGTCGAAGAGCGGCTGGCTGCTATTCGCCGTGACCGCCATCGGGGTGGGCCAGCCGCGGAGCGCGTGCGTGATCGAGCGCAGCGTCGCGAGCGTGCTGCCCGCCGCCTGCCACCCGCCCGCAACCGCGACCAACCCGACGGCGCGGCCATCGAAATAGGGCTGGGCATCGGAGACGAGATCCTGCGCATAGTCGAGCGCGTTCTTGACTACGCCCGACACCGTCCCGTGATAGGCAGGCGATGCGACGATGATGCCGTCGGCATCGCGCAGCGCGGCCATCAGCGCCTGCGCCTTCGAACAACGCTCACTACGGTGCGGCGCGTACATCGGTAGGTCGATCGCCTCACCCGCGAACAGCGCCGTGTCCGCGCCCAGCGCTTCGCATCGCATGAGCGCGTGGCGGAGCAGGTGTTCGGCCGAGCCGCCGACGGTGGCGTTCCCGCCGAGTGCGACGATAACGGGGCGCGCGGTCATGATATCCTCCGTCAGTTGAAGGTCACCTGGTTGCCGCCGCGCAGGAAGGCGATAGCGTTGCGGCGGAGGTGGTTGGTGCCGGGGTTCAAGATCGGTTCGGGCGAATATTGCGCGAGATAGACGCGGCGCATGTTCGGGGTCGAATTCGATCCGGTCGCGTGGAGCGCGAGGCTGGAGAAAGCGACGACGCTGCCCGCCGGAACTTCGAGCGTCACGCCTTCCTTGTCGCCGGTGTAGCCGACGAGGTCGTTGCTGCCCGGCTGGCGGATGTGCGGGACGATGCCACCCCGCGTTTCGGGCGCCTGCGAGAAGGGCATGATGCGCACGGTCCCGTTGGCGACCGTGGTATCGTCGAGCGTGCACCAGCATGTGAGGTACGGTTTGTGATCGGCGGGGCCGCCGTTGCCGACGACATAGCCCGAATCCTGGTGCCAGCTGAACGGCATGCCTTCGCTGGCGCCCTTCACGACATATTGGTCGTAAAAGAAATAGGCGTCGTCGCCGAGTGTCGCGCGGCAGATGTCCGCCATCGTTTCGCTGAACAGCATGTTGCGGAGGTCGGGCTGCTGGCGCTGGCATTCGCCGGCGAAGTAGCGTTTGCCCTTGTGGCTGATGCCGTCGACTTCGACGCCGAGGCTATCGAGGCGGGCGTCCTCGCGGTCGATCACGCGGCCGCATTCTTCGCGCAGCAGGTCTAGCAGCGGGCCTTCGAGTATGCGTTCGAACACGGCATAGCCTTCGGTCGCGAACTGTTCGCGCTGGGCCGCATAATCCATTTCGTCTCTCCCGGATCTATCCAACGACGATCTGATACGCCTGATTCGTCCATCGCATCCAATCGAATTGCATCCCGCAGTCATGCGTCTATACTATGGCCGATGCGAATGAGACAGGTCGAGGCGTTTCGCGCCGTGATGATGAGCGGGGGCATTACGGCCGCCGCAACGATGCTGAACATCAGCCAGCCGTCGGTCAGCCGGCTGATCGCCGACATGGAGCGCGCGGTGGGGTTCAGGCTGTTCGACCGGCGCGGCGCGCGCGTGCATCCGACGGCGCAGGCGCAAGCGCTGTATGAGGCGGTGCGGCGGAGTTATGCGGGGCTCGACCTGCTCGACCAAGCGGCGCGGCGTATTCGCGCGCATCCGGTCGGCACGGTGCGGATCGCGGCGCTCGCGGCTATCGCGATGGCGATATTGCCCGCGGTGATCGCGCGCTTTCGTATCCTGTATCCCGACATCAAGATCATCGTCGAATCGCTCGGGCAGCGCGCGATCGAGGAACGCGTCTTTCTGGGGCAGGCCGACCTTGGCGTCGGGGTCGATATGCAAGGGCGCGAGGGCATAAGGTCGACACCGCTCGCGCGCGCCGAATATGTGTGCATCCTGCCCGCGAACCATCCGCTCGCGGCGCGCGACCGGCTGGCGATCGCCGATCTGGCGGGCGAGGAGTTCGTCGGCCCGATGCACGAGGCCGATGCGCTATGGAACGGGATCGACACCGCGCTCGAAGAGTCGGGCATCAGCGTATCGCGGCGGCTGGAGACGCAGCATTCGCAAATCCTATATGCCTTTGTCGAAGCCGGGCTGGGCGTGACGATCGCCGAACCGTTCAGCGCGCCGCGCTTTCACCGGCTGGGGGTCGCGGTGCGGCCGATCTCGCCGCCGGTATATCTGGATTTCGCGTTGCTGGAGCCCGATATCGGGCCGACGCCAGAGATTGTCGCGTGGCTGAACGCCGATGTAGCGCGCGAGACCGCGGCGTGTCTGGCGCATGTGAAGCGGGTGGTAGCTTCGAAGTAAGCGGACGCGATGAGGCATGCAAATGTCTGCTTTGGGGTGGTGAGCGGACGTTCCCCCTCTCCCGTCGGGAGAGGGATACGCAGGCTTGTTGCGCAGCAACATAGCCGAAGTTGGGTGAGGGATCGGCACTCGAAGACGAAAACAAACGTCAGACACCCTCTCCCAAAGGGAGAGGGCTTTATGGCCGCTCCTGGTCGAAAGCCGCCCAAGTCATAGCATTTGGACATAATAGATCGATATTTCTCGATTGGACTGATATAGTTTCGACGCGCATCCCTATGCGTGGCGGGTTGGCCCCTGGGCCGACCGGATGATTCTCGGCCGCAGACGCGGCCGCGTCACAGGTCCAAAAGTCCAGGCGGGCAGATGATCCGCCGGACGCGAGTGGGGAGGTTTTCGATGACGACAACAGGATTCAAGCTGGCTCTGGCGCTTTCGACGACGATGGCGATGGCGCTGATCGCCGCCCCTGTAGCAGCGCAACAAACGCCTGCCGAAGCCGATGCGCCCTTTGCCAGCACCGACATCATCGTCACCGCGCAGAAGCGCGAGCAGAATTTGCAGGATGTGCCGGTCGCGATCTCGGTCGTTTCGGGCGACCAGCTCGAACGCTCGAACGTCAATTCGGCCGAGCAATTGTTCCAGCGCGTCCCGACGCTGACCTTTCGCAAGGGCAACACCAACAAGGATTCGGCGTTGTCGATCCGCGGCGTCGGCACGATCAGCTTCTCGTCGGGCGTCGAGCCGTCGGTGTCGACCGTCATCGACGGCGTCGTCTATGCGCGCACCGGCCAGCAGACGTCGGACTTTCTGGATGTCGAGCGCATCGAAGTGCTGCGCGGCCCGCAGGGCAGCCTGTTCGGCAAGAATGCCAGCGCCGGCGTGATCAACATCATCAGCCGCGAGCCCGGTAACGAGCTGGGCGGTTATGTCGATGCCGCCTGGTACGAAGGCAATGAATATCGCATCCGCGGTAGCATCGGCGGCCCGCTCGGCGATGGCATCCGCGCCTCGCTCACCGGTTTCTGGTCACAGTACGACGGCAACGCGCGCAACGTCTTCAACAACCACAAGGTCAACGGATACGAACATTGGGGCGTGCGCGGCAAAGTGATTGCCGAGCCCACCGACAATCTGAAGATCACATTGATCGCCGATTATTCGAAGAACAGCGACAATGGTTTCGCCGACAGCATCGGCACCGTCTTTTCATCGGCGTTCAACAATGCGGTGTTCATCCCGAGCCTCGCGCCGCTGACGCTCGATGGCAAGAACAAGGACATCGACAACGACCTTGACCCCTATACCAAGGACAAGAACAGCGGCGTGTCGGGGCAGATCGACCTCGACTTGGGCGGGGTCACGCTGACCTCGATCACGGCATATCGCCATTGGTATAATTTCCAGGTTCGCGACGGCGATTTCCGGTCGGATGCGCCATCTTATGTCAACACCGGGACCGCAGCGGGCGACGTCCGCTCGCACGATCGCGGCGATTTGAAGTTCGACCAGTTTACGCAGGAATTGCGCATCGCGTCGGCCAATCCGCAGTTTTTCGAATATGTTGCGGGGCTTTATTATTATCACACGAAGGAAGTCGATTTCTTCAACCGGACGGTGACTGCTTGCACCGCGTCGACGCTACCGACCGTGGGCGGGCTGACGCCGTGCGCGACCGGATCGTCGACCTATACGACCAACGAAGGCAACGCCGATTTCACCACCAAGCTGACCAGCTATTCGGCGTTCGGCCAGGGCACGCTCAACTTTACTGACGCGTTCCGCGGCATATTGGGCCTGCGCTATACCGAGGACAAGGTGAGCTATGACTTCGCGCGCCGCTCGACCTCGCTAACCGCGTTCAGCGGTGTGAACCCCGCCTTCGCTTCGGCGGGGTCGATCAAGGACAATGGCTGGTCGGGCAATGTCGGGCTGCAATATGACCTGACCGACGATATCGTCGCCTACACCACCTATACCCGCGGCTATAAGGGGCCGGCGCTCAACATCTTCTTCAACATGCTGGCGCGCGACACCGGCCGTATCGATCCCGAAAAGTCGGACGCCTATGAAGTTGGCCTCAAGACGCGGCTGTTCGATCGCCGCCTGACGCTGAATATCGCGGGCTTTTATGCCAAGTACGACAATTACCAGGCGAATTTCCTCGACATCGTTGCGGGGCAGGTCGTCACGCGCCTGACCAACGCCGGGACGGTGTCGACGCGCGGAATCGAAATGGATTTCAACGCCGCGATCACCGATGATTTCTCGCTGTCGGGCGGGTTCAACTACACCGACGCGCATATCAACGAATTCATCTGCCCGCCGGGCGCCGCCGTCACTTGCGCCGCCGCGATCAACGGCAAGCCTCTGCCCTTTGCCCCCAAATATAAGGGCACGGTGACGATGGATTGGCGCCTGCCGCTGGATATCGACGGATTTAACGTCGATCTGAACAGCTCGCTCGTCTATCAGAGCAAGACCAATTTCGACATCAACCAGAACCCCAATGCCTTCCAGAACGCCTATGCGATCTGGGATGCCGGGATCAAGGTGAGCACCGACGACGACAAATACAGCCTGTCGTTCATCGTCAAGAATCTGACCGACAAGCAGTTCGTCATCCAGCGCATCCCGAACGGGACCAGCTTCATGCGCCAGATCACCCCGCGCGATGCCGAACGGTATTTCGGGGTGACGGCGCGGGTGAATTTCTGACGAAAGAATTATCCTCCCTGCCGCGTAGCGGTGGAGAGGTGGCAGCGGCGAAGCCGCTTACGGAGGGGCTTTGGCGCAACCGTCGCGGCCCCTCCACCATCCTTCGGATGGTCCCCCTCCCCATGGCTTCGCCACAGGGAGGATATTAGAAGAAGCACGAAAGGATCTCGCCATGGCGCTCGACGCGCTCGATACCGGCTTTGCGCTCCGCCTCGGCGGGCAGACGATCCTGACGCATGGTGAAGGCGCGCCCTGTTTCTTCGTCGGGCGCGGTGTGCCGCATGTCCATTCGAAGCTCGGGCATTTCGAAGTGGCGCAGGAGGTGGTCGAGCGGATCGCGCTGGGGCATGTCGAGGTCGCGGATAAGGTCGTGCGCTTTGCTGCGGCGCCGGGTTCGCCCTGGCTTCTCGAAGCTGCGGTTGCGGGCGATGGCGATGATGCGGTGATCGCGCTGAAAGCGATCGACCCAGCGCTCAACCGGCTGTGGCTGCGCGTGCCAGCCGATGCCGGCGAGCATGTTTGGGGTGGCGGCGAGCAATTCTCCTATTTCGACCTGCGCGGACGGCATTTTCCTTTGTGGTCGAGCGAGCCCGGCGTTGGCCGCGATCCGGCGTCGCCTTTGTTCCGGCAGGTCGAGGCGCACCGCAAGGGCGGCGGCGGCAGCTATGCCCACACCAATTATCCGCAGCCGACCTTCGTTAGCTCGCGGCGCTATGCGCTGCACGTCGACAGCTTCGCTTATGCCGCGTTCGATTTCCGTGAGCGGGATTATCACGAGGTCGAGGTGTGGGAGATCCCGGCCCGGATCGAACTGCGGGCGCGGCCGCGCTTTGCCGAGCTGGTGTCGGCGCTGTCGGATCGCTTCGGGCGCCAGCCGCCGCTGCCCGAATGGCTGCTGAAGGGCGCAGTGATCGGGCTAAAGGATGGCGACAACAGCTTTGCGCGATTGAAGGCCTATGAGGACGCCGGAGTCGCGGTTTCGGGGCTGTGGTGTGAGGATTGGGTGGGGCTGCGCATCACCAGCTTCGGGAACCGGCTGTTCTGGGACTGGCAGTGGAATGCCGAGCGTTACCCCGAATTACCTGCGCGGATTGCGGAGTTGCGCGAGCGCGGGATCCGGTTTCTCGGCTATGTGAATCCCTATCTGGCGGTCGACGGGCCGCTCTATGCCGAAGCCGCTACACAGGGCTTCATGGTGATGCACCCCGAAAAGGACGAGCCCTATATTATCGATTTCGGCGAGTTCGATTGCGGGCATGTCGATTTCACCAATCCCGCCGCCGCGGCGTGGTTCGCCGACACGATCATCGGCGAGAAGATGATTGATTTCGGGCTGTCGGGCTGGATGGCCGATTTCGGCGAATATTTGCCGGTCGACGTGCGGCTCGCCAACGGCGAGAGCGGTATGACCGCGCATAATCGCTGGCCGGCCTTGTGGGGCGAGGTCAATGCGAAGGGCATCGAGGGACGCGGGCAGACGGGCGAGATGATGGTGTTCATGCGCTCGGGCGGGGCCGGCGTCCAAGGCCATTGCCCGATGCTGTGGGCGGGCGACCAGGCGGTCGATTTTTCGCGCCACGACGGGATCGGCACGGTGATCTGCGCCGCGCTGTCGGCTGGGATGCTGGGCAACGCGCATCATCATAGCGATTGCGGCGGCTATACCAGCCTGTTCGATACGACGCGCGATGCCGAACTAGCGATGCGCTGGGCGGAGATGTCCGCGTTTACGTCAATGATGCGGACGCATGAGGGCAATCGGCCGCGGCAGAATATGCAATATGACGACGACCCCGACCTGCTCGCGCATTTTGCGAAGATGACGCGGATCTATGCGCATCTGGCGCCCTATCTGCGGCGGCTGTCGCAGCAGGCTTCGGAGACGGGATTGCCGGTGCAGCGGCCGCTCTTCCTGCACTTCGAGGACGATGCCGAAACCTATGCGATCCAGACGAGCTATCTGCTCGGGCCCGATTTGCTCGTCGCGCCGGTGATCGCGGCGGGGAAGACCGAGTGGACGGCCTACCTGCCCGCGGGGGTCGAGTGGGTGCATGTCTGGTCGGGGCAGGCTTACGCGGGTGGCGGCGATGTGACGGTGGCGGCGCCGTTCGGACAGCCGCCAGTGTTTTACCGCGCGGGATCGGCGGACGCGGCGCTGTTCGAAGGGATCGTTTCGGCGTGAAGGAAACCGCGCTCGATGCGCGGCGGCGCGCCGAGGTCTTTGCCGAACTGGAGTCGCGGACGTTCGATCTTGTCGTGATCGGCGGCGGGATTACCGGCGCGGGGATCGCGCGCGACGCGGCGATGCGCGGGCTGGCGGTCGCGCTGGTCGAGGCGCGCGATTATGCGAGCGGGACGAGCAGCCGAAGCTCGAAGATGATCCACGGCGGCCTGCGTTACCTGGCGCAGGGCGACATCGCGCTGGTGAAGGAAGCGGCGTCGGAGCGGCAGATCTTGCGGCGGATCGCGCCGCACCTGACGCGATTGTCGCCCTTCCTGATCCCGACGACCAACATGGCGATGACCGCGAAGCTGCGCACGGGGCTGTGGACGTTCGAGAAATTGGGCGGAGTGCCCGAGGCCGAAAAGCATGAGGTGATCGGGCTGGCCGAGTTGCAGCGGCGCGAACCGTTGATGCGGACCGGCGGGTTGAATGGCGCGGTGATCTATCCCGAGTTTCTGACCGACGATGCGCGGCTGGTGCTGGCGAATATCCGCAGCGCGCAGGGAGCGGGGGCGGTCGTCGTGAACCATGCCGCGGCGTCGGAACTGACGGAGGGCGGGCTGGTCGCGACGTCGACGCTGGACGATGGGCTGGGCGCGCGGATCAAGGCGAAGCTGGTGGTGAACGCCGCGGGTGCTTGGGTCGATAGGGTGCGCGGGCTGGAGGGCGGCGAGAACGATACGCGGCTGTCGCTGAGCCGCGGCATCCATCTGGTGCTGCCGCGCGAGCGGTTGCCGATCAATGCCACGCTGATCATCCGCGCACCCGACAAGCGCAGCATTTTCGCGGTGCCGCGCGGGCCGTTCACCTATGTCGGGACGACCGATGTGTTCCATGACGGCGCCGATTACTGGCCCGCGCCGGAGCGCGCGGACATTGATTATCTGCTGCGCGCGACCGAGGCGGCGCTCAACATTGCACCGATCGAGGACGCCGAGATCGTGTCTTTGTGGTCGGGGGTGCGGCCGTTGATCGCTCAGCCGGGGAAGAAGGCCAACGAAGTATCGCGCAAGGACGAGATATGGACCTCGCCGGGCGGGATGGTGTCGATCGCGGGCGGGAAACTCAGCGCCTATCGCGCGATGGCCGAGCGGGTGGTCGATCTGGTCGTGGAGCGGCTGGACGTGAGCGCCCTGCCCTGTTCGACCGCCGATGTGTCGTTGCCCGGGGGATCGCGGACGCTGCCGCTGGACGGGCTCGATCGTCTGGCCGCCGAGAGGCTCGCGGGGCTCTATGGCGACGAGGCCAACGAGATTTTGCTCGCGGGCGGCGATGTGGCGGCCGAGGCCGTCCGCGCGGTAACGCATGAAGGCGCCGCGACGCTCGAAGATTATTGGGTGCGCCGCAGCGCGCGCGCCTGGTTCGACGAGGGCGCCGGGCTGGCCGCACTCGCCCCCGCCGCCGAAGCGATGGGTGCGCTGCTCGGCTGGGATGACGCCATGAAGGCGGCTGAGATCGCACATTGCCGCCAGATCAACGATGCGAGCCGCAGGCTTTTGGGAGAGTGAGATGAGCATAGCCGAAGCCCTTGCCAGCACGATCGGCGCCGATCGCGTCGCGCGCGATGCCGATGCGCTGAATGCGCGGCGTTACGACCAGTGGGCGGTCAAGCATCTGCGCGACTGGCGCGGTGAAGATGTGCCCGCACCGGGATGCGTCGTGCGGCCGCAGTCGGCCTTGGATGTGCAGAAGGTCGTGAAGCTCGCCGCCGAGAAGCGCGTGCCGCTGATTCCCTTCGGCCTGGGCAGCGGGGTATGCGGCGGGATCGAGCCGACGCCGGATGCAATCCTGCTCGACATGAGTTCGATGAATCGGGTGCGCTATATCGATGAAGGCGATCTGCTCGCGGGCTTCGATGCGGGGCTGAATGGCATGGAGGCCGAGGAGGCGGTCGCGGCGCACGGGCTGACGATCGGGCACTGGCCGCAGTCGATCGCGATCAGCAGCGTCGGCGGCTGGGTCGCGACGCGCGCGTCGGGGCAGTTCTCGACCGCTTATGGCAATATCGAAGACATCATCCATTCGATCGAGGCGGTGCTGCCCAACGGCGAGCTGGTGACGCTGGGCAAGGCGGTGCGCGCGGCGGCGGGGCCGGACCTGCGCCATTTGCTGATGGGCGCCGAGGGAACGATGGGGGTGATTACCGGCGTGACCTTCTCGCTGCGGGAGAAAGCGCCGCATCGCGATTACAGCATCTTTTACGCCGACGACATGCGCGCCGGGTTCGAGGTGCAGCGGCGGATCGTGCGCGCCGACTGGCGCCCGCCCGTGATGCGCCAGTACGACGGGCGCGAGGTGCGGCGGCTTTTCCGCGATCATGAGCGCGATGGCAAGGCGATGCTGTTGATGGTCCACGAAGGGCCGAAGGCGCGCGTTGAAGCCGAGTTGGCGGCGATGCACGAGATTTGCGGCGCGGCGGGTCTTGAAGCGGGTGATCCCATGGCGGCCAAGCAGTGGATCGAAAAGCGCAACCATGTGCCAAGCTGGCGCGATATGTTCCAGCGCGGATATGTCGCCGACACGGTCGAGATTTCGGGGCGGTGGAGCGAGATCGGCGCGATCTATGACGCGAGCATCGCGGCGCTCAACGAGATTCCGGGCGTGATCAACGCGTCGGCGCATAGCAGCCATGTCTATCGATCGGGGATCAACCTTTATTTCAGCTTCGCCGCGACGTTCGAGGATAGCGCGAAGATGGAGCCCGCCTATTTCGCCGGCTGGCGCGCGATCATGGAAGCGACCGCGAAGAATGGCGGCGGAGTCGCGCATCATCATGGCGCGGGGCGACTGCGCAAGCCGTATCTGCACCATGATCTGGGTGACAGCGGTGTGGCGTTGCTGCGGCGCGTGAAACAAGCTCTCGATCCGGAAGGGATCATGAATCCGGGCAATCTGATACCCGATGCCTGAGCTTTTGCTCGCACTGGATGCGGGCACGACGGGCGCGCGCGCTATGCTCGTCGATCCGGCGGGCACGGTGCTGGGGGTCGACAAAAGGCCGATCGCGAGCTACTTCCCCGCCCCCGGCCGGGTCGAGCAGGATGCCGCCCAGGTCTGGAATATCTGCCGAGCGGTGCTGGACGGCGCGCTGGTTGCGGCGGGGCGCAGCATCACCGATGTCGCCGCGATCGGGGTGACGACGCAGCGCGCGAGCATCGTCCTGTGGGACCGTGCCAGCGGCGAACCGGTTGCCCCCATGCTCGTGTGGAGCGACCTGCGCGGGATGGAGCAATTTAAGGCGCTGCGCGCGGCGGGATTCACCAGCTGGCCGCAGGTTCCTTCGGCGAAGCTGCCCGCGGCGATTGCGCTGTCGGGGCGCGATCCCGCCGACCTGCAATGGGGGACGCTCGACAGCTGGCTGATTTACAAGCTGAGCGGCGCGCATGTCACCGATGCCTCGGCGGCGTGGCTGACCGGCTATTATGATTATGCGGCGGGCAGCGGCTGGGACGCGGCGTTGCTCGCGCACCAGCGCCTGCCCGCGACCATGTTTCCGGCCCAGGTCGAAAGCTGGGGTCCGATTGCGGAAAGCGATCCGGCGGTGCTCGGTGCGGCGGTGCCAATCACCGCGCTGGTCGCCGATCAGGCGGCCGCGATGGTCGCGCATGGCGCGCTGGCGCGCGGCGACTGGAAGGCGACCTATGGCACGTCGGGCGTGCTGATGACGGGGACCGGCGAGGTGCCCGAGACGATCCACAAGACCATGCCCGCCGAGGCGCTGGCCTTTGCGGGCGGGAAGCCGCGTTTCTGCGTCGAGGGGATGGTGATTACCACCGGGTCGCTGATCGAATGGCTGTGCGGCGGGCTGGGGCTGTTCGCGTCGCCCGCGGCGATGGAAGCGGCGGCGGCTTTGGTGAGCGACGCGGGAAAGGTGGTGGTGCGGCCCTCGCTCGCGGGAATGGGCGCGCCGCATGGCAAGTTCGAGGCGCGCGGGCTGATCGCGGGATTGAGCTTTGCCGACGGGCCGGGGCAGGTCGCGCGCGCGGCGTTGCAGGGAATCGCGTTTCGCTTTCGCGAAATTGCCGACGTGATTGCCGGCGCGCTGCCGGTGCCCGAGGCGCTGCCCGTCGCGGGCGGCCTGTCGGCGAGCGATACGCTGATGCAGTTGCAGGCCGACGCGTTGCAGCGGCCGGTGCGGCGCCATGCGGTGCGCGAGGCGAGCGCCTATGGCGCGGCGCTGGCGGCGGGGATGGGCGCGGGGTTGTTCGGCGAGGACCACCTGAAACGGCTGGCGCGGTATGACGCGGAGTTCGTGCCCAAGGTCAGGCGCGATGAGGCCGATGCGGCGTTTGCGCGCTGGCGGGATGCGGTGGCGGTGTGATTTGGTTTCTTTACCGTGCCCCTGCGAAGGCAGGGGCCCATCTTCAAACCTTTCGTCGCCAAGCAGCCGGCGGCGGAGAAAAGATAGGTCCGGTGATGGGCCCCTGCCTTCGCAGGGGCACGGGGTCAGGTTCCCGCTACCTCGCGCCACAGCCCGCGCACGATATCGCGCATCCTTTGCGCCTCGTCCCAGCGGTTCGTCAGCTCTTTGCCGTCGGGCGCAGTGATCGCATAGGGCGGCGGGCCGAGTTCGCACATGAAGGTCAGCGCATCGCCCGCGCGGGCCTGTTCGAGCCAGAGTTCGAAGCCGCGGCGCCACCAGGCGATATGCTGGTCGCGCCAGCCCGCGTGCTGCGGCGCATCGAGCGCGACCTGTACTTGATGCGTCGTCGACACGCGGCCGTGGAAATTATGGCTGCCCTGGAGGATCGTTTCGATCGCGGCGAGCTGGTCATCGCGAAGCGGCAGCTCCATCTCGCCCGCGACGGGATAATGCGACAGGTCGGCGGTGAGCGGCAGGCCGGGGCGTTCGGCGAGCAATTGCAGCGTGAAAAGCAGGTCGTTGGTAAGGCGACCGCGGTGGGTTTCGAACCAGACGGGGAGCGGCGCGTCCTTCGCCGTCGCGACAAGGCTGTCGATCAGGCGGAGCGCGGCGCGAAAGTCTGCGGTCGGACCGGCGATCTGGACGTTGAGATGATGCGCGCCGAGCTGCTCTGCCTCAGCGATCCAGTGGCGAAGCTGGTCGGCGTCATGGACGAGCACCTGCCCCTCCCATGCGAGGCCGAGCGGATTCATCACGCGCGCGACGCCGTCGGTGCGCGCGGCGCGCGCGAGGTTGACGCCGACACCGTCGAAGCCCGCGGCGACGACCTGGCCGAGCGCTTCATCGAGGCGGTTTTCGATGTCGAAACCGGGGCATTGGTCGAGGCCCCAGACCGATTGAAGAACGAGCAATTGGGACAATGGCTTCCCTTTCAGACAACGCTGTCATATCGTGGTGAGAGACGGAGTCAACGCCCCTATCGTCATGCCGACCTTGATCCGGCATCCATGGAGACGTGGCGAGGGCAGCTAGACCCCGGGTCCAGTCCGGGGTGACGAAAAAAGAAGAAGAGTGAGAGGATGAGATGACCAACGAAGCCCCCGCCCCGCCCGTCCTATCGCCCGTATCGCCGGCCTACCGCCGCTATGCGCTGTCGGTGCTTCTCATCATCTATATCCTCAACTTCCTCGACCGGCAGATCGTCGCGATTCTGGCCGAGCCGATCAAGAATGAGCTGCATCTGGCTGACTGGCAGCTGGGGGTGATGACGGGGCTCGCCTTCGCGCTCTTTTATACCGTGCTCGGCATCCCGATCGCGCGCTATGCCGAAACGGGACATCGGCCGCGGATTATTGCCGTCGCAGCGGGGCTGTGGAGCCTGTTCACCATCGCGTGCGGCTTTGCGCAAAATTTCGTTCAGCTCGTCGCGTGCCGCATCGGTGTCGGGATCGGCGAAGCGGGCTGCACCCCGCCCGCGCATTCGCTGATCACCGACTATACGCCGCGCGAGAAGCGCGCGTCGGCGCTCGCCTTTTACGCGCTCGGAACGCCGCTCGGCGGGCTGCTCGGGCTCGCCCTCGGGGGCCTGATCGCCGACGCTTATGGTTGGCGCACGGCGTTCCTGTTTGCGGGCTTGCCCGGGCTGTTGATGGCGCTCGTCGCGTGGACGACGCTGCGCGAGCCGCGCCGCCAGCTTCATACCGACATGGCCGCGCTGAAGGCATCGCGCCCCGATTTCCAGACCGCGATGGCCGAAATCCGCGGCAAGCGAACCTTCTGGCTGATCGCCTTTGCTGCGGCGATCAAGGCGTTCATCGGCTATGGCGCCGCGGCCTTTCTCGCGCCCTTCTTCTTTCGCAACCATGGCGCCGAGCTGGCCGAGATCGCAGGCGGCTTCGGGCTCGGCGTGACAGGCTTCCTCGGCGTCGCGCTCGGCATCGTGCTGGGGCTGACCGGCGCGGTGGGGACATGGATGGGCGGCTATCTGGCCGACAAATATGGCGCGCGCGACTTGCGCGCCTATGTGTCGATCCCGGCGATTTCGACCTTGCTCGGTATCCCCTTCTATATCGCGGGGCTGCTCGCCGATTCGGCGGTCGCAGCGTTGATCCTCTTCGCCTTTCCGCCGATCCTCAACACGCTTTGGTATGGGCCCGGCTATGCCGCGGTGCAGGGGCTGGTGCGGCCGCAGACGCGGGCGACCGCGACGGCGGTGCTGCTGTTCATCATCAATTTGATCGGGCTTGGCCTCGGGCCGCTGGGGGTCGGGGCGGTTAGCGATTTTCTGAGCGGTCCGATGGGGCTAGGGTCGGCGGAAGGCGTGCGCTGGTCGCTGATGATCTTCATCCTGTTCGGCGCGGTGGCGTCGGGACTGTTCTGGCTGGCGCGGAGCTCGATCCGCGAGGAGATGGTGAGTTGAGTATCGCGAGTATCGCCCTGCCCCGTATCCTGCGCATCGGCGGCGGGGCATCGAAAGACCTACCCGAGGTGCTGGCGACGCTGGGGCTGGCGCGGCCGTTGATCGTGACCGATGGCTGGCTGGTGAGCAGCGGGCGCGTGGCAGAGCTGGTCGATGGGCTGGCGGCGGCGGGGATCGCGTCGCGGGTGTTCACCGATACGGTGCCCGATCCGACGGTGGCGTCGGTCAATGCCGGGGTGGCGTTCCTCCTCGAAGGCGATCACGACTGCGTCGTCGGCTTCGGCGGCGGAAGCCCGCTCGACAGCGCGAAGGCGATTGCGCTGCTCGGCAAATTCGGCGGCGCGATGGCCGATTACAAGGCGCCGCATGTGCAGGACGAACCGGGACTGCCGATCATCGCGATCCCGACGACCGCAGGCACGGGGTCGGAGGCGACGCGCTTCACGATCATCACCGACGAAGCGAGCGACGAGAAGATGCTGTGTCCGGGGCTCGCCTATCTGCCGGTCGCGGCGCTCGTCGATTACGAACTGACCTTCACCAAGCCGGTGCGGTTGACCGCCGATACGGGGATCGATTCACTGACGCACGCGATCGAGGCCTATGTATCGAAGCGCGCCAATCCGTTCAGCGACGGCATGGCCTTGCTCGCGATGCGCGCGCTGGCGCCGAATTTGCGGCGCGTGTTCAGCGACCCGATGGACGCGGCGGCGCGCGAGGCGATGATGCTGGGGGCGACGCAGGCGGGGATCGCCTTTTCGAACAGTTCGGTCGCGCTGGTCCACGGGATGAGCCGGCCGATCGGCGCGCATTTCCACGTGCCACACGGGCTGTCGAACGCGATGCTGCTGCCCGCGGTGACGGCGTGGTCGGCGCCCGCGGCGCTGCATCGCTATGCCGATTGTGCGCGCGCGATGGGGGTGGCGGACGACCGCGAGGGCGATCAGGCGGCGGTCGCGCGGTTGCTCGACGAACTGGCGGCGCTCAACCGCGAGCTCGAGGTGCCGGGGCCGGCGGCGTGGGGGATCGATGCAGCGCGCTGGGACGCGCTGGTTCCGACGATGTGCGCCCAGGCGGCGGCGTCGGGCTCGCCCGCGAACAACCCGCGCGTGCCCGATGCCGAAGAGATGGCGGCACTTTATGCCGCAGTTTGGGCCGGATAACACTTTCGGTTAATCGACTGGCAATATGTACCCTGCTTAAGCCCGCGTGCCCCGTCCCCTTCTCTCCTACGTCTCAAACGTGGGGGCGGGGCATCCTTTCCAGCCATCGTCATCCCGGACTTGATCCGGGATCCATGACGCTTGGGGCGGTGCTAGCCCTTGTGGACCCCGGATCAAGTCCGGGGTGACGAAGATTTAGAGCTCCAGCGGTCCGTGCTTCATCTTCGGCAGCACATGGCGCGCGAAGAGGTCGGCTTCGGCGGCGTGCGGGTAGCCCGAGAGGATGAAGGCCTCGATGCCCATGTCCTGATAGCGGTTCAGCTTCGCCAGCACCTGGTCGGGGTCGCCGACAATCGCGGCGCCGCAGCCCGAGCGGGCGCGGCCGACGCCGGTCCACAGATTGTCCTCGACATAGCCGTCGTCGGACGCCGCTTCGCGCAGGGCGACCTGTGCGTTGACGCCGAACGATTGCGAATCGAGCGACTTCGCCTTGATTTCGGCGCCCTTAGCGGCGTCGAGTTTGGAGAGCAGGCGGTCGGCGGCGGTGCGCGCTTCGGCCTCGGTGTCGCGCACGATCATGTGGGCGCGGTAGCCGAATTTGAGCGTGCGGCCGTAAGCGGCGGCGCGGGCGGTCATGTCGGCGATGATGTCCTTCACCACCTCTTCGCGGTCGGGCCACATCAGGAAGACGTCGCAGCCCTTCGCGGCGGCGTCGCGGGCAGCCGGAGAAAGCCCGCCGAAATAGAGCGGCGGCGCCTTGCCCGACACCGTGCCGATGCGCGCGGGTTCGACTTTCAGCTTCCAGAACTCGCCGTCATGGTCGAGCGCCTGACCATTGAGCAGCGTCTTGAGGATATGCATCGCCTCGACCGTGCGGCGGTAGCGCGGTTCGGAGTCCATCGTCTCGCCAGGCATGTCCGAGGAGATGATGTTAACGGTCAGGCGGCCGCCGAGGATGCGGTCGATCGTCGCAATCTGGCGCGCGAGCTGCGGCGGCCAGCTTTCGCCGATGCGCACCGCCATCAGCAGGCGGATATTCTTGACCATCGTCGCAATCGCCGCGGCGAAGGCGGTGGTGTCGATGCCGAGCGCATAGCCCGACGGCAGCAGGATATTGTCGAACCCCAGGGTGTCGGCCTGCACAACAATGTCGCGGCAATGTTCCCAGCTCGATTTGAGCATCGGGTCGGGCACGCCGAGAAATTCATAGTCGTCGTCGCAGAGCGCCGAAAACCAGCTGACTTCGCACGAGCGATCGGTCATGGCAGATTCTCCCCCATCGATGTTTGCAGCACCGCGTACCATTCGGCGCGCGTCCAGCGCGGGGCGAATGCCTGCGGAATTTCCTTGATACGGTCGGGGTTCTGGGTCCCCACGATCGGGATCGGGCGCGCGGGATGCGCCATCACCCAGCTGTAGGTCGCGGCGGCGCGCGAGACGCCGTACTCGGCGGCCTTCGCATCGAGCAGCGCAGCGACGGCGCGGGTGTGCTCGTCGGCCGGATCGCCGAGCCGGCCGCCGCCGAGCGGCGACCAGGCGAGGAAGCTCATGCCCTCGGCCATCGACTGGTCGAAGATGCCGTCGAAGAGCGGTGCGAGATGGAGCGGCGAAAATTCGCTCTGGTGGCTGACCACGGGGACGGGCAGGAATTTGGCAAGTGCCGCGGTCTGCGCGGGCGTGAAGTTGGAGACGCCGATCGCGCCGATCTTGCCGGCGCGATGTGCTTCCTCGAGCGTGCGCGCGATTTCCTGCGGATGGCTGAGCAGGTCGGGACGGTGGATTTGCCACAGCTCGACATGATCGGTGCGCAGGCGTTTCAGCGAGATGTCGATGGCCGACGTCAGATAGCGCGCGCTGCTGTCATAGGGCACGCCGAGGATGATGCCGCCCTTCGTGGCTAAAACCATCTTGTCGCGAAGGCCGGGCGCCTCGGCGAATACGTCGCCGAGCAAGGCCTCGGCCGAACCAAAACCGCCGGGCGTGTCGCAGCCATAGATGTCGGCGGTGTCGAACAGCGTGACGCCAGCCTCGAACGCGGCGTCGATGCGCGCCCGCGCGTTGGCGAGGTCGGCACCGGCGAAGCGCCACATGCCCCAGGCGATGGGAGAAACCTCATGACCGGCGAAGGTCACATTGGCGAGAGCGGGAAGAAAATCTGACATCGCTGTCATATACTCCATAAGTGAGGTCGAGGGAAGCGGGTTTGTTGGACGATTTCAGATTGGATGGCTCTTCTGTCGTCATCCCCGCGAAAGCGGGGACCCAGAGCGTAATTCAGCATACCCCACCCTGGGTTCCCGCTTTCGCGGGAATGACGGGTGGTGGGGTTTTGCATCTTCAATGCGCGAGCACCTGCACTTCGCCATCCTCCTCCTCATCGACCGCAACGATGCGCGGCAGGATGAGGTGGATCGCGGCGAGCGCGACGAGATAGGTGCCAGCGCAGACGAGCATCATCGGCAGATACCCCCTGCCCGTGTCGAGCGACCAACCCGCGAACTCGATCATCGCCATGCCCGAGAGGTTTCCGGCGAAGGCGCCGATGCCGATCGCCGAGCCGACGATACGCGCCGGAAAGACGTCGGTGGTCAGCCCGAAGATATTGGTCGAGAAACCCTGGTGCGCGAAGAGCGCGAGGCCGAGGATCATCGCCGCGACCCATGCGCTGTCGACCCCGACGAGCAGCGGCACGGGCAGGATGAGCAGCGCGTAGATGAGCATCGTCGTCTTGCGCGCGGCGTTCACGGTCCAGCCGCGGCGACCCATCAGATAGGAGGGTAGATAACCGCCGGTGATGCCGCCGAGCGCGGCCATGAAATAGACGAAGGCGACGGGCAGGCCGAGCGTGCCCTGCGTCAGCCCGAAGAGGCGGTGGAACAGGTCGGGCATGAAGAAGAGCAGGAACCACCAGACCTGATCGGTCAGCGCCTTGCCGAGGATCACCGCCCACTGGCGGCGATCGCGCAGCAGGCTGCTCCAAGCGATCTTTGGCGCCGCGGCATCGCGCTCGGCGTTCGGCTGTTCGGGGATACGCACCATCAGCCAGACGACGACCCAGACGAGACCGAGGCCGCCCGCGATCAGGAAGGTCGCCTGCCAGCCCCACATCAGCGCCATCAGCGGGATGAGCAAAGGCGTCAGGATGGCGCCGACGTTCGGCGCGATGCCGCCAAGGCCGAGGACGAAACTGCGCTCCTTTGCGTTGAAATAGGTCGCTGCGGTCTTCACCGCGGCAGGGGTGCCGATCGACTCGGCAGCGCCGAGCACCGCGCGCGAGGCAACGAAACCCGACACCGTGGTCGCGAAGGCATGCGCCATGCCCGCAAGGCTCCACACGCCGACCCCGATCGCGAAACCCCAGCGGAGCCCGACGCGATCGATGAACCAGCCGGTGCCGAGGAAAGCGAGCGCGGCGGCGAACTGGAAGGCCGACGCCATGTGGCTGTAATCGCGGTCGGTCCAGTCGAATTCGAGCTGGAGCGTCGGTTTCAGCAGCGCGAGGATCTGGCGATCGACATAGTTGAGCACGATCGCGACGAAGACGAGTCCCACGACGAGCCAGCGGCGTTTATCGGCAATTTGCGCCACATGTCTCTCCCCGAATCCTTATGTCTGCGGATAAGATAGCGTTGTCATATGTGAATGGACAGAGTTTTCTTCTGCGCCCCTGCGTAGGCCGGGGCCTGTCTCCGGTCGGCGAAAGTTTGAACGACCCGGCGATGGGTCTCCGCCTTCGCGGAGACACGGCGGTTTAATTGGACGGCGCTGCCGTCGAACCGCGCACGACCAGCTTGTGCGGCAGCTGGCGTCGCTCGATCGTCTCGCCAAATTCGAGCAGCAGGTCGGCGGCGGCGTAGCCGAGGTCGCGGATCGGCTGGTGGATCGTGGTGAGCGCGGGCCACACGACCTGCGCAAGGTCGGTATCGTCGAAGCCCGCGACCGAGAGTTGTCCGGGCACCGAAATGCCCATGCGGTGCGCTGCGGCGAGCACGCCCGCGGCCATATCGTCGCTGCTCGCGAAAATCGCGGTCGGCGGCTGGTCGAGCGCCAGCAGCGCCTCGGCCGCAGCGGTCCCCGACTGGAAATCAAACTGCCCCGGAAAGACCAGCGCGGCGTCGAAGCCGATGCCCGCACGCTGAAGCGCCTGCCGGTATCCGGTCAATCGCTGGCCGCTGGCGAAATAATTGCCGTGCCCGGTGACGAAGCCGATGCGGCGGTGTCCGAGCGAGATCAGATAGGCCGTCATGTCGTCGGCCGCCTGCACATTGTCGATGTAAACCGCCGAGGTTGCGGTCAAATCGGTGCCCGGTTGGACGCGCACGACGGGAATCTTGCGGCGGAACAATTCGGCAAGCGCGGTGCCGACATCGGTTACCGGCGGGGTCATGATGATGCCGTCGAGCTGCGCCTGATCGATCAGCGCGCCGATGTCGTCGACAAGGCCGGGCGAGTTGATGTCGCACGGCTGGACGATCATTCGAAAGTCGGCCTCGCGGCACCGCTGCCCGACGCCGGCTTGCATGTTGAAGATATAATAGGGGCTGGGATTGTCGTGGATCAGCCCGATCTGAAACGAGCGTTTTCCAGCGAGCGTACGCGCCGCCTGGCTGGGGTGATAATTGAGGCGCGCGACCGCTTCCTCGACCTTTTGCCGCATGTCGTCGCTGACATAGCGTTCCTTGTTGAGCACGCGCGACACGGTCTTGATCGACACGCCCGCAACGCGCGACACATCCTTGATTGTCGCACGGGTCATGCGCGCTTGCGTTCCGCGGCGGCGATGCGAATGACGTTCACGGTTCGGCGTCTCCCCTGCTGGCCTCTGCTGACCATCGTTGTCTGCTTAGGCGCTTCATCGGCGCTTCGGCAAGAGAGGGCTTGCGCCCTTCGCTCGCTTCACGATATGGCGCGTTCCCATGACAGCGCTGGACAGAAACGACCTGACATCGATGCGCCACGCGCATTGGAACGGTCTGCAGAGCCGCGGCGACCTGTTCGGCGAATTGCACCTTGCCCAGACCATGGCCGGGACGGCGCCCAAGGGCAGCCTGTTCCCCGGCTTGGCCGCCTGTGCGGTGGCGGCGGCGGCGGCGGCATGGCTGTCCGACCATTATGGTTTTCCGATCATCCTGCTCGGCCTCCTCGTCGGGCTGGCGCTCAATTTCATCTCGGCGAACGTGGCGACGCACCGCGGGCTCGATTTCGCCTCGCGGACCTTCCTGCGCATCGGCATCGTCGTGCTGGGCCTGCAGGTCACGTTCCTGCAGATCGCGGTTCTCGGCCCGGTACCGTTCGCGGCGCTGATCGTCATCATGACATTGACGATGGGCGCCGGATTTCTGGGCGCGCGATTGTCGGGGCAGACGCCCTATGCCGGGCTGCTCGCCGGCGGCGCGACCGCGATCTGCGGCGCAAGCGCGGCGCTCGCGCTTTACGGGGTGATCGGACGGCAACGATTACCGCAAGCGCAGTTCGCATTGACCCTGGTCGGCGTCTCGCTTGCGAGCGCGCTCGCGATGACAATTTATCCCCTGCTCGCCGCGCGCTTCGGGCTGAGCGATGCGCAGGCGGGGTTCCTGATCGGTGCGTCGATCCACGACGTCGCGCAGGCGATCGGCGGCGGCTATGCCTTTTCCGATGCCGCGGGGGCGAGCGCGACGATCGTCAAGCTCGCACGCGTCGCGCTGCTCGCGCCGGTGGTCGCACTCGTCGGGCTGCTCCTCAAGCCCGAGGACGGCAGCGAGCAGCGCATCTGGCGGCGCATCGCCCTGCCCTGGTTCATCGTCGCTTTCTTTGCGATGGTCACGCTGAACAGTTTTGCGCCGATCCCCGAAGCCGTGCGCGGCGGCGCGCTGACCGCGTCGAAGGCGCTGCTGCTGCTCGCGGTCACCGCGACCGCGATGCGGACGCGGATGGACCTGCTGCTCGACATGGGGTGGCGCGCGGGCGTTCCGGTGTTGCTCGCCTCGCTGACGAGCTTTGCCGTGTCGCTGCTGTTCGCGCTCGCGATCGTCTAAAGCCCCAGCAGCTTTCGCGCGTTGCCCGAGCGGATCTTGGCGCGCTCTTCGTCGGTCAGGTCGAGCTTGGCGAAGGCCTCGAGCGTCTTGGGCAGCGAGATTTGCGGGAAGTCCGACGCGAGCAGCACATGGTCGACGCCGACGTTGCGGATCGTCCAGACATATTCGGCCTCGATCGGCGAGTTCGCGGCGAGGATGACGCTCGCCGAAATGTCGAAATAAATATTCTCGGCGAACAGATTTTCGGCGGTGCGCGCGAGCGCGAGGATGTTCCAGAAGCGAAAGTTCATCCCGCCCATATGCGCGAAGATGAATTTCGTCTTCGGCGCCGCGAGCGCGAGGTTGAACAGCTTCTCACTGTCGCCGGGGAGGATGTTCGCATTATCCATCACGACGATCAGCCCCGCCGCGCCCGCGCGCTTGACCAGCGTCAGCACGCGCGGGTCGGCGGCGTCGAATTTCTGCGTATGCGGGTGGATCTTGAGCAGTTTCACCCCGCGCGCGGCGACACGGTCGACCTCGGCGAGCGCGGCGTCGCCATCATAGGGGTGGACGGTGGCGATGGGGATCATGTCTTTGTGCTTCGCGGCGAGCGCGATCAGCCGATCATTACGTTTGCGGATGTCGGCGGGGTTGCCGGCGAGCGCCTGATTGGGGCCGCCGAACCACATGGCGCCGAAGGCGTCGACCGAACGGTTCGCGGCCTTGAGCTGCGCCTGATAGTCCTTGATCGACGCCTCGCCATTCCAGAGGTGGACGTGGGTATCGAAGAGCTGGTCTTGCCCGAACGCGGGCGCGAGCGGGATCAGCAGGGCGAGGGAAAGCAGCAGGCTTCGCATGACGGCTCCAAAGCGGGTCGGATGCCCAGCCTGCCACAAAATCGCCGCCTTACCAAGCGGTTCGCCCCAGCCCGCGCAAAACAGAAGCCGGAGACAGGACGACGGCGTCAGTTCGTCCAGTAGATATAGTCTTGCCCGTCTTTCCACGGGGCATTCTGGGGCACGTCGATCCGCACCGGCGCCTCGATCAGCCCCGGCCAGATCGGCTTTGCCATGCCCGGGTTCTGCGCGTCGAGCATCGCGCGAAGTTCGGTAACGCGCTGCGGCTCGCTTGCTGATATATCGCGCTGTTCGGTCGGATCGACCGCGAGATTATAGAGGCGCGCCTTTTCAGGACGCTTCGTTACCTGCAGCTTCCAGTCGCCCGCGCGCACGGCGCGATAATCGCCCGAGCGCCAATAAAGCGCCGCGCGCTTTGCGGGGCCGGCCAATATATCCTCGCTGTCGACGATCCGGTCGGCCGGTATCTTTGCCCCCGCCGCGGCGGCGATGGTCGAGAACAGGTCGATATGCCCCGTGATGTCGGCGCGCGTCGATCCGGGCGCGAGATGCCCCGGCCAGCGCATGAAGAAGGGAGTTCGGATGCCGCCTTCGAAGAAAGTGGCTTTCCACCCGCGATAGGGCGCGTTGAGATGGTCGATTCCGGTGTACCAGGCACCGCCATTGTCGCTGGTGAAGATGACGAGCGTATTGTTGTCGATCCCCAATTCTTTCAGCTTTGCCATCACATCGCCGATACGCCGGTCGAGCTGCGCGATCATCGCGCCATAAACGCGCGTCTTGTGATCCTTGATCTGCGGCAGCTGGGCATAATCGGCCGTTGTCGCCTGCAGCGGTGTGTGCGGGGCGTTAAAGGCGAGATAGAGGAAGAAGGGCCGATTGCGGTTCGCCTCGATCGCCGAGATCGCTTCATCGGCGAAATAGTCGGTCATATGACCCTTGGGATGAAAGCGCTTGCTGCCGTTGAAGCTCACCGCATGGCGCAGATTGGCCCAGATGAAATGGTCGATGCGGTCCCACGGCAGCTTCGCATTCACCGCATCGGGATCATCCTCGGGCAGGAACATCGCCGCGCCGCCGAGCACGGCAAGGCTTTCGTCGAAACCCTGCGCGTGCGGCTGAAGCGCGGGCGCCTCGCCCAGGTGCCATTTGCCGATGTGGAGCGTGTGATAGCCCGCGGCCTTCACCGTCTCGGCGATCGTCACTTCCTTTGCGGGAACGCCCATGTCGGGATAGTCGGGGATGTCGGGCGTGATCAGATCCTTGTGGAAGATCGCCTTGTGCGGCCCAACCCCCGCCCCATGCGACACGCTTTCGGCAAACGCGGTCGGAACCGCGGTAAATTCGAAGCCGAAGCGCGTCGGGTAGCGCCCCGTCATCATCGCCGCGCGCGACGGCGAGCAGGTTGCGTTGGCGGCATAGGCGGTGGTGAAATTGACCCCTTCGCGCGCGATCGCGTCGATGTTCGGCGTCTTGACCAGCCCGCCCGCAACCCCGCCGCCATTTAGGCTGATGTCGTTATAGCCGAGATCGTCGGCGACGATCAGGATGATGTTGGGCGGACGGTTGCCCTCAAGCGGGCTGGCGGGCGCCTCCGCCGGCCCCTGCTTCCAGGCGACGGCGCGGTTCGGTTGCACGGGATCCTTCCAGTCCTGAACGATGCCCGGAAGCTTATATTTGTTCGCCTCGAACGCCCAATATCCGCCCGCGCCCACAAGGGCCAATACGCATAGAGCCACCCATATTTTCTTCATTTTCGGCCCCTATCCCAAGCTCCCGGCTTGTTCTGAAACTATTGACACTATATGTGTCATTATATCGGCCGATACGCAAGATTGTTTGACCCCGGCGCCAAGTCGGGCCAGCAGGGAGGCGATGACGACAGGGGTGAAGAAACTGAGCGCGCCACGGACCGAGCCCGAGCGGGTCGATGGTCGCCGCGAACGCGGGCGGTCGAGTCACAAGCGCATTGTTCAGGCGATGATGGAGTTGATCATTGCGGGCGACTTGTCGCCGAGCGCGGCGCGCGTCGCTGAGGAGGCCGGCATCGGTCTGCGCACTGTGTTCCGTCATTTCGACGATATGGACGCGCTCTATGCCGAGATCACGGCAACGATCACCGACCGCGTCGCGCCGATCGTCATGGCGCCCTATCCCGACCAGCCGTGGCGCGCGAATATCCGAGAACTCGTCCGCCGGCGCGTTCGCCTGTTCGAGACGACTTTGCCGTTTCGCCTCGCCGCCAATATCAAGCGCTACCAATCCCCCTTCCTGATGGCACAATATAGCCGCGTTGTGATGTTCGAGCGCGAGTTGATCCTTTGCCTGCTTCCCGGTCAGGTCCGCGCCGACCAGATTGGTGTCGAGGCGTTGTGCGCCACGCTGTCGTTCCACACCTGGCGGACGCTGCGCCACGACCAGAGCCTGTCCGCCGAAGAGGCCGGGACGGTGATGGGGCAGATGGTCGAGGCGGTGCTGGCGACGATCGTCGAACAGGATTGATGCGCGAGGCTTCCGTCCTGTTGTCGCTGGCCCTGCTCGGCGCGCTCGTGGCGTGCGGCAAGGCGAAACATGCGCCGCTTGCCGAAGCGAAACCGCCCGAATGCGCGGCGATCCCGGCAGAGGAATATGTGTGGATCCCCGGTGCGACCTTTGCGATGGGTGCCGATGCGCATTTGCCCGAGGAAGGTCCAGCGCGCGACGCGACTGTCGCTGGCTTCTGGATGTCGACGCACGAGGTCACCAACGCCGAGTTCGCCGAATTCGTGAAAGCGACGGGGTATAAGACGCTCGCCGAACTGGACCCGCCGAAGCTGCCCGGCGCGCCGCCCGAGATGCTGATCCCCGGCGGCGCGGTGTTCACGGTGCCAACCGACGGCAACCCGAACTGGTGGCGCTGGGTGGTCGGCGCCGAGTGGCAGCACCCGGCGGGGCCCCAAACGAATATCGACGGGCGCGGCCGCGATCCGGTGGTGCAGGTCGGGTATGACGATGCGCTCGCCTATGCCAAATGGAAGGGCAAGACGCTGCCGAGCGAGGAACAGTGGGAACTCGCCGCGGCGACCGGCGGCGCCGACCGTAACGTGCCGGTCGACAAGGCGGGCAAGCCGCAGGCCAATTATTATCAGGGCGCCTTTCCGGCGCGCGACCTTGGCACCGATGGCTTCACCAGCCGCGCGCCGGTCGCCTGCTTCCCCGCCGACCGGCATGGCGTTTACGACCTGATCGGCAATGTGTGGGAATGGACGACGAGCCAGGCGGGCGGCGAGAACAATGTGATCAAGGGCGGCAGCTTTTTGTGCGCGGCCAATTATTGTGCGCGTTACCGCCCCGCAGCGCGCCAGTTCCAGGAACGCGGCCTAGGCACCGATCATATCGGGTTTCGCCTGATCGATACGGCGCGCCCGGCGCCGGCGGCGCCAGTCCCAAGCGAGGACTGACAGCAGCACGGCAATCCCGCCGACCCACAGGCCGACGCGGATGAGGCGCGGCTTGCCCTGATGTTCGAAGGCATAGGCGTTGATCTGTTCGTCGGCGGTGTAGCCCGCGGGCATGTCGAGCACGCCATTCGCCTTGGCATAGGCGCGATAATCCGCGATCATCGCGGCGAAGCGGTCGGGCTGCGCCCCAGCAAGGTCGCGCGTTTCGCCGGGGTCGGTTTTCAGATTATAGAGCCGCCATTTGCCGTCGCCGGTCGGCGCGAGGTTGCGCACCAGCTTGTAATCGCCGCGGAACAGCGCCGCATTGCCCGACAGTTCGTAACCGAGCGGCGTATCGCCATGGACGCTGCCCGCCCCGCCTTTCAGCATCGGGACAAGGCTGCGCCCGGTGACGGGCTCGACCGCCTTGCCTTGCCATGACCCGCCGTGGCCTTGCACGCCGACAAGGTCGGTCAGCGTCGGCAGAATGTCGGTCACATGCGCGAGGCCATTGCTGATACCGCCCGCACGGATATTCCCATTGCCCGGCCAGGCGATGATGAGCGGCACGCGCAGTCCGCCCTCGGCGGCGGTGAACTTATACCCCGACAAGGGCGATGCCGCGGCGCTCGCCCAGCCGGGACCGATCGCGGCGAAACTGCCGCGCCGGCCGATATTTGCCGTCGCAAGATCATATTGCATGCCGAGAAACAGCCGGTTGCGCAGGCTGTGAAACGGATTGGTCGGCTCGGAGCCATTGTCCGACAGGAAGACGAAGATCGTGTTCTCATAATCGCCCTTAGCCTTGAGGTGCGCGACGAGGCGGCCGACCTCGCGGTCCATCGCGGTCGCCATGCCGCCATAAGCCTGCATCACGCGGATCGCGGCGGCGCGCTCTTCGGCGTCGAGTTTCTTCCAGTCGGGCGTCGTCGCCATCGTGACGATCGGTATGCCAGCGGGCATGATGCCCAGCATCGCGGCGCGCTTTGCCCGCGCTTCGCGGAGCGCGGTCCAGCCATCCTTGTACATCGCCGAATAGCGCGCGATGTCGCTGTCGGGCGCCTGTATCGGGATGTGGTTGGCGAGGAAGTTGATCGAGGCGAGGAAGGGTTTGCCGCTTTGGCGCCCCTCCTCGATATAATCGATCATCCGCCGGACGACGAAATGCGAGGAGTAATAATCCTTGGGCAGGGTCGCGGGCCTGCCATTCTCGGTCCACGCGGCAGTGTCGTACATGCCCTCGATCGGGCGCTGCTCGAAATTATCGGCGCCGGCATCGGCTAGGCTGTAAGCGCGGTCATATCCGCGAGCGTGGGGCAGTCGCTTGGCATCGCTACCAAGGTGCCATTTACCGGTGAGATAGGTGCGATAGCCTGCGGCCTTCAGAAGCTGCGCGATCGTCACGACGCGCAGGTTCATCACCGTGTCATATCCGGGCTTGCCGCGATGCTGGTCGGGGATCGTCTCGGGCATGTTGCCGAGCCCGTTGCGATGGTTCATCACCCCCGTTTGCAGCATCGCGCGCGTCGGCGAGCAAGAACCCGCGACATGGAAGTTCGAGAAGCGCATGCCCGACTGCGCGAGCGCGTCGATATTCGGGGTCGCAATCTCCGAACCGAAGGACCCGACATCCGAAAAGCCCCAGTCGTCGGCGAGCAAGATCACGATATTCGGTTGTTTTGGCGCCGTTTTTGCAGGTTGCGCCTGCACAGGACCCATCGCGATCAGGGCGCCGATTAGGATGATGGCAGTACGCCGGGACCCGCCTAAGCGACCCGGCATTTAGTGGTCCTCCTGCGCACTGCCATCACTCCCACCCCCTCGGGATGTGACACTTACTATGTCAATATATTGTCGAGTCAATGGGGGCGGTGCGCGGCCAGTTATTTATCGTTCACGATATTCTGGCGCGCGCTTTTCGAGGAAGGCCGCGAGCGCTTCGCGATGGTCTTCGGTGGCCGAAAGGATCACCTGCTGGCGGTCCTCGATCGCCATCGCGGCGTCGAGGCTTGGCGCGTCGATGTTGAGGTTTAGCGCCTGTTTCGATAGGCGCAGACCATAGGGCGCGGTCGCGAGCATTTCGTCGGCGAGCGCGAGCCCGTGGGTCAGCAGCGCCTCCTCGTCGACGATCTCGCTGACGAGGCCCGCGCGGAGCGCACGCTCGGCGTCGATGAAGCGGCCGGTCAGGATCATCTCGGACGCGAGGCTGGCGCCAACGAGGCGCGGCAGGAAATAGCTCGACGCCATATCGCACCCGCCAAGGCCGATGCGGATATAGGCGGCGTTCGCCTTGAACGAAGGCGCGGCATAACGCACGTCGGACGCGAGCAGCAGCGACAGGCCGCCGCCGCACGCCGCGCCCTGCCCCAGCGCGATGATCGGCTGCGGACAGGCGCGCATCTTGCGATAGATATTGCCGATGCGCGTCTGGGTGCGCAGCGTGCGAAGCACCGGCGTTTCATCGCCCGAGCGGTCTTCCTGGATATCGAGCCCGGCGCAAAAGCCGCGCCCCGCTCCGCGCAGAACGACAACGCGGACCTCTGGGCGCTCGGCGAGCCCGCCGAAATAGGCATTGAGTTCGTCGACCAGCGCCTCGTTCAGCGCATTGAGCCGTTCGGGCCGGTTGAGCGTCGCGATCTCGACCGCGCCGCGGCGTTCGATCAGCAACGCAGTCACAATGTCTGCCCGTCGTCGACGGTGATGACGCTGCCGGTGATGCCGAGCGCGGCGTCGGAGCAGAGGAGGAGCAGCGGCGCGTGGAGGTCGGTGGCGGGGCGCATGCGCTGTCGCGGGAAGCTTTTCACCATCGCGGCGCCCGTATCGCTATCGAACAATTCGGCGGTCATTTCGGATTCGAAATAGCCGGGCTGGATCACATTGACGCTGATCCCGCGCCGCGCCCATTCGCGCGCCAGCGCCTTGCCGAGGTGGCGCACCGCCGCCTTGGTCGCGCCATAGACCGATGTTGCAGGAAAGACCTTTTCGGCGGTGATCGAACCGATCAGGACGATGCGGCCGTGCTGTTTTTCGCGGCTACCAGCCTTGTCGAGACGCTTGGCCCCTTCGGTCGCGGTCAGGAAGACGCCGCGGACATTGGCGGCGAGCAGGAAATCGACGTCGGCGGCGGTCAGGCTCATCGCCATCTTCTCGGTCGCGACCCCGGCATTGGCGACGATCGTGTCGACGGTGCCGAAGGCAGCCTCGGCGGCGTCATAGGCGGCGATCGTCGAAGCCTCGTCGGTGACGTCCATACTGACCGCGATCGCCTGCCCGCCCGTAGCCTCGATCGCGGCAACCTGTTCGGCCAGCTTGTCGGCGCGGCGCGCGGCGAGCACCACCTTTGCCCCTGCGGCGGCGAGCGCCCTGGCGAAACCCGCGCCGAGGCCCGAGGAGGCGCCCGTCACCAGCGCCACGCGTCCCGTGAGGTCGAACTTCGGTTGCTCCGCCATCAGACTCCCTTTCCTTCGTTTGCTATGCATTGACCCTGATTGACGTTCGCGTCAACCGGACGGAGAGGCGCGCTGAAAAACTGCGAGAAACAGGTTGACGAATGAGTTTTGTTCTCTTAATGTTCTCATCGTGCACACCAAACCTCATCCCCCGTCGCGGCTGCCAAGCGCGGCGGGCGGGGGATAAAGGTTCGCTCAGCGTCCGTCGCTGGGCTTGACGATATATCGGTCGCGATCCTCGACCGGCACATTGCCCTGGATCAGATGGCGACTGGCGTAGACACCGTTGCAGATGTCGATGTCGAACCGCTCCTGATCGCGCCGCCGCGTTTCGTCCATGATGTCGCCGATCGCCTCTTCGTCGACCTCCAGCCGCCGCAACGCTTCCTCCGCCATCACCAGCGCCGATTCGAACGTCTCGCGCACCTGATAATCGGCGCGGGCATTCACCAGCTCGATCGCATGTTCGCGGTCGAAGGCGCGGGCGAGCAGCGGGATGTGCGGGAACTCGGCCTTCACCAGCTCGACGATCTTGAGCGTCGTTTCGCGGTCGTCGGTCGCGACGATGATCATCCGCGCATCCTGCGCACCGGCGGCATGAAGGATGTCGAGCCGCGTGCCGTCGCCGTAATAAATCTTGAAACCGAAGGCCATCGATTCGCGGATCGCGATCGTGTCGGTGTCGATCAGCGATATGGTGCAACCATTGGCGAAGAGCGGCTGGCTGACGATCTGGCCGAAGCGGCCAAATCCGATCATCAACACGCTGGCGCTAAGATTGTCGGCGACGTCGAGATCGTCGGCCCGATCCGCGGCGCGCGGCATGAAGCGGTCGTGGAGGATGATCATGATCGGGGTCAGCACCATCGACACGATGATGATCGCGGTCAGGATCGCGTTGCTTGTCGCATCGATGATCCCGACGCTCGCCGCCGCGGCATAAAGCACGAAGGCGAATTCGCCGCCCTGCGCCATCAGCACCGCGCGCTCGACCGCCTCCGCATTGCTGCTCCGGAACAGCCGCGCGACAGCATAGATGACGATCATCTTGAGCGTCATGTAAGCGGTGACCGAAATCGCGATCAGGCCTAGATTGGCGGCGACGATATTAAGGTCGAGCGCCATGCCGACGCCGAGAAAGAAGAGGCCGAGCAAGACGCCGCGGAACGGCTCGACGTCGGCCTCAAGCTGGTGGCGGAACGAGGATTCGGAGAGGAGCACCCCGGCGAGGAAGGCGCCCATCGCCATCGACAGCCCCGCCGTCTGCATCGCGAGCGCGGCGCCGAGGACGACGAGCAGCGCCGCCGCGGTCATCACCTCACGCGCCTTGGCCCGCCCGAGCAGGCGGAACATCGGGTCGAGCAGGTAGCGCCCCGCGAGGATCAGCCCAATGATCGCGCCGAGGCCGATCGCAACCGAAATCAGACGGTCGGTCATCGACACCGCCTCGCCGCCCGGCGCGAGGAAGGCGGTGAGCGCGAGCAAGGGCACGATCGCCAGATCCTCGAGCAGCAGGATCGCGATGATCCGCCGCCCCTTCGGCAGCCCCATCGCGCGTCGTTCGTCGAGCATCTGCATGACGATCGCGGTCGAGGTCAGCACGAACCCGGTGCCCGCGACGAAGCTCGCCGCGACCGGATAGCCGAGCGCGAGCCCGACGCAGATGAGCAGCGCGATCGCGCCGCCGACCTGCGCCGCACCGAGCCCGAAAATTTCGCCGCGCATCGCCCACAGGCGCGACGGCTGCATCTCCAGCCCGATGATGAAGAGGAACATGACGACGCCGAGTTCGGCGACGTGGAGGATCGTCTGCGCGTCCGAGAAAAGCGCCAGCCCGAAGGGACCGATCGCGAGCCCCGCCGCAAGATAGCCGAGCACCGAGCCGAGCCCGAGCCGCTTGAACAGCGGCACCGCGACGACGGCGGCGGCGAGCAGGATGACGATCGGCAACAGATCGAACCCGTGCGCGGCGGCTTCGGCGGCATGGGCGGTGTCTGCGGCCATGGTTCGTCCCCTACCCGGTCGTTGAGCGGTCAACGTGCCCGGGAAAGGTATAAGGAATCAAGGCCCGGCGCGAAAATAACGGATCAGCGCGCGCCATCCGTAGAACGCGAATAGGGCCGCGCGCCGGGCACCTTGCCCCAAGCGGTATCGGGCTTCGCCTGCATCGTGAAGCGCAGCGTGCCGCCGCCGCGGATTTCGGCGTCCGAAATCCAGCTGCGCGTCAGCGGCTTTCCGTTGAGCTCGACCTTGCCGACGTAGCGGTTCGCGTCGGACAGCCCCGCCGTCTCGACGGTGAAGCGCTTGCCGCCGGGCAGGTTCAGCACCGCGCGGTCGACGAAAGGCCGGCCGATCACATATTGGTTCGACCCCGGCGCGACCGGATAGAAACCGAGGCCGGTGAAGACGAGCCACGCCGACATCTGGCCAAGGTCATCGTTGCCCGACAGCCCGTCGGGAGTCGGCTTGTATTGGCTGTCGACGATCTGCTTCAGCCGCTCCTGCGTCCGCCACGGCGCGCCGGCATAGGCGTAGAGATAGGCCACATGATGGCTCGGCTCGTTGCCGTGGATATATTGGCCGATCAGCCCGGCGATATCCTCGGCATGGCTATAATCGAGCTTCGAGATGTCATAATCAAACATCGCGTCGAGCTTGGCGATCGTCTTGGCATCGCCGCCGAGGATGCGGAAGAGCCCGGCCTGGTCCTGCGGGACGAACCAGCTATATTGCCACGCATTGCCCTCGGTATAGTCCGAGCCATAGTTGATCGCGGTCGGATCGAACGGGGTGCGGAAGCTGCCGTCGGTCTTGCGCGCACGAAGCCAGCCGGTCTTGGCGTCGAAGCTGTTCCGCCAGTAACCGGCGCGCTTGTAGAAGCGGTCGGCGATGTCCTTGCGGCCCATCTTTTCCGCCATCCGCGCGATCGTCCAGTCGTCATAGGCATATTCGACCGTCTTCGACGCCGCTTCGGGTTCGCGGTCGATCGCGACATAGCCGAGCTTCATATAGTCGCCGAGCCCGCCATAGGGGGCGTATTCGGCGCTCGCGACCATCGCGTCCAAAGCCTCGTTCGCGTCGAAATCGCCCACGCCCTTCATATAGGCGTCGGCGATCACCGGGACCGCGTGATAGCCGATCATCGTCCAGGTTTCGCGGCCGTGAAATTGCCACACGGGCAATATGCCGTGCGGGCTGTGCTTGCGGCTGGCGACGAGCGATTTGACGATGTCGCTGTTCGTTCTGTCGGGCTGGACGAGCGTCAGCAAAGGATGCTGCGCGCGGAAGGTATCCCAGAGCGAGAAGGTCGAGCGGAAAGTGAAATCCTTGGCACTGTGGACCTGATCGTCGGGGCCGCGATAGCGGCCATCGACATCGCTCCACACGCTCGGCGCGAGCAGGCTGTGATAGAGCGCGGTGTAGAGATTGGTGCGCATCGGCGCTGGCGCTTCGATTTGAAGCGCGCCAAGCGCCTTGCGCCATTCACCTTCGGTGCGGGCGCGAACGGCGTCGAAACCAGCGCCTTCTGCATCGAGGTTGGCGACCGCGCCGGCCTCATCAACGCCCGAGAGTGCGACGCGCACTTCGAGCGGGCCGGTCAGCGCGCCGAAATCGAGCCGCGCTTCGAGCGCCTTGCCGAGCTTTTCGGCGAGCGCGTCGCTGCCGCGGCCGGGTGCCTGAAAGCCCTTGTACGCGACCTTCTCGTCGCGATCGAGGAAAGCATGCCCCTTGAGCGGCGCCGAGAAGCGCATCGCGAAATAGAGCTTGCGCCCCGGCGCCCAGCCGCGCGTCTCGCGAAAGCCGGTGAGCGTGCCGTCGTGGCGAAGGTGAAGGCCGGACCAGAGGATCTTGCCCGGATAATCATAGAGCGACGAGCGGAGATCGAGCAGCAGGTGCGCGTCCTTGCCCGCCGGGAAGCTGTAACGATGGATGCCGACGCGGGTGCCCGCGGTGAGTTCGGCGCGGATGCCCGAATCCGCAAGCGTAACGGCATAATAGCCGGGGCTCGCCTTTTCGGTCGCATGGTCGAAACGCTGGCGATAGCCCGAACCGGGCTGTTTCGGATCGCCGGGATCGAGCTTGACCTCACCAACCTGCGGCATGACGAGGATGTCGCCAAGGTCCGAATGGCCGGCGCCCGAGAAATGCGTGTGGCTGAACCCCTGGATCGTCGGATCGTTATAGCTGTAGCCCGCGGCATGATCATAGCAGTCGCGGATCTGGCACGTCGCGTCGGTGTCGGGCGACAGCTGGACCATGCCGAACGGCGCGGTCGCGCCGGGGAAGGTGTGGCCTTCGGGGCCAGTGCCGATCATCGGGTCGACGAAGCTCAGCGGATCGGGCGCCGCTTGTTCGGCGAAAGACTGGATCGGCAGGAGCGCGAGCAGCGCGGCGGCAGCGGTCAGGCGTTTCATCCTGGCTTTGTGCCGCGAAGGCCGGGCGCTGTCCAACGTCATCATGCGCGGACGTCCATTGCGTCCATCGCCAGCGCGATCGCGCCGAGTGGCCCCGCCATCGTGCCGAGTTCGGGCGCGATGACATAGGAGCCGCCGCCGGGAATCTGCATATAATCCGCGAGGCTGGCCTCGAGCCTTGCGTTGATGCGCGGCAACAATTGCGGCTGCCCCGCAAGCACGCCGCCGCCCATTGCGACGCGCATCGGCCCGGTCGTGCAGGCAAGGTCATGTATCATGGTCGCGAGTGTGTGCACGATCGGTTCCCACACCGGATCATCGGCCGCGACGTCCGACAAGGACCGGCCGGCGAGCCGGGCGTTCAACGCGGTTCCCGAGGCGAGCCCCTCGACGCAATCGTCGTGGAAACGGCAAACGCTCGGCACGTCGTCACCCGCAAGACGCGGCACAAGGACATGGCCGATTTCGCTGTGGCTGAAGCCGCGCGTCGGACGGCCGTGGACGATCAGCCCGACGCCGACCCCGGTGCCTACGGTGACATAGGCAAAGTCGTCGAGACCGCGGCCGCTGCCCCAGCGGATTTCGGCGAGCGCGGCGCCGTTGACGTCGGTGTCGAACCCGATCGGAACGTCAAAGGCCGATTGCAGCGGCCCGAGCAGGTCGGCGCCTTCCCAATCGGCTTTGTTGGTCGCACCGATCTGGCCGTAATCGGCCTTTGCGGGATCGAGCCGGATCGGCCCGAAGGAGGCGATACCGAGAGCGCAGAAGCCGTATGACGACGCCCACTCATCGAGCACCGCCTTGATCGCGGGCAGCGTTTCCCATGGCACGGTGGTCGCGATCGTTCGCTGGTCGCGGATGTCGTCCGGCCCCGACGCGAGCGTGCAGATGCACTTGGTGCCCCCCAGCTCGACGCCGGCGAACAGGCGCGTTTCGCCGCGGTCTGTTACTGCACCATCCATCAGCGCCATCCCCCCGCTCGATCGTCGAGGCTTTTGAAGGGCGCCGGAGCGCAGCGCAAGGCCGAACGTGGCAGGATTGGGAGAGGTTTCACAACGCATTCCGTTCTTATCATTTTCTTTTCGTTACCAAAAATTTGTCGCAAATTTGCGTCATGCGGGCGCGGAACCGAAAGATGGCGGGCGATCGGCCCTGGCGGTGCCGAACGCTGACGGCGTGGCGCCCATTTCGAAGACCAGTTCGCCGCCGCCGATCAGGTCGGCATGCGCGATCCAGTTCTTGCTCCACGGCTTGCCGTTCCAGCGCACCGACTGGACATAAGGCCGATCAGCAGCATTGCCCTCGGCACGGACGGTCAGCGTCTTGCCCGCGCCTACCGTCACCTCGGCGACATCGAACAGCGGCGATCCGAAGACGTAGATCGCGCTCACCGGGTCGACCGGGTAGAAACCCAATGCCGAGAGGATGAACCAGGCACTCATCTGGCCGCAATCATCATTGCCGATCACGCCGTCGGGGTCGTTCTTGTACATTTCGGTGAGCAGCCGCCGCACCATCGCCTGCGTCTTCGCGGGGGCGCCGCAATAGGCGTACATATAGGCGACATGGTGGTTCGGCTCATTGCCGTGCGCATATTGACCGACGAGCCCCGAAATGTCGGGCGGCGCATTGTCGGGCAAGGTCGATGGCGCGTTGAACAGCGCGTCGAGCTGTTTCTCGAACGCCGCGTCGCCGCCGAAATGGTCGATCAGGCCATAGACGTCATGCTGGTTGAGGAAGGTCGCCTGCCAGCCGTTCGCCTCGGTATAGTCGCGCCATTTCTTGACGTCATGGCCGATCTGGACCGGGTCATAATCCTGCCACCAGCTGCCGTCCTTGAAACGCGGGCGCGCGAAGCGCGTTTCGGGGTCGATGACGCCGCGATAATTTTGCGCCCGCTTGCGCAGCGCCGCGGCATCCTCCTTGGCGCCGACCGCGTCGGCGAGATGCGCCATCGCCCAGTCGTCATAGGCATATTCCTGCGTCCGGCTGACCGATTCCCACACCTCGTCGCACGGGATGTAACCGAGGTCGTAATAGAAGCCGCGGCCCAAGGTGCTGTCGATATCCTTATAATCGCGATCGAAGGCGCGGCGGCGGATATTCGGCCAGGCGGCGGCATAGTCGGCCTTGATCCCCTTGGCATGCGCCTCGGCGAGCACCGAGACGCCGTGCCAGCCGATCATGCACGCGGTCTCGACTCCCTGCAGCGGCCAGACGAGCGGGCCCGCGGGGCTCTGCGCGGTCTGGCGGCAGATGTCGCGCGTCAGCAGCGCGGCACGGTCGGGATCGATCAGCGTCAAGAGCGGGTGGAGCGCGCGATAGGTGTCCCACAGCGAATAGGTGCTGAACGCTTCCTCGCCGTTCGCGGCCTGATGCACCTCGCGGTCGAGCCCGACGTAGCGGCCGTCGCGGTCGGTGAAGAGCGTCGGCGCGAGTTGCGCATGATAGAGCGCGCTCGCCATGATGACGCGCTGCGCCTCGGTGCCGCCCGACACGCGGATGCCGCCGATCGCCTTGGCCCAGGTGGCGCGCGCAGCCTTGACCGCACCATCGAAATCCCAGCCCTTCGCCTCACCGGCGAGCGCATCGCGCGCGCCCTGCACGTCGACCGCCGAAAGGCCGGTCTTGATCAGGATCGGCGGGCCACCGGCATCGTCGAAGAAGAAGGCGAGCTTGAGCTTGTTGCCCTTGATCGACGTCGCGCCGTCGGGCGCGGGATTGCCGTCGTCGCCGAAAAATTGCACGCGGTCGGGGCGGCGCGACATTTGCATCGCGAAATGGATATGGCGGCCCTTGGCCCAGCGGTTGACCTGCCGGCTGCCGGTGAGCGTTCCGTCTTCGCCAAGGTCGAGCGAGGCCTTTTCGACGACGATGCCCTTGTCCCAGTCATCCTCGATCGCGTGAGCGAAATCGATCAGGATATGCCCTGCCCCTTGCCCGAAATGATAGCGGTGCAGCCCGCAGCGTTCGGTGACGGTCAGTTCGGCGAGCACGCCGGTTTCGAGCTTCACGCGGTAATAGCCGGGCTCGGCATGTTCGTCCGAATAGCGTTGGCGATAACCCTCGCCGGGCTTTTCGATCGTGCCGGGTTCGAGCTTCAGCTCGCGCCGCGTCGGCACGACGAGCACATCGAGCATGTCGCCGATGCCGGTGCCCGACAGATGCGTATGGCTGAACCCCATGATCGAGCCATCTTTCTGGTGATAGCCCGAACAGGCATCCCAGCCGTGGGTGTTCGTGTCGGGGCTCAATTGCGCCATGCCGAAAGGCAGCGACGCGCCGGGGAAGGTGTGGCCGTGCCCGCCGGTGCCGATGAAGAGATTGGGTTTGCCAACGACGGGCGCTGCGCCTCCGCCCGCGACGCGCGAGCAGCCAGCGGGGATCGCGCCGCCAAGTGCAAGCAGGCCGGTGGTAGCAAGAAGCTGGCGGCGGCTGGTCGTGATCATCGCGCCCTTCCCGTTCACAGCGGCCGCGACAGCAGCGCGGGACGCTTGTCGGCGACCTCGACGATCAGCTGGCCGAACAGCGCGTTCGCCCAGGCGAACCAGCTGCGCGTGAAATTCTTGGGATCGTCCTTGTGAAAGCTTTCGTGCATGAAGCCGGTGCCGCCGTGCGTCGTCTTCAGCCAGCGCAGGCATTGCAGGATCGTCGCATCGTCGTCGGCGTTCATCGCACGGGTGATGATCGACATCGGCCAGATCATATCGAGGCCGATGTGCGGCCCGCCGATGCCCTCGGCCGCCTTGCCCTTGAAGAAATAGGGGTTGCGGTCGGACCAGGCGAGTTCGGCGGTGCGGCGGAACAGCGGGTCGTTCCTGTCGACGACGTCGATCAGCGGCAGGCCCGACAGGCTGGGCACATTGGCATCGTCCATAAAGACATAATTGCCGAAGCCGTCGATTTCATAGGCCCAAACCTGCCCGCCCTTGCCGTCGTCGATCAGCGCATGCGCTTTCAGCGCGGTCTCGACCTCGGCGGCGAGCGCCTCGGCGTCAGTCGCCGCGGCGTTATCGCCGCGCGCTTCGCGGTGGACGGTCGCGATCTTGCGCAGCACCGACACCGCGAACAGGTTCGACGGGATCAGGAAGGGATAGAGGCACGCATCGTCCGAGGGGCGGAACATCGAGTGGATCAGCCCGATCTTTTTCGTCGGCCGGCCATAGCCGCCGAGCATCAGACTGTCCGACGGCTGGAGCGCGGGACGCTGAAACTTGTACGGCCCCGGCCCGTCCTTGCGCTGCTGTTCGCGGAAAGTCTGGACCGCGAGCTTCATCGCGCGCGACCATGTCTCGTCGAACGGCGCTTTGTCCTTCGTGCGCGTCCAATATTCGTGCGACAGGCGCATCGCGTAACAGAGCGAGTCGATTTCCCATTTGCGCTCGGCGACGCCGGGCTTCATCTCGGTCTTGTCGGTCTGCGACCATTCGAGCTTCGACGGCGCGGTCGGGTCCTTGTCGAACGCATTGGCGTAAGGGTCGATCAGGATGCAGCGCGCCTGCCGCTGGATCAGCCCCTGGAACAGCCGCTTCAGCTTTGCGTCCTCGGCGACGAGATGGATATAGGGCTGCACCTGCGCTGAGCTGTCGCGCAGCCACATCGCCTCGATATCGCCGGTGATGACGAAGGTGTCGGGGCGGCCATCGAGCGTCCCCGCCTGTACCGTTGTGTCGAGCGTGTTCGGGTAGCAATTCTCGAACAGCCAGGCGAGTTCGGGGTCGGCGATCCGCGCCTTCACGCGCGCGATCTCGGCCTCGATCGCGGGGCTGGTGAAGGCGCGCTCGGCGGGCGCGGGGCGCTTGCTGGCGAAGCCGGTGGCGGCGCGTGCGGCGGTCGGCACGGCGGCGGCGAGCGCGAGCGCACCGGCTCCGGCCATGATTTCGCGGCGGCCCAGGGTCATGTTCATCTCCGAATTCATTTGGACGGCGCACTGATCGAGAAGGGCGCATCGGCGGGGGCGGTGCCCCATTGCTTGTTGGGCGTGGCGCGCATCACGAAGTCGACCGTGCCGCCCTGCGACAAGGCGCGGTGGGTGAAATAGGTCTTGGTTAGCGGCTTGCCGCCGAGCGCGACCGACTGGAGATAGATATTCGCATCGCTGTTGTTCTTCGCGTTGATCGTGAGCGTCTTGCCATTGGGCATCGTCAGTTCGGCCTTCTGGAACAGCGGGCTGCCGATCGCATATTCGCCCGTCGCCGAGGCGACCGGATAGAAGCCCAATGCCGAGAAGACATACCAGGCCGACGTCTGGCCATTATCCTCGTCGCCCGGATAGCCGTCGGGCGCCGACGAATAGAGCTTGGCCATGATGTCGCGGACATGATGCTGCGTCTTCCACGGCGCGCCCGCCCAATTATAGAGATAGGGCATGTGCTGGATCGGCTGGTTGCCATGGGCATATTGGCCCATGTCGACGATCTGCATCTCGCGGATCTCGTGGATCACCTGCCCATAATAGCTTTCGTCGAAGATCGGCGGAGTGGTGAAGATCGCATCGAGCCGCTCGACGAATTTCTCGCGCCCGCCCATCAGGTTCATAAGCCCCTGAACGTCCTGCATCACCGCCCAGCTGTAATGGAGCGCATTACCCTCGGTGAAGGCGTCGCCCCATTTATAGGGGTTGAACGGCGTCGACCACGACCCGTCCTGGTTGCGGCCGCGGATCCAGCCGCTCTGATTGTCGTAGAGCTTTTGGTAGTTCAGCGCCCGCTCGCGATATTTCTTCGCATCACCTTCCTTGCCGAGCAGCTTGGCGAGCTGCGCGATCGAGAAGTCGGCGGTCGCATATTCGAGCGTGCGCGCGGCATTTTCGTTGATGCCGACGTCATAGGGGACATAGCCGAGGCGGTTGTAATATTCGGCGCCCTCGCGCCCGACGGCGGCGATCACCTTGCCCGCCTTGTCGCGCGGCCGGCCCTCGCTCGTCGTCGCATTCTTGATCATCGCTTCATACAAAGTCTCGACGTCGAAACCGCGCACGCCGTTGAAATAGGCGTCGGCGATCAAATTCGCCGAATTCGACCCGATCATCACATTGCGATAGCCGGGGCTCGCCCATTCGGGCAGCCAGCCGCCCTGTTTGTAAGTGTTGACCAGCCCCTGCATGATCTGGCTGTCGAGTTCGGGATACATCAGCGCGAAGAAGGGGAAGACCGCGCGCCATGTGTCCCAGAAACCGTTGTCGGTGAACATGTAACCGTCGTGCACCTTGCCGTCATAGGGGCTGTAGTGGACGATTTTGCCGTTCGCGTCCTTTTCGTAAAAGACGCGCGGGAATTGCAGCATCCGGTAGAGCGACGAATAGAAGGTGCGGATTTTTTCGGGGTCCGGATCGGTGACGCGGATACGCGAAAGTTCCTTCTCCCACGCCGCCTTCGCCTTTGCCTGCGTCGTATCGAAACTGTCGCTGCCGATTTCGCTGCGCAGGTTCAGCAGCGCCTGTTCGGGGCTGATGAAGGACGAGGCGACGCGGACATGGACCTTGTCGCCCTTCTTGGTCTTGAAGCTCAGCACCGCGCCGACATGGTCGCCTTCGCGGGCAAGTTCGTTTGTCGGCGCATTCTCGCCCGCCCAGGTGCGTGCGAGCGTGAAGTCGCGGTCGAATTCGGCGACGAAATAATTGTGGAAATTGTCGGGCACGCCGCCGTGATTGTTGCGGACATAGCCGGTGATGCGGCGGCTCTTGACGTCGACCTTGACCATCGAGCCGCCCGCGAGCCCGTCGAGCAGGATATGCGCGTCGTCGCTTTCGGGGAAGGTGAAGCGGAACTGCGCGGCGCGTTCGGTCGGTGCGACCTCGGCGGTCACGTCATAGTCGGCGAGATAGACTTTGTACGAATAGGGGCGCGCAACCTCAGCCTTGTGGCTGAACCAGCTGCCGCGCTCCTGCTGCTTGACCTTCACCGGCCCGGTTTCGGCCATCAGCGCGAAGGCGGCATAGTCGTTCATCCACGGGCTCGGCTGGTGCGTCTGCTTGATACCGCTGATCTTCTCGCCGTCATAGGTATAGCCCCAGCCGCTGCCGGGCTCGCCGGTCACCGGGGTCCAGCTGTTCATGCCGAAGGGGACGGCGACCGCGGGATAGGTGTTGCCGTAGGACAGGCGATAGCTGGAATCGGTGCCCATCAGCGGGTTGACGTAATCGACGAGCGCGATCTGGTTCGCGGCCGATTGCGCGAGGGCGGCGGGCGTCCCGACGCTGGTGAGCAGGAGCGCGCTTGCCGCGGCGCCCAGCATCATCTTGCGGATCGTCTTCACTTCGTCTCTCCCCTGTTTGCCGTTCGGGCCGGCAGCGGGCGCGCTGCGACGCCCTCGTTTGTCATTATCACCGGCGCGATTGTGCCGTCGGCGTTGAAAATCATGCGGTCGATCGCAAGCTGGCGCCGCTCGCCGCTCGTCTCGCTAAGCGGGCGGCGGTGATAGGCGATATACCAGTCGTCGGTGCCCGGCACATTGACCACCGAATGATGGCCCGCGCCGCGCGCAATCTTGAAATCCTGCTCCAAAATCTTGCCCATCGGCTTGAACGGCCCGATCGGCGACGGCCCCATCGCATAAGCGACCGAGTAATCGGGGCCGGTCCAGCCGCCCTCCGACCACATCAGATAATAGACGCCCTTGCGCTTCACCATGAACGAGCCCTCGACATAGCCGGGGGGCGTGATTTCCTTATAGGTCGTGCCGTCAGCGAAGGGGATGATCGAGGTCAGGTCGTCGCCGAGGCGGACGACGTTGCAATGCTTCCAGCCGCCATAATAGAGATAATGCTGCCCATCATCGTCGCGAAAGACGAACTGGTCGATCGGCTGCGCACCATTGTGGAAGGCATCGATCAGCGGCTTGCCGATCGCATCCTTGAACGGTCCCTCGGGCCGGTCGCTGACCGCGACGCCGATGCCGCCGAGTTGGTCGTCGGACTGGATATCGTTCGCGCCGAAGAAGAGATAATATTTGCCGTCCTTCTCGATCGCCGACGGCGCCCACACCGCATAGGCAGCCCACGTCACATTCTCGACATCGAGCGCGTGATCATGCTTCGTCCAGTGGACGAGATCGGGCGATGAAAAGACGTTGAAGAAGGTTTGGAAATAATAGGACGGCCGGACCGTCTTCTGCTCGCGCAGCTGTTTTTGCCGTTCACTGAAATGTTTGGAGACGTCGGGCGTCTCGCCATGATCCGAATAGGTCGGATAGATCCAGTAGCGGTCGCCGAAGACGCGGATCTCGGGATCGGCGTACCAGCCGGGGACGATCGGATTCTCTGCCGCAGCCGTGCCGCCGGTTAGCAGCGCCATCCCCAAGATCAGCGATTTCAACCCGACTCGCACTTTGCGCCGCTCCCCATTTTATCTGTCATAATAATCATACCAGCTCTTCTGGAAAGAGACGGGTGACTCCTTGCGGAGCCACCCGAGGGGGAGAGCTGGGGTATGGGCCCCATCAGAACTTGTACGAAACACCAACATAAGCGCGGCGACCGAAGTAATTGCTGCGGACGAAGCGGTCCTTGGTGTCGTTACCAAGGTGCTGGCGCTCTTCCGACTTGGTCAGGTTGATGACCGAAGCGGTGAGCATCAGCCCGTCCATCAGCTCGTACGAGGCATTGATGTCGACCTGTTCATAGGGGTCGGTGTAGACGTTGAGGCCCGACTGGAGCCCGCCGACGACTTCGCCGCGGCGATTGTACGATGCGCGGACGAGGAATTTGTCGGTTTCGTAGAAGACCGACGCATTGACCTGCGTCTTGGCGCTGCCGACCAGCGCCGACTTCCCGACCGCCTCGCCATCGAGCGTGATCTCGGCGACCGAGGTGTCGTTGTAGGTGAAGTTCACCTGTGCGCCGAGGCCGAAGTCCAGCGTGTGCTGGGCATAGACTTCGACACCCTGCGACTTGGCGTTCGAGCCGTTGGCGACGGTCGAATAGGGCTGGATCAGCACCTGTTCGCCGTTCACTTCGCGCGTCACGTCGAGCACCAGCGGGACGACGAAGTCCGACACGTCCTTGCGGAAAACGCCAACACCGAGCACCGACCCACGCTTGAAATACCATTCGACACCAAGGTCATACTGCCACGCCGAAAAGGGCTGGAGGTCGGCGTTGCCGCCGCTGCCCGACCAGCCCTCGAACTCGCCGAACTGGCCGCGATCGAAGGCATATTCCGCCGAACGATAGGTCAGCGAACGCTGCGACCCCAGATCGTTGAACGACGGACGCGCGATCACCTTGGCGACGGCGCCGCGAACGACGATATCGGGAGTAACCTCATAGGCGACGTTCAGGCTGGGCAGCCAGTCGGTGTAGCTCTTCGACTGATCGACCTGGGTGTTGACGATCACCTCGCGCTCGTCGAGCGGCCTCACCTGACAGTTGCCGTCGGAGCCGACCGGCACGTTCGGATCGAACGGGCCGCCCGGGCCGTCGACGCAATAATCGTTCAGGAATTGCAGGCGGTCCGAGGTCAAACCGGACTGCTTGGTGTGCGCAACGCGCACGCCGATGTTGCCGCGGAGCGGACCGGCTTCGAAATCGGCCTGCACATAGCCGGCGAACACCTTCTCCTTCAGATTATAGGTGTTGTTCGGTTCGGGCACGCGCACCGACGGGCCATAGGTGTCGTTGATATAATCGAGATAATTTCTGAAGTTGATGCCGGGGAACGCGCTCGCGTTGAACCCGCCGGCGATGTTGCCGATCGGCTTGTCATAGAAATATTCGGGGCGCGCGACCGCGCCGGCGGGCGTGTCCTGATAGCGCAGCTTCGTTGCCGGATCGGCGTACCATTCGTTGCGGCCAGTTTCGCGGTGGATGCTCATTTCACGCCACTTTCCGCCGACGCGAAACGCGCTCAAAAAACTGTCGAAGCGGCGGACGAGATCGAGCTGCGCATAACGCTGCGAGATCGCGCTGTTGGTGAAGCCCGAGCCGGTCGAGCCGACGTCGATCTGCGCGATGCCGTTCTTGATATTTTCCTGCAGCTCGGGCGAGAATTCCATATTGAGGTTGCCGCCGGTGAAATCCCATTCGCTCAGGAAATTGCCGTTCTGCTCCTGCCCGGTAATCGTCAGGCGCGGCTTCACGGCGACGCCGAAGCGCATCGACGGACCGCCGGTAGCCTTCGTCTTCCCGAATTTCAGCACCGCGTCGAAATTGTCCTGATTCCAGGCCACCTCGGTCTCGAACGTGTCCGAAACCTGCTTTTCGCGGCTGTACGTCCCCGCGATCTGCGGCGTTTCCATCGTGCACGGCGGCCGGTCCGGCACTACCAAGCATCCGGTTCCCGCGGGCGGCACCTGGAAATTCGCCGACTGGAAGATCGTCCCGCTCTCGTCGAAAGTCGGCGCTGTGAAGAAATTTCCATAGCCCCATTCGGGAATCTTCAGCACGTTGCTCTGGAAGCTGCTCTTGTAATCGAAGCGGAAATAGTTCGCGGTAACGGTCAGGTTTTCGACCGGGCGCATCTGCGCCGTCGCCTGGATGCCGAGCCGCTTGCGCTGCTGCGAAAAAATTTCGGCGTTGACCGACTGCGGCGCCCAATAACCCGAATAATGCTTGCCGTCCTGCCCCGTCACGCCCTCGCCCGGCCAATAGGAAATTGCGTCGTCATTCTCGAACGGATTGCCGTTGACGTCGGTTGCGGGGGTGATGATGTCGCCGTTGGCGTCGCGGTCGCTCCACCAACGCCAGGTTTCGGTCGAGCCGCGCAGTTCGCGGTTCGCGCGTTCCTGATAGGTCACGCCGACCAGGAAGCCGAGCCGCTCTTCGGGGTCTTTCCACGAAATCTGGCCGGCAATCTGCGGGTCGAATTTCTTGGTTGTGTCCGAATAAGTGCCCTCGGCCGAGACGAAGCCCGACCAGGCCGGCAGGTCGAACGGACGGCGGGTGTTCAGGATAACTGTGCCGCCGACGCCGCCCTCTTCGAGCCGCGCCTCCGCCGATTTATAGACTTCGGTGCTGCCGATGAAGTTCGACGGCAGCAACACATAGTTGAACGAACGCGACGGATCGCCGCTGTCGGCACCTGCGATGAAATTGCCGTTGAGCAGGGTGAGGGTCAGGTCCGACTGGAGACCGCGAATGCTGACGCGGCTGCCTTCGCCGCCGTCACGCGTGATGATCACGCCGGGGACGCGCTGCAGCGCGTCGGCGACGTTCTTGTCGGGGAATTTGCCGATGTCCTCGGCGGTGATGACTTCGACCAGCGCATTCGCTTCGCGCTTCTGCTCGAGGCTCTGCTCGATCGATTTGCGATAGCCGGTGACGACGATCGCGTCGCCCGGCGCTTCGGCCGTATCGTCCGCCTGCGGCTGCGCTGCGGGTGCTGCCTGCGCATAAGCCTGTCCGGCGCTGCCCAACGCAACGAGCGCGCCCGCGCCCAGCATCAGTTCGCGCACCAGCCGCTCGCGCCGCGTCGCCTTCGCTGAATGGATTTGACCTGCCTTCATCACATCGACCTCCCTGTTCGAGGGGCTGTTCGCCCCCACTCGTTATTCGGCGCCTTTGGAGTCGCCGAGCAGCGGATCACTCCGACCCGTTGAGCCTCTATCAGAATATAAAAAACAATTTGTCAAAATAATTTTTTCGAGCCGGTGGCGGGACGCGATGAATCGTTACAGACCCGTCACGAAGAGCCAATTTTTCTCAGTTTTCCGTCGAAATTGACTCGTAGCCACGGACCAGCGCACCCGCCCTCCCCGATTCCGGGGACGGCAGGTGCTGCCATATTTCCGCTCGGGGCCGGTCAGTCCGGAGCCGGGGGGTTCCACAGCGGCGCAGCAATCTCTGCCAACGCCTCCGCCGACGCCTTCGGCACCGCGCGGTCATAGGTCAAAAGGCCGTTGATCTCGTCCTCGACGTCGGTCGTCTGGGTGTAGACCGAGGCACTGAGCCCATTCTCCTTTGCCTGCCGGATGACGCCTTCCATCTTCCGACGGAAGCGGACGAGATATTCCTTCTCGTCCTTGGCGACCTGATAGCTCCAATTGTCCTTGCCCGGTTTCCAGATATGCCCCGGCACCGGGAAACCCACCCCGCCATATTCGCCAAGCACCAACGCGCGGTTCGTCTGGAGCGGCGGCGTCCTCGGCACATCTTCATAGGTGTGGATGTCGAGCATTTCCGATACGCCCGGCGCGACGTCGACCCAGCCCGAATTGGCATTGACCAGCCGCGAGGGATCGAGCCCCTTCACGAAGCGAGCAAGCGTCGCCGAATCATATTGGCCCCACCCCTCGTTATTGACGACCCAGGTGACGATCGACGGAAAGGCGCGCAGCTCGCCGACCATTTCGGACAATTGTTTCTGCTGCTCGGCGAGCGTTTCCGACGGGAAGATCGCCTGATACTGGCTGGTGCCGGCGAGATATTGATCTTCGCCGCCGCCCGAGGGCATATCCTGCCAGATCAGCATGCCGAGCCGGTCGGCGTCGTGATAATAGCGCGCGGGTTCGACCTTGATATGCTTGCGCAGCATGTTGAACCCCGCCTTCTTCAAGAAGACGATGTCGCTCTTCATCGCCTCTTCCGACGGCGGCGTGTAGAGCCCGTCGGGCCACCAGCCCTGATCGAGCGTGCCGTGCTGGAAGAGCGGCTTGTTGTTGAGCAGGATCGCGGGTTGCCCCGCGACGCGGCCGGGGCCGATCGACACCTTGCGCATCGCGAAATAGGCGGCGACGCTGTCGCGCGGCGCGCCCTGAACCTGCGCCTTCGCATAGACGCGGCTTTCGTGGTCGGTGAAGCGCGAGTCATAGGCCTTGCGGTCGCGCTCGGCCTCGCCCGCATAGGGATCGGCGATCGTCACCAGTTCGGCCTTGAGGTCATAGAGATGGGGGTCGTCGGGCGACCAGAGGTGCGCGTTCGGGATAGCGAGCGTCGCCTGCCGGTTGGCGCGGATAATCGTCGAGGCGATCGGCTTGCCGCCCGCGCTCGCGGTCAGGCGTACCGCGTCGGTATCATTGGCCCAGCCGCTGAGCGCCACCGCGACATCGACGGTGCCGCGATCGATATCGGGGGTGGCGCGCACCTCGGCGATATGGAGCTTGGGTAACGGTTCGAGCCACACCGTCTGCCAGATGCCGCTGACCGCGGTGTACCAGATGCCCGCGGGGGCGAGGATCTGCTTGCCGCGCGGCTGCGTCCCCGCGCTCGTCGGGTCGGTGACCTCGACGATCAACTCATTTTCGCCCGCCTTGAGATAGGGCGTGATGTCGAAGCCAAAGGCGTCGAAGCCGCCCTTGTGCGAGCCGACGACCGATCCGTTGACGCGCACCGTCGCCTCATAATCGACCGCGCCGAAATTGAGCATGACATTCTGGCCGCGCCAGTCGGCGGGAACGGTGAAGCTGCGGCGATACCAAATTCGGTCGTCGGGCGTCACCTTGCGCGCGACGCGCGAGAGCTTCGATTCGACCGGGAACGGCACGAGGATTTTGCGGTCCATCGCCGCCGGCCGCTCGGCCGCCTTGGGCGCGATCGCATAGTCCCACAGGCCGTTGAGGTTGACCCAGCGTTCGCGCACCATCTGCGGACGCGGATAGAGGCGCCAAGCGTTTTCGGGCGTCACCTCCTTGCCCCAGCGCGTCATCAGGTCGCCGGTATAGACGGCGTCTTTGACAGACGGCGCGGTCTGCGCGTGCGCCGCGGCGGGCGCGAGGGCGAGAAGCGATGCGGTGATCAAGAGGCTGCGCATGGTGTCTGTCCTTTTGAATGGGAGAGCCCAGGACCCAGAGGGGGGATGGCGGGTCCTGGGCTCGCGCCCCCGCGGGGGGCGCGGGGGCGAGGGGCTGGCTAAGGCTTTCGCGACATCGACGGCGGCGCGGCGGCGGGCGCGGCGCCCCACGCCTTGTTCGGCTTTGCACCCATTGTGAAGACGAAGGTCGCGCCGTCCTTGACGTCGTCGTGGCGGAACCATGGCTTGTTCCACGGTTTGCCGTTCAGCGTCGCCGACTGGATATAGACGTTCGTGTCCGAATTATTCTTCGCGACGATCCGCAGCGTCTTGCCGTTGCCCATGTCGAGGCTGGCGTCGTCGAACAGCGGGCTGCCGATGATATAATCCTGGCTCGACGGATCGACCGGATAGAAGCCGAGCGCCGAAAGCGCGTACCAGGACGAGGTCGCGCCCTGATCGTCCATCCCCGGATAGCCATAGCCCGACGCATCGCTGCCATAGGTCCTCTCGAGGATCTGGCGCACCAGCGCCTGCGTCTTCCACGGCTGGCCGCTCCAGTTGTAATAATAGGGCGCCTGCTGGTCGGGCTGGTTGCCGTGGACATATTGGCCGATCACGCCGGTGCAGTCGCGGCAGATGCCCGTCGGATTATAGGGCTTGGTGAAAAATTCGTCGAGCTTGGCATTGAACGCATCGCGGCCCCCGAGTAGGCCGATCAGTCCTTGCACATCGTGCGGGACGAGCCACAGGGTCGACCAGCCCGACGCCTCCTTCATCATGAAATTATAATAGGGCTCCTGCGGATCGAAGGGCGCGATCCATTTGCCGTCGGCGGTGCGCCCGCGCATGAAGCCGATCGATTTGTCGAAGACATGGACATAATTGCCCGCGCGTTTCAGGAACATCCGGTAGTCGGTGTCCTTGCCGAGCTTCTTCGCATAGAGCGCGAGCGCATAATCGTCCCACGCATATTCGAGCGTCTTGTCCGCGCCCGCCTTGCCGCCGGCATAGGGCGGGCTGGGGTTATGGTCGGGCACGATGTCCGAAATCCAGCCCTGCTTCATATATTCGGCAAGATATCCACGCGGCCCCTTCGGGTCGGTCGCATTCTTGCGCAGATATTCATAGGCTGCTTCATAATCGAATTCGATGCCGCGCTCCCACGCGCCGAGGAACAGAAACACCGCATTGTCGCCGTGGAACGAGGTGTTCATATAGCCTTTCTCGCGCGCCATCGCGAGTTCGGAGGCCATGATGTTCTGGACTGCCTCGGGCTCCATCAGTTCGAGCAGCACGATCTGGTTGCGCCCCGTGTCCCAGAAGGGGACCGGGCCGTAACGGTCGTGCGTCGCGGTCTGGACCTTGCCGTTGGTGTCGGCGAACTTCTTGCCCTTCTGCGCGATCAGCCGCGGCGAAGCGAAGGACTGGAAGAGGGTCGAGTAGAAGAGCTTGCGCTGCTTGTCCGTGCCGCCCGTCACGCGGACGCGGTTCAGCAGTTGCGCCCAGGTGCCCTGCGCGGCCTGACGAACGCCGTCGAAATCCCATCCCGGCACTTCGGCGGCGAGCCGCTGCGCGGCCTGCTCATAGCTGGTGCCGTGCGCCATCTTCACCAGCACCTGTTCGCCGGCCTTGGTATTGAAGGTCACATAGCTGCCGGCATAGCTGCCCGTCATCTCGCGCCCGCCGGGTTTCACGTCGCTGGTGCCGATGCCCCAGCCTTCATTGTCGCCGGGCGATTTGCGGAAGGTGCCGAGCGCGGCAAAGGGCTTCGAAAATTCGGCGACGAAATAGCCACCGTCGGCGCTGTCCTTGTCGTTCGACACCCCCCGCACGATGCGGTCGCCGACCACCTCGACCGAGCCGCCGTGGCGCGGCAGATTGACGATGATGTTCGACCGCTGGCTTTCGGGGAAGGTGAAGCGCATCACGCTCGCCCAGCGCGTCGCGGTCAGTTCGGCCTGGGTGCGGAAGCTGTCGAGATAGACCGAATAATAGCCCGGCGACGCCTTTTCGCGCGACTTGTCATAGTATGACTGGCTATAGGCGGGCGGCGGCGACCAATCGCCGACCACGGGCATGATGAAAGGTTCGGCGCCGCCGCCATAGGTTGAGCCGCCGCCACCGGTGAAACCGATCATCGTCGGGTTGGTGTAATAATAGGGAACGGGGACGCCGTTCGGATAGAGAAGCTCGATATTATTGTTCACCGGCGCCGCCTCGACCGAGCCGTGCGGCAGGCGCGCGCCCGGCGAGGTTTGCCCCGAATAGACGGGCTCGCCCGGCGGCGGCGCGTTGCCGATCACCGCGGGATCGTCGAGCGGCGCGGTGCCGACGAGCGGATCGGCGAGTTCGACCGGCGACTGGCCGACTTTGGGCCGCGCCGCCGCCGGCGAGAAGGCGACCATGAGCGGCAATATCGCCGCCGACGACGCCAGAATGGCGCCCAATTTCCACCCGCGGTTCAAATTCCTGTCGATACCCATTGCGACCCTCTTCCCCTGAATATTTTGTTTTCTGCGTGGTCAGTGCAGCGAATTTGCGAAGACTTTGGCGCGCGCGGGCGCGCGCGCCGCGCGCCAGCCGAACAATGCGATGACGAGGTAACAGGCCATCGGCACCAGAAAGGCGAGGAAGCGGCTGCCGCTGGCATCGGCGACCTGCGCGAAGACGAGCGGCACCAGGGCACCGCCGACGATCGCCATGCAGAGTAGCCCCGAGGTCGCCGACGCGGGCGCGGTCGACCGCTCGATCGTCAGCGAGAAAATCACCGGGAACATGATCGAGTTGAACAGCCCTACCGAGATGGCGAGCACGCCCGCCGCGGGCCCGCTGATCTGGCTGATCGTGAGGCAAAGCAGTGCCGCGGCGAACGCCGCCACCGCGAGCAACGGTCCTGCGGGCAGTTTGTAGAGGAGGCCCGAGCCGACAAAGCGGCCGATCATCGCGCCGAGCCAGTAGAGGCTGACAAGGCTGCCCGCCTGTACCGCGCTGATCGCGAACACATCGGGCTGTTCGAGGAAATTGACCATCGCGCTGCCAATCGCGACCTCGGCGCCGACATAGAGGAAGATCGCAAGCGCGCCGGCGAGCGCCCAGGGCGAGGTGAAGGCACTCGCGACCCCGGCGCTCTTTTCAGCCGACGGCGCGGCCGCGGTGATCTCGTGGCGGACGCGGTAGAGGAAGACGGCGAGCACCGCGATCACCGCCGCGATGAAGACATAAGCGACGTCGATCCGGCCGAGCGAATAGGCGATTTTCGCCTCGGTCACCGGCCCCGCTTCGAACAGCCCGCCCTGCAGCAGGGTCCGCGCCGCGAGATAGGGCGCGATAACGGTGCCGAGCGAATTGAACGCCTGACTGAGCACCAGCCGGAAATGCGAGCGTTCGGGCCGGCCAAGCGACGCCGACAGCGGATTCGCGGCGACCTGCAGCAGCGTAATCCCCGAGGCGATCACGAACAGGCCTACGAGCACGATCGCATATTCGCGCACGATGGTCGCGAACGGCATGATCAGGCAGCCGACGATCATCGTGGCGAGCGCGACGATGATCGAATTCGCCGCGCCGAGCCGTCCCATAAGCGCCGCGGCGGGCAGCGAGACGACGCCATAGGCCATGAAAAATGCGAATTGGGTGAGGAAGCTTTCGGTGTCGCTGAGCGCGAAGATCGCCTTCACCGCCGGGATCAATATATCGTTGACCGCCGTAACCGCGCCCCAGACGAAAAAGAGCATCGTGACATAGGCGAAGGTCCAGGCAGTGCCCGATCGGCCGGCGGTCATGCCAATCGCTCCGCACCCGGATAGGCGAGCAACAGGTCGGCCTCCGCATCGGCATCGATCCGAACCGAGCCCCTGAGCGCGACGCATTCACCCGCCGCGAAAGCGACGCCATCGACGGCCCCCTTGCCCGAAACCGGGATCAGCCATGCGGTGACGCCACCCGGCAGCGCGATCGTGCGCGCGCCGCCCGCCAGCCGTTCGAGCACGAATTTCGGCCCGTCGACGAGGATCGTCCGATCGTCGGCGATGCGACCCGGAGACGGATAGGCAGCATAGGGCTGCGGATCGGACACCGCGATGCCGTCTTCCAGATGCAGCTCGCGCGGGCGACCATAATCATAGAGGCGATAGGTCGTCTCGCTGTTCTGTTGCACCTCGATCAGCGTCAGACCGGCGCCGATCGCATGCACCGTGCCCGACGGGACGTAGAAGAAATCGCCCGCCTTGACTGGCTTCCAGTCGAGCAATTGCTCGATGCTGCCGTCGAGCGCGGCGTCGCGCAATACCGCTGGGTCGACGGGAGCCTTTGTACCGAGCGCGATGACCGAACCGGGTTCGGCGTCGAGAATCAGCCAGCATTCGTCCTTGCCGCGCGGCAGGCCGCGCGCATGCGCCTGTTCGTCGTCAGGATGGACCTGCACCGACAGTTTTTCGCTGGTGAAGAGATATTTGATCAACAGATCGGGCGTGCTGTCGCCGGGCGCCTGAAACCAGATTTCGCCGACGGGTTCGCTGCCTGTGGGCGCGTTGCGAAACGGCCCCCATAGCTGGTGGCGCCCCCAGGGCTTTTCCACGCGATGGGTCGCAACCAATGTCGCCGGCACGAACCTCTCCCTGTTATCCAGCCACCGTTCCGGGTCTGGTCCACGAAAACTGCCCCGGCAGACCGCTCGCCGTCAAGATAATAATGAAAATTAATTTATTTGATCGGAATCGCCTTTGTGGCATGTTGATGGGCAATCAGGACGGGCGCTGACGCTCGCCGTTGGAGAGAGTGGATGACAGGGCAGCAGGGCCGCGACGCCTATTCAGGTTCGAACATATCGCAGCGCATCGGAGGTCGCGGCACCTTGGCCGCTGCGATCGGGACGGCCGCCCTTGCGGGTCTCCTCTTCGGTTTCGACACCGCGGTGATCGCGGGCGTCACCGGCGACCTCACCAGCCTCTTCTCGCTGACTCCCGAAACGCTCGGCATCACCGTCTCGGCGGCGCTTTGGGGCACCCTCGTCGGCGCGCTGTTTGCGGGGAAGCCCGGCGATAGCTTCGGCAGCCGCGACAGCCTGCGGATGCTCGCCGCCTTTTACTTTATTGCGGGGCTTGGCTGCGCACTGGCGCCGAGCTGGCCGCTGTTCCTCCTCTTCCGCTTCCTGTGCGGACTCGCAATCGGCGGCTCGTCGGTGCTCGCCCCCGTCTATATCACCGAGATCGCACCGCCGAGGCATCGCGGCTTCCTCGTCGGCCTGTTCCAGCTGATGATCGTCACCGGCATCCTCGTCGCCTATCTGAGCAATGCGACGATCGCGGGGCTGGTCGGCGGAGATATCGCCTGGCGGTGGAAGCTGGGCATAACCGCCGCCCCTGCCCTGCTTTTCTTCATCCTGCTGTTCGCGATCCCCAACAGCCCGCGCTGGCTCATCGCAAAGGGCCGCCGGGCCGAAGCGAGCATCGCCCTCGCACGCATCGGCACGCCCCCCGGCGCAGCCGAAGCCGAACTCCGCCGTGTCGAACAAGCGCTCGAGCGCGATCCGCCGGGCGAGAAACTGTCATGGCGCCGCCATCGCCGCCCGATGACGCTGGCGATCCTCGTCGCGATGTTCAACCAGCTCGCTGGCATCAACGCCGTGCTCTATTATCTCAACGACATCTTCGCCCGCGCCGGCTCGCTGTCGCCCGACCGTCAGGCGGTGCTGATCGGCATCGCCAATCTGGTGTTCACGCTCGTCGGCATGGCGCTGATCGACCGGATCGGGCGCAAGACGCTGCTGCTGGCGGGCGCCGCGGGCATGACCTTGTGCCTCGCCGCCGCGGCGGGGGTCCTCTACGGCGCGCTCGGCAACGGCCTGATGCTGCCCGCGCTCATCGGCTTCATCGCCTTTTTCGCGACGAGCCAGGGCGCGGTCATCTGGGTCTATATCTCGGAAATCTTCCCAACACCGGTCCGCGCGCGCGGCAGCGCGCTGGGCGCCAGCACGCATTGGCTGATGAATGCGCTGATCGCCGGTATCTTCCCCATCTTGGTGGCGTGGTCGCCCGGCGCGCCATTCGCGATTTTCGCCGCCGCAATGGTCGTCCAGTTCATCGTCGTCGCGGCGATCTTCCCCGAAACGCGCGGCGTCGATCTCGACGAGATGGCACAGCGGATCGAGTGAAGCGTCAGCGACCCGCCTGCATCAGGATCGATTCGGACGGCAGGACATGGTCGAGGAACGGGATGATTGCGGCGCCGATTGCCGACGCATCGTCGGCCGCCTCGGCGCGCCGCACCGGTGCCAGCACCGGAAGCTTGCGCCCCGCCATCCGACCATTGAGCCGCTCGACGAGCGCGTCCGCCAACTGGCCCGGCAGCCGCCCGCCGATCAGGATCGCGGAGGGATTGATCAGGCAATTGACCGCGATCAGCGGTTGGACGAGCACGTCGGCGGCATCGTCGAGCCATTTGACCACCACGGCCTGCTTCTCAGCCGATCCGTCGAGCAGCGCCTCGGGCCGGTCGACCCGATGCCCCGCCGCTTCCAGCCGCGCGTAGAGCGCCGATAGCGAAACCGTGTCCTGCACATTCGCCCCCTCGCGATCGGGATCGGGCATCGCCCAGATCTCGCCCGAGCGCGAATCGGCGCCGCGCACATAGCTGCGGTCGATCACGAGGCCTCCACCCAGACCCGCACTGATCAACAGGTAGAAAAAGCTGGAGAGTAAGATGCCGTTGCCCAGATGCACCTCGCCGAGTGCCGCCGATGCGGCGTCATTGTCGGCATGCAGCGGCCAGGGGAGCACCTCGCCGAGCAGCGCGCCCAGATCGATGTCATCCCACGCATCATATTCGGTCGGCCGATGCGGCAGTGAAATTCGCCCGAGATCGTCGGGCAACGCGACGCCGACGCCAAGGATGCGCGCCCGGTCGACGCCGCCCTCTTCGAGCAGTCCGGGCAGGATGTCGCGGACATGATCGACCACCGTTCCGGGCAGCGCGAAAGCAATTTCGCGCGTGTGGCGGCTGCGGATCTTGCCCGCGAGATCGAGCGTCACCAGCGTGATATGATCGCGGTCGATGTTGAGCCCGATCGAAAAGGCGCCGTCGGGGTTGATCACGATCCGCATCGCCGGTTGGCCGCGCTTGCCCTGCAACCGCCCCGCCGGCTTGACGAGACCCATATCGATCAGCCGCTTGGTGATGTTGACGATCGTCGGCGGCGTCAGCCCGGTGACGCGCGCAAGGTCGCTCCGCGTCGTCTCCTCGGTCAGGCGAATGGCCTGCAGCACGATGCGCTGGTTATAATCGCCCGCGCGCTCGAGATTGGTGCCCGAAAGACTGAGCGTCAGCCGGGCATCGCGCGCTTCGGGACCATTTTTCGTCGATTGCCGCCGGTCAAGGCCCGGAAGGTTAAGCGTCATCGCTGGATTATCCTTCAAGCTTATCCGAATGCCCGGCGCCCCCCGCCAAACAGACTCGATTCATAAAGCATAGGCGCTTTAATAATTCGATTTTAGATAAAGCCGAGCGGTGCCGCCCTGTCAATGGCGGGCGCCGCAAAGGTGCAGCGATCAGGTCGAAAGGCGGGTCCGGTTACGAGCAGCCAGACGGGCGGGATCGGAGCAGGGTGCGGCCTGCGGCAGCGCCCGTCGTCCGTCCGTCGTCGACCGCCAAGACGCCGTTGACGAACAGCTTCCGGACACCGACGCTGAGCTCGCGCGGACGCACATAATCGGCGCGCGGGGCATAGCGGTCGGGGTCGAAGACGAGTATATCTGCGAAATAACCGGGACGCAGATAGCCGCGCCGGTCGAGCTTGTAGATGTCGGCGGTGCGCCCCGTCGACTGGCGGATGAAGGCCCTGAGGTCGATGACCTTCCGCTCGCGAACATAGCGAACATATTTTTCGGGGAAGGTCGCGAACATGCGCGGGTGGCCGTCCGATCCGTCCGACGATGTCACCATCCACGGCTGTTTCATTAGCAGGTCGACGTCGGCCTGCGCCATGTTGAACGATGCGACCGCAGTGCCACCGCCCCGTTCCGGATCCTTTTCCTCGATGCTTTTCCTGATGATACGCAGCGCCGCATCGCGGCTGTCCAGCTTCCACTCGTCCGCGACCTGCGCCAGCGTCTTTCCGGTCCAGGGAAAGCCCTGCGCGATCAGGAGCAGCGCGCTGGCCCCGCCGCGTCGACGAAGATTTTCCTGCATCTCGGCCCGGATCCGCGCCAGCGTGGCGGGATCGTCGAGCCGTTTGAGCAACGCCGGTCCGCCACCATCGACCGCCCAGCGCGGCAGCAGCGACGCGTCGAGGCTCGACCCCGACGCCAGCCAGGGATATTGGTCGGCGGTCACATCGACGCCCGCCTTGCGCGCCGCATCGATCGCGGCGATCACCGCCCCGGCCTGCCCGTGGACATCGACGCCAAGCGCCTTCAGATGCGCGAAATGGACCGGCATTCCTGCCTCACGCCCAATCTCGATCGCTTCCTTCACCGACCCGAGCAGGCCGATGCTGTAACTTGATTCGTCGCGCTGGTGGGTGTCGTAGATGCCGCCGCGGATTGCGGCTTCGCGCGCCACCGCTACAACTTCGCCCGTCGTGGCAAAACTTTGCGGCGCATAGAAAAGTCCGGTGGACAGGCCCACCGCACCTTCGCACATGCCCTTCGCGACCAACCCCTTCATCGCATTGAGTTCCGCGTCATTCGGTGCACGCGCGTCCTGACCGAGCGCGCGCTGGCGAACCGGACCGAAACCGACGAACGGGACGATATTGGTGCCGATCCCCGACGCCGCCAGCTTGCCGGCATCCTCGGCGACATCGGGCGTGCCCGACCCGTCGACCCCGATCATCACCGTGGTCGCGCCCTGACGCAGCCACGCGGCATTGACGCGCACCGCCTTGTCGGGCGAGCGGATAAAGCTGTCGGCATGCGTGTGCGGATCGATGAAGCCCGGCGCGACGATCATCCCTTTCGCGTCGATGACCTTGCCCGCCTTATGGCGGCCGGATTTGCCGACATAGACGATCCGGTCGCCCCGGATCGCAACATCGCCGACAAAGGGCTTGCCCTCGCCGCCGTCATAGATGGTGCCGCCCCGGATGATCACATCAACGGCCTCGTCCGTCTTCGCGGACGCGCCCGCCACGCACAGCAGCGCCGCGGCCAGCGAAAACGAACCGATCGTCCGACGAACCGAAAGCGGGGCAAGCGGCTGAGGCATCGGAGGGATCCTTCCATAGGGCTTTGATCGGCGACAAGGATGTCTCGAACAGGCGTTCGCCGTCCAGACAGCGTTGTTGCACCCCCTATAACCCGATGGCATAGAGATGGCAGCCTTAACATTATTCGGCCAAAACAAGCGGTAATCTAATACCCCGGGTCGTAACTTTGGGATCGTAACCGGATGAACCTGCGCCAGATCGAGATATTTCACGCGGTGTTCCTGCACGGCACCGTCAGCGCCGCCGCGCGGTCGCTCAACGTGTCGCAACCGTCGGTGACCAAGGTGCTCCGCCATGCCGAACGCTCGATCGGCCTGACCCTGTTCGAACGGTCGAAGGGGCGGCTGATCCCGACGCAGGACGCCCACACATTGTTCGCCGAAGTGTCCGATATTCAGGACCGGGTGCGTTCGCTGCGCCAGGCGTGCCAGAATTTGCGCCACGGGCGCGGCGGGCTGCTCCGCATTTCGGCGCTGCCGTCGCTGGGCCTTGGTGCGATCCCCGAGGCGGTGTCGCGCTTCATGGGTGATCATGCGGACATCATGTTCGATCTCCAGACGCTGCATCACGACGAAATGGTGCGCAAACTTTACGAGCATGAAACCGACATCGCGATCAGTTTCGAAGTGCCGCTGTCGGCGCCCGTCGCACATCAGGTGATCGGCGAAGGCGAGCTGGTGGTCATCTATCGCGAAGAGGACATGCCCCGCGCGCCGCCGCGCCTGCACCTAGACGAGTTGCGCGGGCAAAAATTCATCAGCCCGGTTCAGGGCGGCCCGATCGGGCGGATGCTGTCGAGCGAGCTTAGCCGGCTCGAGGTCGAGCTCGACGAGGTGGTGTCGGCGCGCACCTATTATGTCGCGGCGGCGCTGGTGGGCGCAGGCGTCGGCATGGCGATCGTCGACAATTTCACCGCGCACGCCGCGCTGCCCCCCGGCCTCGCGAGCCGGCCGCTCCAGCCCGCCATCACCTTCGACATCAACGCGGTCTATCTGCAGAACCGCCCGCCATCGCGAACCGCGTCGGAATTCCTTGCCGTGCTCGCGGCGGTGATCGAGGATCTATAGCATCAAGCTATAGGATAGGAGGCGCTAGATATTGGGGCGTTGGGGCGGGTAGCGATAATATCGGCCTCTCATCCTTTCACAGGTTTCCCGCATCCATGATCGAAACGCCCTATCTTCTCTACCTCGGTCACAGCAGCGACCCCGCCGACATCAAGACCTCGCGCGGGCTCGCCGTGTTCCGTCCCGACATCAGCATCGGCGAATATCGCCACGATAATTGCCCGCTGACACTGAACCTGCCGCGCATGGATTTTGCCGCTGCGCATGCCGCCGGGGCGCGGACATTGGTGCTGGGTATCGCCAATGCAGGCGGCAAGCTGGGCGAGGATTTGATCGTCGACGCGCTCGCCGCGATGGCGGCGGGTCTCGACATTGCATCCGGACTACACCACCGGCTGAACGCCGAACCGCGTCTGGTCGAAGCCGCCGCGCGGCTCGGCCGCAAGCTGCATGACGTGCGCGACCCGCGCCCCGACATTCCGATCGGTAATGGCAAGAAGCGTGCGGGCAAAAGGCTGCTGACCGTCGGCACCGATTGCTCGGTCGGCAAGATGTACACGACGCTGTGCCTCGCCAGCGCGCTCGAGAAGCGTGGGCTGGCCGCCGATTTCCGCGCCACCGGACAGACGGGCATCTTGATCGCGGGCGACGGTGTCCCGCTCGACGCCGTGGTCGCCGACTTCATCTCGGGCGCGATCGAACAGGTTTCGCCCGCGCGCAGCGACGATGGCTGGGACCTGATCGAAGGCCAAGGCTCGCTTTATCACCCCTCCTTCGCGGGCGTGTCGACGGGGCTGCTGCACGGCGCGCAGCCCGATGCGCTCGTGCTCTGCCACGACCCGGTGCGTCCGCATATGCGCGGCCTGCCGCATTATCCGCTGCCCGGCATCGCCGAAACGCTGGACGCCAATCTGCGCGTCGCGCGGCTGACCAACGCCGATGTGCGGGTCGTGGGCATCGCGCTCAACACCTCGACGATGGCAGAGGATGAAGCGCGCGCGCTCTGCGCCAGCATTGAGGCCGAATTCGGACTGCCGACCAGCGACCCCTATCGCTTTGGGGTCGAGACGATCCTCGACCGGCTGCTCGATACGCCCCTGCTCGCCGCAATCGCCTGACGACCGGCGATGCCCCGCACGCTGACCGTCGCCGGCGAGATTTTGCCGCTGCACACGCCGTTTCGCATATCGCGCGGGATCAAGACCGCCGCGCAGGTGGTAACCGTCGCCATCGCAGAGGACGGGGTGGTGGGGCGCGGCGAATGCGTCCCTTACCCCCGCTATGGGGAGAATGCCGAAAGCACGATCCTCGCGATCGAAGCGGCACGCCGGGCCATCGAGCAAGGGGCGACGTGGCGGGAACTGCTGGAACTGATGCCGGCGGGCGCAGCGCGCAATGCTGTAGACTGCGCCCTGTGGGATCTCGAGCTGCGGCGCGCGGGCACCAATTTTGCGGCGGCCTTCGGCCTCGAACAGCCGCTGCGGCCGATCGTCACCGCGATGACCGTCAGCCTCGATACGCCTGACCGCATGGCGATGGCCGCTGCGGCGCTTGCCGACGCGCCGCTGCTGAAGATCAAGGTCGACCGCAGCGACCCAGCCGCCCAGCTCAACGCCGTCCGCGCCGCGGCGCCGGAACCCAAGATGATCGTCGACCCCAATGAAAGCTGGACGATCGAAGAGGTCCGCGACTTGCAGGGTCTGATGACCGATTTGTGCATCGACCTGCTCGAACAGCCGTTGCCCGCCGACGCCGATGGCGACCTTGCTGGTTTCCGTTCGGCTATCCCGATTGCCGCGGATGAGGCGGTGCATGTCGCGGCCGATCTCGACCGCCTGCCCGATGGCTATGGCGTTGTGAACATCAAGCTCGACAAGGCGGGCGGACTGACCGCCGCGCTCGATCTGGCAGAGGCGGCGCGAAGTCGCGGGCTCGGCGTGATGACCGGCTGCATGATCTGTTCGTCGCTGTCGATCGCCCCGGCATGGGCCATCGCGGCGAATAGCGGCTTCGTCGACCTTGACGGACCGCTCTGGCTTGCAGAGGATCGCGCGGGCGGGGTCAGCGCGGCGCACGGCATCATGTCGCCGCCGCAGCCCGGTTTCTGGGGCGGGATTTGATACGATCAAAACAGGGGGACGGATGACAGGGTTTCTTCGCGGCTGGTTCGCAGTGCCGCTGTGGCAACGCGTATTGGGCGCGATGGTCGTCGGCGTGCTGCTGGGACTGCTGTGGCCTGCCGCGACCGGAGCGATTGCCTTCATTGGCGAATTGTTCGTCCGCCTCATCCGGATGCTCGTCGTGCCGATCGTCTTTATCAGCATCGCGTCGGGGGTCACCGCGCTCGCCGATCCGCGCAAGCTGGGGTCGGTCGGCGCGCGCACGGTCGGCCTGTTCGCGGCGACCACATTCTGCGCGGTGTCGATCGGCATGATCGTCGGCCTGCTGCTCGAACCCGGACAGGGCGCCGCGCTCGGCAGCGCGGTCCCGCATGCGCTGGGCGAACCCAAATCGCTGCACGACCAGCTGGTCGGCATCGTCCCCGTCAATATCGTCGAGGCGCTTGTCGCGGGCGACATGCTCGCGATCATCTTCTTCTCCATCCTCTTCGGTTTCGGCGTAATCCTTGCCGGCGAGCAGGGACAGCCGATGGCAAATCTGCTGCAATCCGCGGGACAGGTGCTGTTCCAGCTCGTGCGGATCGTCATGGAAATCACCCCCTTCGGCGTGCTGGCGCTGATCGCCAAGGCGGTCGCCGACAATGGCGTCGCGGTGTTCGCCAACATCGGCTGGCTGGCGGTCGGCGTTGTGGCGGGGGTGATCCTGCAGATATTGCTCGTCCATGTGCCGCTTATCGCCTTTGTCGCGCGGCGGCCGGTCCTGCGCTTCTATCGCACGATTATCGATGCGCTGGCGGTCGCCTTTTCGACCGCATCGTCCGCCGCCACCCTGCCCGTCGCGCTGCGCATCGCGCTTGAAGAGCTGCGCATCGCGCCCGGTGTCGCCAAGACCGTGCTGCCGATCGGCGCGAGCATCGGCAAGGACGGCACTGCGATGTATGTCGGCCTGCTCAGCATTTTCGCGTTGCAGGCGGTCGGGGTCGAACCCGACCTGCCGATGCTGGCTATCGTCCTGCTCACCGGCGCACTCGCTGCCTTCGGCACCGCGCCGATCCCGTCGGCGTCGCTGTTCATGCTCGCCGCGGTGCTTTCCGCGGTCGGCGTTTCGCCCGAGCAGACTGCGCTCGTCGTCGGCTTCGTCCTACCCTTCGACCGATTGCTCGACATGACGCGCACGGTGGCGAGCGCGAGTGCAAACCTGACGGTCACGAGCGTCGTCGCGCGCTGGGAAAATGCCGTCGAGCCAGAGGACAAGATCGAGCCGGAGAAAAAGGCGTGACCGCGGTGGCCGCCGAGGCCGTAGCGGGGGTCTTGGCGGGCGACCTGCCCGCCAAGCCATCGGCACGACGTCTTTTCGGTCTTTACCTGCTGCTTGGCTTTTCCGCCGGATTGCCCTTTTACATGTTCAACGCGGTGCTGACGCTGCGCCTGTCGCGGCACGGCGTCGACATCGTGATCATCGGCTTCTTCGCGTGGATCGCGTTGCTGCCGACGTTCAAATTCGCTTGGGCGCCGCTGATCGAACGTTACGATGTGCCGGGCTTCGCGCGTTTCTGGGGAAGAAGGCGCGGGTGGATCATGCTGTCGCAGCTCGGTATCTTCCTCTCGATGATCGCGATGGCCTTTACGTCGAGCGACAAGAGCCTGCCGCTCACCGCCTTGTTCGCGGTCCTGCTCGCCTTCTGGACAACGACGCTCGAGGTCGCCGCCGACGGCTGGCGCATCGAACTCGCGCCGACGCAGGCCGAACAGGCTCCGATCGTCGCGGCGAATCTGTGGGGCTATCGCAGCGCGATGGTCGCGGCGGGCAGCGGCGCGATCCTCGTCGCAGCTTGGGCCGACTGGACCTGGGCTTATCTGGTCATCGCCCTCGCCGCCTTCCTGCCCTTCCCCATCCTCGCGGCGATGCGCCCCGAACGCGAAGCCAGCGCGGGCCGGACGCAGGCATTGGTCACGGGAATCATCACCAGCCTGTTGGTCATATTCGCCGCCGCGCTCGTCACCGCGCTGCTCGGCTGGGCGCTGCTTTCAGCCGCACAAGGCGCGGGCCTGTCGGCGAAGACCAATGTCACCCCGATCGTCCTCGCCATTGCGCTTCTCCCCTTCGTGGCGCTGGCGCTCGCGCTGCCGCGCATCCGCCGCCTGCCCGCCGATGCGCTTTCGAACATGTCGACCTTCGCCGCACCCTATGTCGAGCTGTTCTGGCGCTACGGCACGCCAGTGCTCGCGGTGCTCGCCTTCGTCTCGCTCTATCGCATGGGCGATGTGCTCACGCTGACGCTGTCGCACCCGCTGTGGAACGACAGGGGCTACAGCCTGCACCAGATCGGCGTCGCCGACGGCGTCGTCGCGCTATCCGCGAGCATGCTCGGTGTCGCGCTCGGCGGCTTTTTGTCGACGCGGATGTCGCTCGGCTGGACGCTCGGGATCGGCGCGGTGACGGCGGCGGCGGGCAACTGGATCTATGTCTGGTTGTGGCACAGCGCGCCCTCGGCCTTTGTCCTCTATACCTCGGTGGCGGTCGACCAGTTCGGCAATGGCTATGCCGGCGCGGTCTTCGTCGTCTATCTTTCGATGCTGGTGAGCCCGAAATATCCCGGTGCCCAATATGCGCTGCTGTCGGGCTTCGCCTTCCTGCTGCCGCGCCTGCTCGCGGGCGCATCAGGCTCGATGCAGACCGAGATCGGCTATGACGGCTTCTTCCTGCTCTCAGGCGCACTGAGCTTTGCCGCGATCTTCCTGCTGCCCATCATTGTGCGCGTCCGGGCACGCGCGGCGCCATGACGATCGAGTCGGTCTGCGAGCGAGGTTTCGCGCCCGCGCTGGAAGCGGCCCAGAGCGGCCGCATCCCCGGCGCCACGCTCGGCGTGGTGAGCGCCGATGGCGCGAGCGCGGTGCGCTTCGCCGGAATGGCCGCGCTCGTCCCCGAACGCGAGCCCCTGACGCGCGACCACTGGTTCGACCTCGCCTCGCTGAGCAAGGTGATCGCGACCACCACAATGATCCTGACGCTTGCCGAAGCGGGGCGGCTCGACCTCGACCGGCCGCTGACCGACGCGATCCCCGACCTCCGCCAATATGATGTCGCGAATGCCGCCGAACGCGGGCTGACCTTCCGCGACTGCCTGATGCACCGCAGCTTCCTGCCCGCGGTCGAACCCATCTATACCTATGGCGACGATCCGGCGCGGCTGCGGGCCTTTGTCCTGCAACGCGAATGGCGGCAGGGGCCACCCGTTTATTCGGACATTAATTTCATCCTGCTCGGCATCGCGATCGAGCGCCTGACTGGCGCGCCGCTGTCGGACTGGCCGCTCGGCGCGGCCCTCGGCTTTGGCCCGCCGCCCGGCCCGGCGGTCGCGACCGAGGATTGCCGCTGGCGCGGGCGCGTAATGCGGGGCGAGGTGCACGACGAAAATGCCTTCGCGCTCGGCGGCGCACCGGGCCATGCGGGGCTGTTCGGCACCGTCGACGGCGTGCTGGGCTTTGCGCGCGCGATGCTCGACGGGTCGATGCTGTCGCCCGCGATGCTGGCCGAGGTGCGCACCGCAGACGAACGCCACCGCACGGCGGGGTGGGAGCGCGCCTTTGCCGGCTGGCATGGCGGCGACGCCTGTTCGGCCGACACCATCGGGCATACCGGCTTCACTGGCACTGGCCTCTGGATCGATTTCGAGCGCGGTCTTGCATGGACACTGCTCACCAACCGGGTCCATCCGACCCGCCACGCCGACAGCGGCATCGCGACCCTGCGGCCCGCGGTGGGCGACCAGGTCATCACTGCATGGGACGAACGGATATAATATGACGACTTCGATTGGACGCTTCGCCCTCGCCTCCGCGCTTGCGCTATCCCTGTCGCTGACCGCGGCGAACGCGCAGACGAGCCCCGCGCCCGCCTCGCTGCGGGCGACGGTCGAACAGAAACTGGCCGAAGGGCCTGCGGGTTCGCGCTTCGGCATGCTCGTCACGACGCTCGACGGCGAAGTGCTGGTATCGATCGCCCCCGACCAACGCTTCATCCCGGCATCGAACACCAAGATGTTCACCACCGCCATCGCCTATGCCGAACTGCCTTTGCTCCAGCGGACCGCAAAAGGCACCGGCGTACGGCTCGAAACGGACGCTGACGGCGCGGTCGATGTGGTGCTGCACGGCCGCGGCGACGCGCTGCTGTCGAGCGCCGCCGATTGCAAGAACGTTTGCTTGCAAACGCTCGCCGACGCGGTTGCGGCGAAAACGCGCCACGTCCGCAACGTCGTCGGCGACGACAGCTGGTTCCCCGACGAACGCTGGGGTCCGGGGATGAGCTGGAACAATATCCAGTCGCGTTACGGCACCGGCACGTCGGCGCTGACGCTTGATGACAATGAGCTGGTGGTAAAGCTGGCACCGGGCGCGGTCGGCGCCGCGCCGGGCGTCGAGGCGCCCGGCTATTATACCATCGAAAATCACGTCACGACCGTCGCCGGCAAGGACGAGGCGATCGAGGCGTTCCGGATGCCGAACAGCCGCGTTCTGCGCCTGACCGGCACGGTCGGCGCCGACGCCGCGCCGCTGACGCTGCGTTATGGCATCGACGATCCCGCGCATTATGCCGCGTGGCGCCTTGGCGAGTTGCTGCGCGCACGCGGGGTGCGCGTCGACGGCACCATCGCGGTCCGCCACCGGCCGCTGACCGCCGCCGACGATCCCGCCAAGCGCAAGGGTGCGGCCGCGATCCTGCCGACCGAGCCCGTCATGCTCGCCGAATTGCCCGCGCCGTCGCTTGCGACAAATATGGTGCGGATCAACAAGGAGAGCCAGAATCTCCACACCGAACTGATGCTGCGCCGCGTCGCGCGTCAGGCGGGCAGCGGCTCGATCGCCGATGGGCAGGCGGTGATGTACAAGGTCATGGCACAGGCGGGGCTGCCCGCGACCGGCTATCACTTTGCCGACGGGTCGGGCATGTCGAGCTATAACCGCATCAGCCCGCGCGCCGCCGTGGGCCTGCTCAGCTGGATCGCGCGCCAGCCGTGGAGCATGGCGTGGCGCGAAACGCTGCCGATCGCTGGGCGCGACGGCACATTGGCGAGCCGCTTCAAGGGCACGCTGCTCGAGGGCAAGCTCTTCGCCAAGACCGGGTCGCTCAACGCTTCACGCGCGCTGTCGGGTTATCTGACGACGCGCAGCGGACGGACGCTGATCTTCTCGGCGCTGGCCAACGATATGCCCGACGGCACCGACAGTCAGGCCACTGCCGCGGTCGACCGCGCGCTCGTCGCCATCGCCGAAGCGCTTTAGGCCGCGACGTATCTGTTCGTGTCGAGCGAAGTCGAGACACCAGTCCGAACAGCGTAAGGCCGAGGGGCATCTCGACTTCGCTCGATGCAAACGGATCGGATGGTAGCTTAGGTCATCCAGCCGCGGGCGTCAGCACCAGTCGGCTTTCCGCATGCCGGTCGACCGCCGCCTGACTGAACCACAGGGGCTGCATCGCGCCCGCCAGCCAGAGCGGATAAAAGTCGCGGTAACGCGGCGAGCGGGGGTCGGCCGACTGGCCGGGCAACAGCAGGAAGCGGCTATTGTCCCACGCGCCGACGTCGGCGACGAACAAATAGCTCGCGCCGTGCGACACGTTGAAACCGCGCTTGGGGTTGAAGCCGCGCGCCATCGGCGTCGTCCCGTCGCCGCCCGAGCGGCCGCCCTCGATCCGGGGAAAAGCGGCGGCGATCGCCGGGTTCGACGCCAGCGAATGCGCGATCGTCACGCGGTGCAGGTCGCCCCATTTCCAGCGCGCCGGGTCGGGGCCGCCGAGTTCGACCGCCTTTTTCCATCCCGCCGCCAGCGCGCGGTCGATAATCGCATCGCGCGCCGCGGCAGGATCGTCGCCCAGGCGCTTGTCGGGCGACGCAAGGATGCGCAGCATTTCCGACAGATTGACCGACGCGATCAGATCGCGCGCCGCCGCGGGCACGATCCGGTCGTAAAAGTCCGTCGATAGCGCCGGCATCACCATTTCATAAAGCAATGCTGCGGCACTATCGGCCTCGATCCCGCAATCCCAGCGCCGGAGCAGCGCGACTGCGGGCGCAGCCTCGGCCGTCGGATTGGCAGGAAGCAGCTTCAACAGCGCACGCGCCGGAAGCGACTGAACATCGTGCTGGAGCGCGATGCTGTCCGCGATCCGGTGCTTCGGCTGCGCGCGCAGCACCTCGGCGATGCGGTTGTAGCGGAACGGATCGCTCCAGCTGAAACTGATGATCCGCTCGCGATAGGGATAGTCCGCCGGCAGGTTCATCTGGTTGGCCGAGGCGAACCAGCCTTCGCGCGGGTTATAGACGTGGGGCATATCCTCGACCGGCAAGATGCCCGTCCAGTCGAAATCGCCGTCGCCGGGCGCCGGAAACAGCCCGTCATGCTTCGGCCGGCGCGGCGTGAAACCGATCGTCTGCCAGCCGGTGTTGCCGTCGATATCGGCGTAATGGAGATTGGTCGGCGACACATGCAGCTTGAACGCTTGGCGCAGCGACGCCCAATCCTTTGACAGGTTGATCGCGATGATCGCAAAACGCATGTTGGCGCCCGGCAGCATGCTGACCGTGGCGAAGGCGACGGCGCGGCTGCGCGCGGCGTCCTCGGACACGATCGGGCGGCCCGCGGCATAGCGCAACGTCACACGCTCGCTCGGCGCACCCTTGACCGGGATCTCGTCCTCGAAGGTTTCGAACGCCTTCCACTCGCCCTTGTGCCAATAACGGCCGGGATCGCCTTCTTTGGTGCGCAGGATGAACAGGTCGGTCTGGTCGATGTGGAAATTGGTGCGGCCGAAGGCGAAGCGGTCGGTGTGCCCCTGCATGATGCCGGGCAGCCCCGGCGCGCCCGCGCCGATGACGTCGAGCCCCGGCGCCGACAGGTGGCACATATGCCGCGGACTGGCGCGGCCGATGCCGAGATGCGGGTCGTTGGCCAGGATCGGCCGGCCCGTTGCGCTCCGCGACGGCGCGATCGTCCATGCGTTGCTGCCCAGCGCGAAGCGGTCGGTCCAGCGCGCTTCGGGGTCGAGCCGCGCCTCCTGAACCGCGTCGAAATCGATCGGCCGGTTCGACGGATCGAGGACGCCAAGATCGGCGTCGCTGACCGCCGCGCAATCGAGCCCATCAGGGACGGTAAAGGACCAGGCGGGGCGCAGCGGGATCATCAGCTGGTCGGCATCGAGCAACCCGCGCGCCTGAAGCTGCGCGCGGCGCACCTCGTCATCGGCGTCGCCCATGCCAATGCCGCGTCCCCGCACCAGATCGGTGACCTCCCAGCGCAGCGGGCTGATCCCCAATATGCCATATTCGAGCGGCAATGCCGACGGGTCGGCCGCGAGTTCATCGATCCGGGCGTTGACCCCGGCGACATAGCCCTGTGCACATTCCAGCACGTCGGCGGGCAGCGCCGCGAGTTCGGCGGCGACGTCGCCGCGATAGTGGAAGAGCCGCGCCGCCCGGTCGGCGGCGACGAACTGCGGCCCGAATGCTTCGGCCAGTCGCCCCATATCGCGGCGGTGGTCGATGTCGATCTGGAACAGACGGTCGCGCGCGACCAGATAGCCCTGCCCAAAGAAAGCGTCGTGCAGCGAGGCGGCGCGGACGTGCGGCACGCCGAGCTCGTCCTCGACCACCTCGACCGGCGCCCGCGCGCCCGAAAGGCGGATGGTTTGCGCGGTGCCCTGGACCCTGGATTTCGCGAAAAGGCTTCCCGGCATCGCGGCAAGCGCAACCGAAGCCAAAAGAAACGCGCGGCGCTGGATCAACAGGCCCTCCCCAATCAGATATGAAATGACGAAATGCGACCCTATCGCAGCAAAGCGCCGCAAGGCCATAGCAACCGGGCTACGCCCTATAACTGCAAGCTATCCGATCAGCCCGGCATCCGGCGACGCTATTCCCTGGGGCTATATGTCCATATCGCCGGGTTAGCTGCGAAGCTGTTGACCCCCTGCAACCACCCTGTAACTTCGCTGTCACGAAACTGGCCGCCCACGCCCTCGGCGATGGCGACGGCCGGACCGGGACGGACGAATAGCACAAAATAAAAAGGCGGAGCCAAACATCCGCCAAACGGCAGGTAGGGCAAAGACGGCAAGCCAACCCGGCGTATCGACGCCGGGGCACGCATCGGCGGCGTGCGGCTTGGCCATTCGGAAAAAGGGGACTGTTAGATGCGTGATATGGGACGAATTCGTCGGCCGCTGGGCCACAAAGGCCGCTTCGGCGCGGCGATGACCGCGCTGGCGCTGGTGCATGGCGCGCCGGCACTGGCGCAGGAGGCGACCGCCCCCGCTGATAGCGTCGAAGCGGCATCGGGTGACCAGATCATCGTCACCGGCTCGCGTGTAGCACGCGACGGCTTTCAGGCGCCTACCCCAGTGGTGGTCCTGACGCAGGAGGATATCCAGAACACCTCGCCGTCGAACAACATCGCAGACTTCGTCAACCAACTGCCCCAACTTGCCGGATCGACAAAGCCCGCCAACTCGCGCCTGAACATCTCTAACGGGTCGGCGGGTATCAATGCGATCAACATGCGCAACCTCGGCGAAAGCCGCGTGCTTGTCCTGGTAGATGGTCGTCGGTCGGTCGGTTCCACGATCTTCGGCTGGGTCGACATCAACACGATCCCGCAGGCGCTGATCGAGCGCGTCGAGGTCGTTACCGGCGGCGCCTCGTCGGCCTATGGTTCGGACGCGGTCACCGGCGTCGTCAACTTCGTCCTCAACAAGAAGATGGAGGGGCTGCGCATCACCGGCGACATCGGCCTCACCGACAAGGGCGACGGCTTCAACTATTCGGGCAGCATCGCGGGCGGCATGTCGTTCGCCGACGGCCGCGGTCACGCCATCTTCAACGCCGAAATCGCGCATCAGGACGGCATTTACGAAATCGATCCGAACGATCGGCCGTGGAACCACAAGGGCTATCTGGCCTTTGCCAACCCCGCCTATACCGCGACGAACGGCCAGCCGGCCTTCATCACCTTCCGCGAGAATGCCGGACAGACCAATCAGGCGCCGGGCGGCTTCATCACCGCTTCGACCGGGACCTCTGCCAATAGTTTGCGCGGCCTGTATTTCGGCCAGAACGGCCAGGTCATTCCGTTCCAATATGGGTCGTTCAACTCGCCGACGCTCAACCCCACCGGCCCCGGCACTGGCTCCGCGGTCACGCGGACGGTTGGCGGCGACTGGCGTCTCAACGATTCGGGCCGCCGCATCGGCCTCGCGCCGAAGGACGATCGCTGGGGCGTCTATGGCCGCACCAGCTTCGACGTCTCGGACAATGTCACGCTGTTCGCCGAAGGGTCATTCAACAAGCAGGAAGTCTTCTTCAACGCGGGGCCCAACCTCGGTTCGGCGGTGCTGAACACAACTGGCTGTACGACGATTCCGGTACCCACCACCTGTAACGCCTTTGCCCTGCAAACGTTAGGCGCCGACCGGCTCGCCGGTGTCACCAGCGTCAGCATCACGACCACGGCGGCCGACCTGCCCTTCCGCGGCATCAACAACAAACGCAAGGTCCAGCGCTATGTCATCGGCGCCGAGGGTCAGTTCGACGCCTTTGGCAAATCGGCGCGCTGGGACATCTTTGGCCAATATGGCCGGTCGGATGTGCGCGAACAGCTGCGCAACATCATGCATGTCACGCGCATGGCGAACGCATCGAACGCAGCCTTTGCGCCCGACGGTTCGATCCAGTGCCTGATCAACGTCGATGCCGACACCACAAACAATGATGCCGGCTGCGTGCCGCTGAACCGCCTAGGCATTGGCGTCGCCGATCCGGCGGCGATCGATTATGTGCTCGGCGATCCGTACCGCAAACAGGTGCTCGAACAATATGTCGCCGGCGCCAACCTGTCGCTGACGCCGTTCGCTACCTGGGCGGGCGACGTCAGCGTCGCGATCGGCGGCGAATATCGTGAAGAAAAGATCCGCGGCAGCGTGCCGACCGAGTTCCAGCCGATCGCGACGGTGGACTCCAACGGGCGGCCCGGATTCCGGAATGCCTGGTCGGTCGGCAACTATCTGCCGTTCAAGGGCAGCTATAATGTGAAGGAAGCTTATCTCGAGACCGTGGTTCCGCTTGGCTTTGGCCTGGAATTCAACGGCGCGGTGCGCGCGACCGATTATTCGACCTCGGGCTATGTCACCACGTGGAAGCTTGGCGCGACCTGGGCACCGATCGAGGATATCCGGTTCCGCGTGACACGGTCGCGCGACATTCGCGCACCCAACCTGAACGAGCAGTTTCAGGCGGGCACCGCGAACAGCGATTCGGTCCGCAACCCGAACTTCGACGCCAACAATCCGGCCAATGGGCCGCAATTCTTTCCCTATTCCGGCCTGACGACGGGCAACCCGGCGCTCCAGCCCGAAAAGGCGGATTCGTGGAACATCGGCGGCGTGATCACGCCGCGCTTCCTGCCGGGCTTCAGCGCATCGGTCGATTATTTCCGCATCGACCTCGAAGATGCGATCGACACGATCAGTGCGCAGGAAGTCGTCAACCGGTGCGACGAAGGGGTGCAGACATTCTGCGACGCGATCACCACCGACCCGACCCGTTCGACGCCGACCACGCCTTATCTGCTGATCCGCACCCAGCCGTTCAACTATGTGAGCCGGCTGGTGCGCGGTATCGACTTCGACGCGGCTTATCGTCTGCCGGTCGGGGAAAATAGCGCCATCACCCTGAAGGGAACCGCGACGCGCTATATCGAAAATCTTTCGGACACCGGCATCGCCGGAACGACCCCCGTGAACACGGTCGGGGCAAATGGCGGTCAGGCTAGCACCCCCAAGTGGATATTCCGCGCCAACCTCAACTATTCGACCCCGACCTTCTCCGGTACGGTCACAGGCCGCGGCGTCAGTTCGGGCAAATATCTGGCTAATGCCATAGAATGTACATCGGGATGCCCGACTTCGAGCAGCCAGTTCCCGACCTATGACAATAATCACGTCAAGGGGACATTCTACATCGACCTCAACCTGACGCAAAAGGTCAGCGTGGGGAACGCCTCGGAAAGCGAATTTTTCTTCAACGTGACCAATTTGTTCGACGCCGATCCGTTGCTTTTGCCTGAAACCGGCCTTGCAGCGAACAGCACGTTTTCGGACCTGCTGGGCCGCACCTTCCGCGTAGGGGTCCGCTTCAAGATGAAGTGATGTGGAGCGACTGAAAACAAAGGAGGGTCCCTCGGGGCCCTCCTTTTTTGCCAATCCTGCTCACGGGATTCCGACCGCGATGGCAGCCTTGTCAGCGCGGCTACGAAATGCGCCCCGATCGGCGCGAAAGCATCGCCATCGTCAGGACGGCTCCCACGCTCGCCAGACCCAGCCACTCGAGCGTACCGACGCCCCACCCCAGGCGGCTGCCCGCAAGCACGAAGGCAATGGCAAGGATCGCGATCCCGCTCCACCGCGCATAATATCCCGTTCGCATCGGAAGCTTGCGGCCGATCAGGTCGCGTTGGTGTCGTTCGCGCGACAGGCACAGCAGGCCGAAGCCCGCGGTCGCGAGCAGCAGAAGCAGGAAATGGATCATGCGACCTCGACCGAAGGCGATCTGGCCGGCCGCTTGCCTCTCGCCGTCCTTGGGCCCGCCGAGCGACGCAGCACCTTCGAAGCGGCCCATCCGAAACCGGCGGCGATAAGCAACATCGTCGCGTCGAAGCCCGCAAAGACCCAATCGTCGGCGATCAGGCTGGCAACCAGCGAGCGGTCGGTCGTCAGCGCATTGATCACCGGGACGAGCGCAAAGGACACAGCCACCGCGGCAAGAGCCTCGACCCAGGCCCGCGCTGAGGGGCGCGCCGTCGCCCAGACGAACACGGCGCCCCACGCAATGAAAAAGGCCGCGATCTCGCGGTCGCTTCGCCCTGCCCCGCCCACGGGCAAAAGGCGGTTGGCGAGGAAGTAGGCGGCTATTGCGAAGGGCAGCCCTGCAATCGCGCCGACGTTCAGCTTCTCGACGAGGCGAAACCCGAAATGCGGCCGGTCGGGATCGGCCAGCTTGGCGCGGCGCTTCACCGTCCACAGGATCAGGCCGGAGGCAACCATGATGCAGCCGGCGAGGCCCGAGAGGAAATAGAGGGTGCGCAGCACGCCGCTGGCGAAGCGGCCCGCGTGCAGGCCGATCATCGTGCCTTCGGTCGCCGTCGAGGCGCCCGACGGATTGTGCGCCGAAATCAGCTTACCGGTCACGCCGTCGAACGTCAGCGACCGCGGCCGGACCGACATGCCGGCGTCGGGCGCGGTCGATACGATGACCTGCGCCGTCCGGTCGCCCGGGTTAAGAATACGGACGCTTCCGGCGCCGGCGCCCCATGTGCGCTCGGCGCGCTCGACCAGCGGCGCCACGGCGGTCAGCGGCGCCGGTCCCACCTTTTCGGCCGGCGTCGGCCAGGGGAAGGTCGTGTCGAAGAATTTTTGCTGGTCGGCATAATTCGCGGCGATACCCCAAGGCATATAATGCGTCGCAAGGCTCACCAGCCCGGTATAGGTGATCATCAGGATGAAGGGCAGGAACAGCACGCTCGACACATTATGCGCATCAAGCCAGCTCCGCTGGCCTTTGCCGAGGCGAAGCAGGAAGAAGTCGGCGATGATCTTCTTGTGCGTGACGATGCCCGAAAAAATCGCAACGAGCATCGCCATCGCGGCGATCCCGACGATCCAGCGCGCCCAGTACCAGTTGATATAATGGAGGTCGTAGTGGAAGCGGTAGAGGAACTCGCCGCCCCGCGTTTCGCGTGCCTCTGCCTTGCGACCCCCCCCGTCAAGGCGTGCATCGGTCGGTGCGTCTGCGGGCGCATCGGGACCGTTGACCCAATAAAGCTGAAGGCCCGCCGCGCGCTTGCCGGCCGAATAGACCGACCATTCGCTGGCGCCCGGTGCTTCCCGCTCAAGCCAGCGCGTCGCCGCCGCAAAGCTTTTCGGGCCGTCCGCCGGAACGCTGCGAACCTCGGGCGTCATCCAGGCGGTAATCTCTTCCTGGAAATAAGAAGACGTGCCGGTGACGAAGATCGCGAAAAGCAGCCAGCCCAACAGCAGGCCGGTCCAGGTGTGAAGCCACGCCATCGATTGCCGGAAGCCGTTCTTCACAGCCGGCCTCCCCAGGCGATGAAGCACCAGTCGGCGAGCCCCGCGGCCACCCCCGTCGCGATCAGCCCCGCCCACAGCCACGACACCGAGCGCACGGCGAACGCGGCCATCGCAACGCCCGCGAAGATGAGGAAGGACAGAAGCGTCGCGCCGACCGACGCCTGCTGGGCACCGCCGGGCAAAAGCCGCGCGATCAGCATCGTCAGCGCGCTGGTCACGGCATAGTTTAGCGGCACCGCGGCCAGCGCGCGCGCAGCGACATCGCGCCATATTGCGCCGCGTAAAATTTCGACCGCCCTGCTCATGATGACCCTATCGCAAGATTGCGACTAACTCGCAATAGCGCACTAGAAGCGATAACCGAGCGTACCCATCACGTTGCGCGGCGCGCCGACGAAGCAGTCCCCGCGCGCGAGGCAGGAGGCGTAATATTTATTGCCCAGCATGTTCGTGGCGTTGACCGCGACGCGCCAATTGTTCCAGCTGATCTCGGCCAGCGCATCGACCGTCGTGCGCGACGGTGTGACGATCGACCAGATGTCGCTCGTCGACACGCTCTTGCCGCTGTAGACGACGCCGCCGCCGAGCCGCAGCTGCGCTTCGTCCGCAAGGCCGAAGGTCTTGGTCGACCACAGCGACGCGGTGTGGCGCGGCATATAGTCGAGGCTGGTGTTGGTTTCGGACTTGAGCTTCGAATAGCCGTAATTGGCGAGCAGTTCGAAATTGCCCGGTAGCGTGTGACTGGCCTCGATCTCGAAACCCTTTGTGTTGAGCTCACCCGACTGGGTCGTACCGCCGGCGGCGAGATAGAGGACGCGGTTGCGTTCCTTGATCTTGAAGGCGGTCGCGGTGACGAGCGTGTTAGGTGTCGGCTGCCACTTCACCCCCGCTTCATATTGAGTGCCGGTCTGCGGACGATAAGGATCGCCGAAGGTGCCGTCGCCATTGTCGATGCGGCCGGCGACCGGCAGGAAGCTCTCTGTATAGCTGAAGAAGGGTGAGAAACCCGCGCCGATCTCGCCGATGATCCCGGCGCGGAAGGTCGTGGCATTATCCTTCTGCCCCGACGAGCCGGTGACGCGGTCGCGGCGCGCGCCCAGCACGACCGAGACGCGGTCGAAGAAGCGGATCTGGTCCTGGACGTATATGCCCAGTTGCTTCTGGCTTTCCTTCGTGAAGTCGCCGCTCGGATCATAGGTTAGCAGCGCGTCATAATCGATGTCGTAGAGGTCGACGATCTCGCGCCCCCCGGCGTAACGCTTGCCCACCTTGTTCCAGCTGTAGTCGATACCGACGAGCAGCTTGTGTTCGATATTGGCGCCGGTGGCGAAATCGAACTGGAGATTATTGTCGGTCGAAAAGACGTTCATCCGCGCGTCGCTGGCGTCGGCGATCAGGGCGATTGTACGCCCGTTGGTGCCATAGACCGAGAAAGGGTCCTGCGGGTTGGTGTAGCTGTCGGCATAATGAGTGTTATATTCGAGGTCGCTGTCGATGTAGCGCGCCTTGAGGCTGAGCTTCACATTGTCCGAGAAGCGGTGGGTGATCGATCCGCCGCCCTGGAGCGAGCGGCCGTTATAGCGGTCCCAGCCGGCCTTGCCGACGAAGGTATAGCGATCGAGCTGCGCGCCCGCGACTTTGTTGGGCCGGAAGGTGCCGACGATCGGCAGGAATTGCGAGGTCGAGCCGGTGTCGTCCTCCTGATAGAGGCCGGTGAGAATGACGTCGGTGTCAGGGGTCGGCTGCCAGCGGATCGAGGGCGCGAACATCACGCGGTCGTCGGGGACATGGTCGATGAAGGTGTCGGCGTCGCGCGCGCGGCCGACGAAGCGGACGGCGAGATTGTCGGCGAGCGCAAGATTGACGTCACCCAGCACTTCCTTGCGGTCATAGCTGCCATAGACGAGATTGACTTCACCGCGCGTGACGAAGTCCGGCGTCTTGCTGACCAGATTGACGAGGCCGCCGATCGACCCCTGGCCGAACAGCACCGACGCCGGCCCGCGGACGATCTCGACACGCGAGAAATTATACGGGTCCGAGGTGATCGAGGCGTAATAGGAGAAAATGTCGCGCATGCCGTCGCGGAACTGCAACGCGTCGAGTCCCCGAACGTTGAAACCGTCGACGCGCGTGTCGCGGCCGTAAGGATTGGCGAGAACGCCAGCGGCATATTTCACCGTGTCGCTGATGCTGATCGCGCCCTGCGCCTGATATTGCTCGGCGGTGATGACCTTGATCGGCTGCGGCAGTTCGGCCAGCGCGGTGTCGGTCTTCGTTCCGGTATAGCCGGTGACGACGATCATGTCCTCGCCGGCGCCCGCATCACCTTCGGCGGTGGCGGCCTCTGCAACGGCGGCCCCCGCAGCTTCGCTCGCCCAGGCCGAATTGGCGGCGACGACGAGTGTGGCTGCTCCGCAGAGCGCGATCATTCGGACGGTCATGGCGTTCCCCTTTTTGCGACTCAATCTCAATTAGGGGCGGCGGCTATAGCGAACCGCGTGCAATAGCAAGCTATTAATAATCGTTTGCAATAAGGCGCGTCGGCGGGCACATAGTGGGCACCCGGGGGCTTGCCTTGCAGCCAACGATGTCATCTGGAGGTTCTTATGAAGACGAGTTTTGCGGCCTTGATGGCTTTCAGTTTCCTTGCATCGCCCGCGATGGCGCATGAGGTCTGGATCGAGCGGGACGCCGCAGGCCCCGCGCGCATCTATCTGGGCGAACCCGCCGATGTCGTGCCGGAGGCGGGCGATCCCGAGTTCCCGAACCTCAAGGCGCCGAAGCTGTTTCAGGGCGATCCCGCAAAGCCCGCGCCGCTCGTGCGCCGCGCAAATCATATCGAGGCCGCCGCCGCGGGCTCGGGCGACGTCCGCCTCTCCGACGACAATGTCTTCGCGCCGTGGCAGGGCGAAGGCGGGAAATGGGAAGGCGTCGTCTATTATGCGCGGGCGGGCCGCGAAGAAGCGAAATCCGTACTCGATCTGGAGATCAGCCCAGTCAGCGCCAACGCCGACAGCTTCGTCGTAAACTGGCTCGGCAAACCGCTCCCGGGCGCCAAGGTCACCGTCGTCAATGCCGACCGTTGGCAAAAGAGCTTCACCGCCACCCCCCAGGGCGGCATCGCGGTTCCGATAACCACGCCGGGCCGTTATCTGCTGTCCGTCTCGCACGATGTCGAGGGCGCCCGCACGCTGGGCGGCAAGACGGTCGAGAAGACCATCCATGTTTCGACGCTGACCTTCGTCGCGAAATAGGGCGGAGGGAGACGGGTAGCGAGGCATCGCACGCCCCGTCCTCCAGCGCCTTTAGTCCGAGATCGTTTCATCCTCGATCGCGGCATGAAGCATGCAGTCCCAGATGTCGCCGTCGCCGACGGCCAGCATCGCGGCGCTCGGTTCGCGGAGGGCACGCGACACCGCCAGAGCGGCATCGCTATAGTCACCCCAAAGCGCGTCCACAGCCTCGCCCGCCGAGGTCATGTCGCCGTCGGCGTTGCGGCTGAGGGCATGCCCCGCGAGAACGCGGGCCACTCGTTCGAGCGGCGAGGTCATCGCCCGGTCGAGGCCGGATGCCATCAATCTTTGTTCAGATAGGCGCGGACGGCATCGGTCGCGCTGCCTACCGCATCGACCGCCTCGCGCAGTTCCGCTTCGCTGACGCCAAGCGTCTTCGTCCAGTCGCGCACCTCATAATCTTCGCCGAGACTGATGCGGTCGCGGTCGGGTGCACCGGTACTGCCTTTATCGTCTGCCATGATCGGCTCCTTGTTCCCCAAAGCAACGCGCTTGCCCGGGGCAAGTTGCGGCTGAGGTCGCTGCGGGAACGAATAGTCTTGCGGTCGGTCTATAGAGGATGGCTGGCACTGCGAATTCCCCTGCCCAAGGAGCCGAAGTAGCGGGCAAGCCAAAATGTTCGGCGCCTGCGACTTCTGCGCGCTATTCGCCTCCTCTCCGGCTACGCCGGGCTGACCAGAAGCTGGCTGATCTGTGAAGATCGCGACCTATAATGTGAACGGGATCGGCGGACGGCTTCCCATCCTGCTCAGATGGCTCGCGCTCGCCGAGCCCGACATCGTCTGCCTCCAGGAACTGAAGGCGCCGCAGGATAAATTTCCCGAGAAGGAAATCCGCGACGCGGGTTATGACGCGATCTGGCACGGGCAGAGCCGCTGGAACGGCGTCGCCATGCTCAGCCGCGTAGGCGAAATCCATGAGACGCGGCGCGGTCTCCCCGGCGACCCGCACGACGAGCAGAGCCGCTATATCGAGGCCGCGGTCGGCGGCATTCTCGTCGCCGGCCTTTATCTGCCCAACGGCAACCCCTGGCCTGGCCCCAAGTTCGATTACAAGCTGACGTGGATGGAGCGGCTGCACGGCCACCTCGCGGGCCTGTTCGAGCTCGATGCCCCCGTCGTCGCGTGCGGCGACTATAATGTCATCCCCACCGATCTCGACGTCTACAAACCCGAGAATTGGAAAGACGACGCGCTTTACGCGCCTGAGGCGCAAGCCGCCTACCGGCGTCTTCTCGACCAAGGTTGGACCGACGCGATCCGCCACCTTCATCCCGACGAGCGCATTTACAGCTTCTGGGCATATTGGCGGCAATCGTTCGAGCGCAATGCCGGCATCCGGATCGACCATCTTCTTCTCAACAAGCCGGCGACGAAGCGGCTGCGGGCCGCAGGCGTCGACACGCGACCGCGCGGCTGGGAGAAAACGAGCGACCATGCGCCGGCGTGGATCGAGCTAGCCGCAAGCGAGCGTCGGGTCCGAAGATGAGGCGATCGATTGTCAGAAGGAGAGCGGAAGGCCACCCTCGGACCTCAAAGCGCAAGGAAATAGCATGACCGAAATTCCATCACAAAACGACCAAAATGGATCGCCGCGCCGCGCGCCCGATGCGAGCGCGGTCGAAATCGCGCCGCGCAGCGGCACCGCCTTCGAATTGAGGAAGGGCGATGTTCTCCGCGTCATCGACCCCGAAGGCGGCCAGGTCAGCGACCTGCTCGCCTTCATGGCGGCCGATCCGCGCGAGGCGATCTCGAATGGCCGCACCTTCGATTATGAGGAACGGATTCGCCTGACGCGCGGCCACCGGCTCTGGTCGAACCGCTCGACGCCGATGCTCGAGATCATCGAAGACAGCGTTGGCACGCACGACTTCCTGCTGACCCCGTGCAGCGAGGCGACCTTCCGGCATTTTTATGGCGACAAGCCCGTCCATCGCGGCTGCTTCGGCAATCTTGCCGAAGCGCTCGCCCCCTTTGGCATCGATCCCGACGCAATTCCCGTCGCCTTCAACATCTTCATGAACGTGCCGGTCGCGGACGATGGCTCGCTCCGCGTGCTTCCGCCGACGACGAAGGCCGGCGACTATATCCGCCTGCGCGCGCTCGCAGATCTCGTGATCGGGCTGACGGCCTGTTCGGCCTATGACAGCTGCGGCGGCACATTCAAACCGATCCACTATCGGATAGAATGATCCCCGATAACGAGCGAAAGTCGCCGGAAGCCATCCGCAAAGGAGCCTCCGTCAATCGTCGCAACCCAGATCAATTCGAGCAACTCACAAGCCGGCCGGCAATTAATCGCCTCGTCCGCCGAGCGCGCCGTTCCCGACGCTCGCGACTGCGCGCCCCGAAAACGGGCAACGCCAGTCGTCGCCAACGGCGCGCCCCGAATATTGCCGCGCTTCCGACACGGTCCCATGGGCCGCGAGCATCGGGTTCGCCTCGCCGGAAAGTGCGATATCGCGCGCGATGATCGTGCTGCGCATCTTGTCGTACATGCCGGCGGCGCGCAGCTGCTCGAACTGGCCGTGAAGGTTGAAGACGAGCGCCGGGCGTTCGAAGCGTCGCGCCGGACGGCTTGCGCGGGGGTGCAGGCCGACGACGAAAAAAGCCTCGCCGCCAAAGCTGAGCGAGAAATGCGGATCGGACGGATCCGTGCTGACGCGCGGATCGGGCGTCTGGCCATGCCAATCGTCCTTGTTCGAGAGCGAGGCGAGCCGCTCCCACAGGCAGCGCTCGAAACCGGCTTCGTCGAGATCGCTGTCCTCTTCGAACAATATGACGAGCGACTGGAAGAGCGACGGTTCGCGCGCGTAGGACCACGCCAGGTCGAGCAGGTTGGGATAGATGCGCAGATCGTCCCACGCCGACCGGAGGTCACGCCCGACGACGAAGCGGATCTGCTGCTTGGCAAGCGCGGACTTTGCGCCGACGCAGGGAAAATCCACGTCTCGGATGAAGTCGGCGAAGCGCAGCGCGAGCGGATGATCATTGTCATTGGTCGTTGAAAGCATGACCGGCAAACGAAGGCCAACCCAGCCAAGTTGCGCCGATTAATCCATGTTACGACGATTTTCCGCCGCCGCGACAGCCACAGGCATGATGCGCCTCGGCGTAGCGGAACTCTCGGGCCTCCCGACCGTAAATCGCGCATGAACATTCTCGATTCCGGGCTTTTCCTGCCGATCGTCGGCGCCATCGCCGCGGGCGCCATCCTCGGTGCCGAACGCGAATATCGCGCCAGCCCGGCGGGGCTGCGCACGCACATTCTCGTCGCCCTCTCTTCCTGCCTGTTGATGCTCGCCGCGGTCCACCAGATGGCGTGGCTCAACGATGCGCCGAGCGAGGTCATCCGGATCGACCCCGTGCGGATGGCGCATGGCATTTTGACTGGCATCGGGTTCCTGTGCGGCGGCGTCATCTTCCGCGAAGGGCTGAGCGTCCGCGGACTGACGACTGCCGCGTCGCTCTGGACGACGTCAACGCTCGGGATGCTGTTCGGAATCGGTTTCTACGAGCTTGCGCTGTTTGGTACAGCCGCATCGCTCCTCGTTCTCGCCGCCGTCACGATCACCGAGCGGCACGCGCCGCAGCGACGGGTCGCAAGGCTCAGCGCGACCTATGACCGAAATGCCGACGTCAACGCCGACGAATTTCGCGCCCTGCTCGACGAACATGGCCTGAAGGCGCTGACCGTCGACGAGACACTCATTGGCGATACGGTCAAATTCGCGGCGGTCGCCGACGGTTTCGACGAGAAGAAAGCGCTCTCGCTCGTCGCCGCGTGGAAGAAGGACGAACGCATTCGGGGCTATACGCTTCGCCTTCAGCAGGCCTGAAGCCGGCCGCGGACGAACTCGAGCTTAGCGGCTGCCGCCAACAGGCGCATCGCCGCCAGTCTTGGGCCCATGATCGGTGCGGACTTCGGCCTCACCGCCGCCGCTCTGCGGATCCGAGTCATAATCCTCGTCATTTCCCTTGCCACCCGCGCCGGCCCCACTGCCCGTCGCCGGTCCGCTTCCCGTACCGGCGCGTCGGCCCCGGTTCAGGCCGGCCTCGTCGAGCTTGGCGCGCTGATCATGCGGATAGTCCTCGGGCGTCACCGTTCCGACATTCTCGCGGTTCTGGACATCCGCCTGCTTGAGCGAACCCGGCGTGGGCGCCCGATCCTTGGGGTCGGCATCGGAGCGGGCGTCGCCGAGCGGGCGGCGCGGCGTCGTGTCACTGGGCATTTGCGGCCTCCGCCTGGCCGAGCTTGGCAAGATCGGCGATATGCGTCTCGACCACCGGCGCGATTTCTCCGGCCGCTTTCTTGAGGTTATCGGTATCGCCATTGGTCGCGTAACTGCGGTGCAAAGCAAGCGCCGCGTCGTGCGCGGTCTGCTGATGACGCAGGTAGATGTCGTCGATGGTCGCCGGGTCGGCCTTTTTGATTTCGTCGAGCATAGCCAGTTGGCTGCTGTCGAGGACCGGGGCCGGGACCGGCAGCGCGGCTGTCGCGGCGGCCGCCTTGACTTTCGCAGTCGATTTTCCGTGCTGATCGATCATCATCCGCGCAAAGGCCTTCACATCGTCTTTCGTAGACTTGGCGATCAGCGTCTTGGAAGACTCGATTTCCCAAAGATCACCCGCACCCGCTTTCGCGATATAGCCAGCAGCGTCGGTCGGCGCCGCAGCATCGGCAACGGGCGTGGCATTGGGCAGCGCTGTCGCGCTCGCCTCCGCCTGGCACGCCTGCATGCGGGCCAAATAGAATTCACCGCTCCGCGTCGTTGGTTTGAGGCTGGGCTGGGAGGTCATGTGACAAGCACCATGTTTCTTATCGTCGAGGCCCGGAGCCATCGAGCCGGTTGATCTAGGTCGATCCGGTTTTCGCGCGGGCGCCTTTCGCCCGGCATCGCCAAATCTTCCGGGGTGCGAGCGGTGCCGAGCGCCCAATCATCGGGCCTCAACCGGATATTCGATCTTTCGGCGAGGCCGGCATCCACTCGCCGCTTTCCTCGTCATAGACATAATCATTATCGCTGGTCATTTCATGCTCCATTGGGGTTGGACGGTCCGTCGGTCGATCGAAACCGCTCGAGTTGTCGCGCGCCGATCGCCGCGCAAAAGGCGAAGCCCGCGGCCAGGACGAGCGCCCAGCGGTCGGTCAGGAACCAAGCACCGGCGCCAAGCATCCCACCGACGACGAAAACGAGCCAGAAGGCCAGTGACCGCCTTGTCTCGCGCAGCCTGCCAGCGGCGAGTGCCTCGCCCAGACGCACCGCCTGGACCGAGGGCAGCAAGGTGTCGCGGAGCGGCGCCGCATCCTGTTCGAACAAGCAATGGGCCGCGCCCATTGCCGAAGCGATGAGGAGGATGGCCCCATAAGCCGGGCCAGCGTGAAGGAGGACGAAACCGCAACCCAGGAACAGGCCGGCCACCAGCAGCGCGACGCTGCGCCGGAAGCGCGTCGAGCGACTGGTGATCAAGCTGGTCAGCACGACTCCCGAAAGCAGGGCCAGGACGGCACCGCCGGCATGTAATGCAACGCGGCTGCCATCGGCCAGCGACCGCGGCAACGATGCTGTTCGCGTCGGGCGAGGCGAGAAACAGGCCGCCGAACGCCAGAAAACCGAGGGCATCGACAAAACCGGCGAGCGCCGTCGCGGAAAACGCAAGCCATAGCAAGCCGCGCTGGAATGGCGCTTGAACATTGGGCATGGTCAATATTCCCGTCCTCGCTTCAACGGAGCCCCCGCCGCGTTCATGTTTTCTAGAGCAGCTCGACCGCGAGTGACTGCGCGCGCGCATAATCGACCGCGTGCGAGAGCTTGGCCGACGTTTCACCAAGTCCGACGCGATCGAGCATCGAACGGGGCTGCGGTTGCACGCCGGACAGGATGACCCGCGCTCCAGCGATCCGCGCCTGCTCGACAAATTCTTCAAGCGCCTGCGCGCCGCTCGCGTCGAGAAGCGGCACGAGCCGCATGCGCAGGATGATGACGCGCGGCGATTGCCCCACCCGGCGCAGCGTGTCGAGCAATTCGCCCGCAACGCCAAAGAAGAAGGGACCGGTTATCCGGAACACTTCCACCCCCGGCGGCAAATCATCGCGCTGGTCGAGATCCTCGGCATCGAGTTCGGTATCGCGCTTGCCACTGCCATCCACTTCGACCATCTCAGCCATGCGCGCCATGAACAGCAGCGACGCGAGCGTCACACCGACACCGATCGCGACCGTCAGGTCGACGAGCACCGTCAGCCCGAAGGTGAGCAGTAGCACCGCCCGATCGCTGTTCGGCATGCGGAGCAAGGCGAGGAAGCGCTGATATTCGCTCATGCCCCAAGCGACCATGAACAGGATCGCGGCGAGCGTCGCCATCGGCACATAGGCCATCAGGTCGGTGCCGAAGAGGATGAACAGCAGCAAGAAGACCGCGTGCAGGATGCCCGCGACGGGGGTCTTCGCGCCTGAACGGATATTGGTCGCGGTGCGGGCGATCGCCCCCGTGGCAGGAAGACCACCAAACAGCGCCGAGCCGATATTGGCAACGCCCTGCCCGATCAGTTCCTGGTTCGAGCGGTGCCGCGTTCCGGCCATTCCGTCGGCGACAACCGCCGAGAGCAGCGCCTCGATCCCGGCGAGAAAGGCGATGGTGAAGGCCGACGGCAGGACGGCCGTGATCTTCGCGAATGAAATCTCCGGGAAAGACGGCATCGGCAGGCCCGCCGGCATGTCCGGAAAGCGCGAGCCGACCGTTTCGATCGGAAGCTTCAACAGCACCACGACGAACGAGCTGGCCACCACGGCGATCAGGAAGCCGGGAAGTCGCGGTGCCAGCTTGCGAAGGCAGATAATAATCGCGAGGGCGCCGACGCCGACGCCGATGGCGGCCCAGCTAGCACTCGGCAACGCCCCCAGATAAGCCTGCCATTTGGGAAGGAAATCGGCGGGCACCTTGTCGATAGTAAGCCCGAGGAAATCCTTGACCTGGCTCGAGGCGATGATGACCGCTATGCCCGCGGTGAAACCCGTCATGACCGGATGCGGGATATATTTGATCATCTGGCCGAGCCGCAGCACCCCGGCGATGATCAGGATAAGTCCCGCGAGGAAAGTGGCGACGAGCAACCCGTCATAGCCATGGATCGCGATCACATTGAAGATCACGACGACGAAGGCGCCGGTCGGCCCGCCGACCTGGACGCGCGATCCACCGAGCGCCGAGATCAGGAAGCCCGCGACGACCGCGGTAATCAGCCCCTTGTCGGGCGACGCCCCGCTGGCGATGCCGAGCGCCATGGCGAGCGGTAGCGCAACGATCGCGACAGTCAGGCCGGCGATCGCATCGGCGCGGAAGGTGGCGGCGGAATAACCCTCGCGAAAGACCGTCAGAAGCTTCGGCGTATAGGCCTCGGGTTTCACCGAATTTCGGGCCGGCTCGGAAATTTGGCGGAAAGAAGCCCGCGCCCGGGCCGCTTAAGATCGGTTTCAGCCGCTTCGCGCAATCGCACACCGCGTCCCGTCCCGGCGCTCGAAGAATATTCGCCAAGCAGTTCGATGCCGTTGCTTTCAAGCGCGCCGATCACCTTCACCAGCGTATCGACGACGCCGCGAACCTGGCCATTGGACGCTTCCATGCGCTGGATGGTCGGAAGCGAAAGGCCTGCCAGTTCAGCGAGCTCCCGCTGGTCGATCCCGAGAAGGGCACGCGCGGCGCGCATCTGCTGCGACGTGATCATATCAGCTCCTTGACGTTTCAGACATCATTTATCAATCTTAACACCATCATCTAATACTGTATATATGGATGATGCTAAGCAATCGATCAAATCACGCGCCGTCCAGACGCGAGCAGCGGGCATAGCCGATGCCCGATTTCATGCAGACGCCCTTCGACCGGCCGATCGTGAGGAAGGCGCCTCCCCCCTCGCCCGACCATGTCCCTGAAGATGCGTGCCCCGCACTCCCCGCCACGGGCCGCGAGGCAGTCGTCCGCGGCATTTTAGGTCGCTGCCCCCGCTGCAACAAGGCGAGACTATTTACCCGCTTCCTTAAGCCAGTCGCGCACTGCCCTCACTGCGCCCAGGACTGGACGCGTCAGCAAGCCGACGATTTTCCGGCCTATGTGTCGATCTTCCTCACCGGCCACATCATGGCGCCGGTCATCATCGCGCTTGTTCAGGAAACAGCGCTGCCGCTGCCCGCACTGGCCGCCATCATCGTCCCGCTGATGCTCGCGCTGATGATAGCCTTCCTTCAGCCCGCGAAGGGTGCGATCATCGCGCTGCAATGGTGGCTCGGCATGCATGGGTTCCAAAAGGAGAGGCCCGCCGTGCGTGACGGTGGCAACGGCGAATAGCACATTTCGTGGATACAGCGGTGCGGCGCCTTCGGACAGAATTGGGGTTTGGTGTCGGAGATATCTGCGACTCTCGGCAGAGATTGGCCGTTAGGAGACTTACCGCTCTTGTGCCGAAAGCGAGGAGCGCGGACGTTCAGATGCAATCCTGAGCGCTCTCTCTAGGACAATATTGATTCGCTTATTAGCTCTGGATGTCCCCTGCCTGTCGGCGCCTTACAATATGGTCGACGACAGGGCCCGCGGTGAAGCCGTGAACAACGGTCGACAACAGGATCGTGAGCGCAATCGTCGCCCAGAGCTGCCCCTCGTTCACCAGTTCCAGATGGCTGGCCGCATAGCCAAGGTAATAGATCGAGCCGATGCCCCGGACACCATAGAAAGCGATCACGAGCCGATCGGCCGGCGGCGGCCCGGTTCGCAGCAGGCTGATCCAGCCGGCCAGGGGCCGCACGACAAACAGCAAAGCGAGCGCAATTCCTGCGTGCGCCCAGTCGAGTTCGCCGAAGAGGCGAGGAAAGGTGGCGCCGATGAGAATGAGGAGAAGCGCGGTCAGTGCCAGTTCGATCGCTTCGTTGAAGCCATGAAGCTTGCCGTGGAACTCATGCTCGGCTTCGACCCGGCGAAGGACGACGCCCGCGACGAAACAGGCGATAAAGCCGTAACCTTCAGCAAGCTCGGTTGCGCCGTAACAGAGAAGGACCCCCGCGATCGCCAAGACGCCGGACGCCGTGTCGGCAAGGACATTGCCACGCGGGATGGTAAACAGGACGCGCGCCAGCACCCAGCCGACAGCGGCACCGCCGAGGCAGCCGATGGTGATGCGATAAAGAACATCGAGAAGCAGCCATTCGCCGAGCATCGCGGCCGAAAAACCCGACGTGCCGGCGAGCAGCCCCAGATAGACGAAGGGGAATGCAAGGCCATCGTTCAGGCCCGCTTCGGTGGTGAGTGCAAAGCGCACTGGATGCTCGCCGCCTTCGGTCGGCGGCCCGACCTGCACTTCGCCCGCGAGCACCGGGTCGGTCGGCGCCAGCACCGCGCCGAGAACCAGCGCACCGGCGAGGGTCATCCCGGCAAAGGCGAACCCCATGAAGGCGACAGCGGCGATAGTGAGCGGCATCGCGATCGCCAGAAGCCTGATCGTCGGCCGCCACCGCCGATAATCGGTCACATTGTCGATCCGGATGCCCGTACCGAACAGCGCAACTATAACCGCGAGCTCGCTGGCCAGCTCCCAAAACAGCGGCGCATCGCGCGGGTCCAGCGCCTGCGATACGTCGGGAAGTATCCAATGCATCGCGATGCCGAACAGGATCAACAGCGCCGACGCCGCGGGCTCGCGCCCGGAGAGAAAGCGGGGGAGCCAGAATGCGGCGATGATGCCAGCGCCGACAAGCGCCATCCCCAGATGATAGCTGCTCAAACCGAAGAAGGGTTGTTCGTTCATTGATCCTGCAATGGCGCTGAGAGAAGAAAGGGAAACGATACGCGGGGCGACACTGTTCCCCAAAGGTCCCTCCAGCTTCTAGCCATTGCGACCCATTCGGCTAGAGTTGCCGGCAAAGTGAACAGCGCTGGCCGCGCGCCGGAAAGAAATACGGCAATCGGTGCAACGGCCGCCCCATTCGCTTGTTGGTAAAAAATGGAGGACCAGCGGGCGCGCGGCACGCATCCAAGGCGACCCCGCGCCCTCAGCATGACTGCAGGAGATAACACCGGCTGGCTGGGGCGGCAGGATTCGAACCTGCGAATGGCGGCATCAAAAGCCGCTGCCTTACCACTTGGCGACGCCCCAACGGGCCGGTGCGAGGCGCGCTCTATAGCGCGCCGCCGGTTATTGCAAGGCAGCCTTAGAGGCGCGTCACCCAGCCGTGCGGATCGGCGGCGCGGCCGCGCTGGATGTCGACGAGCTTGTCCTTGAGCTTGGTCGTCACCTGCCCCGGGCCGCCCGCGCCGATCGTGAAGCTGCTCTCGCCGCGTGTCACCTTGCCTACCGGGGTCACCACCGCGGCGGTACCGCACGCGAAGCTTTCGGTCAGCTTGCCGCTTTCCGCATCGGCCTGCCACTGGTCGATCGCATAGGGCTCCTCGCGCACCGTCAGCCCGGCGTCGCGCGCCAGCGTGATGATCGTATCGCGCGTGATGCCCGGCAGGATCGTGCCGGTCAGCGGCGGGGTCACGATGCTGCCGTCGTCGAAGACGAAGAACATGTTCATGCCGCCCAGTTCCTCGATCCAGCGATGCTCTGCGGCGTCGAGGAAGACGACCTGGTCGTGGCCATTGGCGATCGCTTCGCGCTGCGCGACGAGGCTGGAAGCATAATTACCGCCGCATTTGGCGGCGCCGGTGCCGCCGGGCGCGGCGCGGGTATAGTCCTCCGACACCCATAGCGAGATCGCGGGGGCGCCCGACTTGAAATAATTGCCGACCGGCGAGGTGATGACGAGGAACTGATATTCGGCGGCCGGCTTCACACCCAGGAACACCTCGCTCGCGAACATGAAGGGGCGAAGGTACAGCGCGCCGCCGTCGACCGGCGGGAACCAGTGCGCATCGGCAGCGACGGCTTCCTTCACCGCCGCGATGAACAGATCTTCGGGCAGTTCGGCCATCGCCATGCGGCGCGCGCTGGCGTTGAAGCGCGCGGCATTGGCCTCGACGCGGAACAGCGCCATCGAGCCGTCGTCAAGGCGATACGCCTTTAACCCTTCGAAGATTTCCTGCGCATAATGGAGCACCGCGGTCGCGGGATCAAGCGACAGCGGCCCGCGCGGCATCACCTGGGCATCGTGCCAGCCCTGCCCCTCGGTATAGCGGATCGACACCATATGATCGGTGAAGACGCGCCCGAACACGGGGTCGGCAATCGCCGCCGCCCGTACATCGTCCGCGATCAGATTGGGGTGCGGCAGATGGATGAAGGCGGGAACGGACATGCGAAAACACCTGTGTTTGCTGGTTTGTGGAGCGCGCCTCTTGCCAAAGACCGGCGCGGCGCGCAACGGTAGCGACTATGCCGGATGAGAATTTTCTTTCACAAGTACCCGCCGCCTCTGCTCTTTTCTTGCGCGAAGACGAAGTGCGCCGCGGCATCGAATTCCTCTTTTTCGCCCATGCTTCGCTGTGGCGCGCGATCGATGCGCGGCTCGCCGAAAAGGAACTGGGCCGTGCGCATTACCGTGCGCTCTATTTCATTGCGCGGCAGCCTGGGCTGACGATCTCAGACTTGCTCGCCTTGCTTGGGATTACCAAACAGTCGCTGGGCAGGGTGGTGAAGGAATTGGAAGCGCGCGACTATCTGGCGACGCGGCCCGGCAACCGCGACCGGCGCGCAAAGGAGCTGCGCCTGACCGACGCCGGCCGCGCGGCCGAGAGCGCGATCTTCACGATGCTCCGCGACACGATGAGCCGCGCCTACACCCATGCCGGGCAACAGGCGGTGACCGGATTTTGGCAGGTCAGCGAGGCGCTGATCCCGGCGCGCGAGCGGGGCCGGATAGCGATGCTGGGCAAAGAGGCCGGTTAGCCCTCGCCGCGCGCGATGTCCGCCAATTCTCGCCCGCGGTCACGTGCCGCGCGCAACACATTGGTAAGCAGCGCGGCAAGCTGGCCGTCGCCGTCGAGCACATCGAGCCCCGCCTGCGTCGTGCCGCCCTTGCTCGCGACCTGGGCGATCAGCACACCGGGCTTTTCGCCGCTGTCGGCGAGCAGCGCAGTCGCGCCGCCGAACGTCGCGGTAGCCAGTGCCAACGCGTCTTCCGCCGACAGGCCGAGCCGTTCGCCAGCCGCAGCATAGGATTCGATCAGGCGGAAGACGAAGGCGGGGCCGCTGCCGGTGAAGGCGGTGACGAGATCCATCGTCGAATCGTCCGCAAGCGTCACTCTATGGCCGAGCGGATCGAGCAGAGCGGTAATCGCCGCGTCGTCGGAGCGGCCCGATGTTGCGACCGCCGACACGCCCGCGCCGATACGCGCGGCGAGGTTGGGAAGAATGCGGACCTGCGCCCTGGCGTCGGGAAAGCGTGCCGCGAGATCGGCAATCGAAACACCCGCGAGGATCGACAGCAAGTGAACGTCACCCGTCGCGAGCGGTGCCAGTATCTCCGCGACATCGCCGAGTTGCTGTGGCTTCATACCCAGCATGATCCAGTCGGCGCTGCCGCCCGCGGCCTGCCATTCATCGAGCGATGCATGCGGAACGATGCCCGCGCGCGCCGCCGCATAGGGGTCGACGATCGCGACCAGCGCCGGGTCGAGACCCGCCGCCAGCCAGCGATCGAGCATTGCGCCCGCCATATTGCCGCAGCCCACGAGCAGGAGCCGGCCGGTGAAATTCCGCAATGCTTTCGTCATAAGTCCTACTTTTCTTCTTTATCGACAGCTGCTTTCGGGCCCCGACAACAGGTCGAGGCAGCGGCCGTCAATCTTGTTCGCATCGACGGGCAGACTGATGAGCGACGCGAGCGTCGGCATGATATCCACCGTCATCACCGCATTCGGCTGTTCGAAACCGGCGAGCCCCTTGCGCCAGAAGAGGATCGGCACGCGGCGGTCATAATCCCACACCGACCCGTGCGTCGCGACATAGCCGATGCCCGACTCGGGAATCGGCGTGACCCGCGGCTTCAGCGCGATGATGAAATCGCCCGACCGCTGCGGATTATAGGAGGCGCGCAGCTTGTCGAGCAGGCTCCACGTATCGGGAGCACGCTTCGAGATGGGATGCGCGTCGAGCTGGTCGCGCGTCACTACCGCCTCGACCTGCGGATGCGCGCGCAGGCGCGGCAATATCTCGGCAAGCACGGCTTTGCGCTGCGCCGCGGTCAGCGTTTTCGCGAAATAATAATCGTCGCCGTCGCCATAGAGAATGGGCTGCGGCAGCCCTAGCTTCTCGGCGACTTCCTTGCCGATCGCGCCGGGGTTCAGCGCCTTGTCGATCCGCTGCGCATCGGGCCAGGCGTTCTGGCGGTTGCGTTCGGGCAGGTCATGGCCGCCATGGTCGGCGGTCAGCGCAACGACATAGTCGATGCCCGTCGCATCTAGGCGCGCGAAGAAATCGCCGAGTTCGCGGTCGAGTGCCGCCATCTGGATGCACATTTCGCTGCCTTCGGTGCCGGTGCTGTGGCCGATATAGTCGGTCGCCGACAGGCCGACGATGAGCAAGTCGGTGCTGTCGCCCTCGCCCATCTTGCGCGCCTGACGCAGCGCCGCAGCTGTGGCGAGAACCGCGCCATCGGCCTCGGGCGAGGCCAAGAAGCGGCGGAAGTCGCCGGCATCGCGCGCCATGCGGCCGGTGCCAACCGAGCCGCCCTTTTCGAGCGGAATCGCGATATCATGCGTCGTGCAATCGGCGGGAAGCACGAGCGCGGCGCGCGGCTGGTTGATCGCGGCGGCGATCGCGGTGCTGGCCTGCTGCGCGGTCGGCGACAATGTCGTGCCGCGATAGCTGGTGAGGCCGGTGGGTGCGAGCCACATGAGTTCGTCGGCCTGCCGCCCGCCCATCATGATCGAGGCGCGGTCCTTGCCCGATACCGATACGACTTGAGCCTTCGGATCGCGCGCCTTCATCAGGTCGCCGAGCGTCGGGACGAGCAGATGGTTCACCGACGGCGCATATTCGCCGTTTTTCGATGTCGTCCCCGCGACCGTCTCATCCTCGGCGCAATAGACGCGCTTGTCGGCGCGCGCGGTCGACGGATCGAAATAATTATTGGCGATGATCCCGGTGTGCGTCGGGTGGTTGCCGGTCAGGATCGTCGAATGGCCGGGGCAGGTTTCGGTCGCGCCATGCGCCTGATAGCCCGAAGGGAAAACGACGCCGGACGCGAGCCGCGCAAGACCGCCGGTGAAATGGCCGCGATATTCGGCGAAGAGATCGGCTGAAAACTGATCGACCGCGATCATCACGACGAGCTTCGGCGCCGGGGTCGCGGCGGTAACTTTTTGCACCGGCGGCGCCGAATTTTGCGCAAGGCCGGTTCCGGCAGCGGCAACACAAAGCGCGGTAGCAAGGGCGGTAGACAGATATTTCAGCTTCACGGACGGCTTCTCCAACCTAAGGGTGTCAGCGCGGGCTGTCCTCTCGTCGAAAGCCGCCTATATGGCAAGCCTTCGAAAGACGAACGGGCGCGGACATAGCCATGAATTTGCAGAGTGAGGCTTTTGTGACACGCGGATGGCGCGCCGTGCTGGCTTTGCTGGCCCTGGCGCTCGTCACCATGAGTCCGGCGCACGCACAATCGACGCATATCCAGCCGAAACTGGTCGCCGAGTCGGCGGCGCCAGCGCCCGGCAGCGGCACGACGGTCGCGCTGACAATGGCGCCAGAAAAAACATGGCATGGCTATTGGGCCAATGGCGGCGATGCTGGATTCGGCCTGTCGGTCGAATGGAACGCGCCCGATGGGGTGACGATTGCCCCCTTCCGCTATCCGGTGCCCGATGCGCTGATCCTCTTTGGCATGATGAACCATGTTTATGAGCATCCCTATGCTCTGCTTGCCGAGGTGCAGGTCGACAAAAGCGTCGCGCCGGGCACCGACCTAACCTTGTCGGGCGTCGCGAACTGGCTCGCCTGCACCGACAAGGTATGCGTCCCCGAAAAAGCGGTGATTTCGGTCACGCTGAAGGCCGGCGACGGCAAGATCGCGCCGGCGGAGCGCACCCGCTTCGACGGCTGGCGCGCGCTGCTTCCGCAGCCGCTCGACCGCCACGGCACATGGGAACGCAAAGGCGACATGGTGCGCTTTGCCATCCCGCTTCCCGCCAGCACCTTGATCGACGCGCCGCATCTGTTCGTCGAGACGCAGAATGTCGTCGACTATGCCGCGCCGCAAAGTTTCAGCCGCAACGGCGACTACATCATCGTCGAAACGCGCGTGAAGGGCGAAAAAGAGGGTCCGGTTTCTGCGCTGCTGAAGCTCGGCAGTGGGCGCGGGCTGTCGTTGACACTCAACCCCGGCACAGTTCCGGCCGCAGGCGAGGCGGTCGCCGGGAAAGCGGGTGGCATCGATATGGAGCTGTTCTGGACCGCGCTCGGTGGCGCGATCCTCGGTGGGCTGATCCTAAACTTGATGCCGTGCGTCTTCCCGATCCTGAGCCTTAAGGCGCTCAGCCTCGCGAGGTCGGGTGGCGATGCGCGAAGCGCTAAAGTGGAAGCGCTCGCCTATACCGCCGGCGCCATCGTCACCGCGCTGCTCCTCGGCGGGGCGCTGCTCGCGCTCCGCGCCGTTGGCCAGCAGGTCGGTTGGGCATTCCAGCTCCAGCATCCGTTGAGCGTCCTCGCGCTGCTGATCCTCGCGCTCGCGATCACATTGAACCTGCTCGGCGCTTACGAATTGCCATCGTTCGGCGGCGGACAGGCGCTGGCCGACAAGGGCGGTGCGGCGGGCGGCTTCTGGACCGGCGCGCTCGCAGCCTTTGTCGCAACACCGTGCAGCGGCCCCCTGTTGGGCGCAGCGCTTGGCGCGACGCTGGTGCTGCCAGCGTGGGCGGCGCTGCCGATCTTCGGCGGGCTCGGGTTGGGGCTCGCGCTGCCCTTCCTCGCGATCGGCTTTGTGCCCGCGCTGCGCAATCGGCTTCCGAAGCCGGGACCGTGGATGGACCGCTTCCGCAAGTGGATGGCCCTTCCGATGGGGCTCACCACGCTTGCGCTGGCGTGGCTGCTGTGGCGGCAACTCGGCAGCGGAGAACAGCTTCTCTCGCCGATCTTCGCAGCCGCGATGGCACTCGTCCTGCTCACCCATTATGGCGCAATTCAGCGAGGCGACCGTCGATCGTGGCCGCTCGTCGTCTCCGGCTTTCTCTTCATAGCCAGCCTCGCGAGCACAGTGACCGAAGTCGCCGAGACAGAACGCACCGCCGACGCCACCGGATCGACCTTCTCCCTCGACGCGCTCGCCAAAGCACGCGCCACCGGCAAGCCCGTCTTCGTCTATTTCACCGCCGACTGGTGCCTGTCGTGCAAGGCGAACGAGGCAGGCGCGATCAACCGTGAGGCGGTGCAGGCCGCATTCGACAAGGCGGGCGTCGTAACACTCGTCGGCGATTGGACCAACGGCGATCCGGTCATCACCCGCACACTTGCCGAGCATGGCCGCAACAGCGTGCCGCTCTATCTCTGGTATGCGCCGGGCGCCGCGAAGCCAGAAATCCTGCCACAGATCCTCACCCCCGGCCTGCTTACCGACAAGGCCAAGCCCTGATGGCAAAGCAGCGTGCCGACCAGCTGCTCGTCGACCGCGGTCTCGCCGAAAGCCGGACGCGCGCGCAGGCGCTGATTCTTGCCGGTCTCGCCTTCGTCGGCGATCGCAAGATCGACAAGGCGGGGCAGCAGGTCGCGGCAGATGCCGAGATCAGCGTCAAGGGCCGCGACCATCCTTGGGTCTCGCGCGGGGGCATCAAGCTCGACCATGCCCTGTCGCACCTCGGCTGGGATGTGACGGGCGCGGTCGCGATCGACGTCGGATCGTCGACGGGCGGCTTTACCGACGTGCTGCTCAGCCGCGGTGCGGTGCGCATCTACGCGGTGGATTCGGGCACCAACCAGCTCGCGTGGAAGCTGCGGCAGGACGAACGCGTCATCGTCCACGAACAAACGAGCGCGCGCATCCTGACGCCCGCACATATTCCCGAACCGATCGACCTGATCGTCTGCGACGCGAGCTTCATCGCTCTCTCGAAGGTTCTGCCCGTGCCGATGTCATTCGCGAAAGACGGCGCGCGCATGGTTGCGCTGATCAAGCCGCAGTTCGAGGCCGAACGCCACGAGGTCGGCAAGAAAGGCGTTGTGCGCGATGCAGCAGTGCACGCCCGTGTTTGCGCCGAAGTGCGAGGCTGGCTGACCGGCGAAGGCTGGGACATTATCGACCTTGTCGAGAGCCCAATCACCGGCCCCGAAGGAAATGTGGAATTTCTGATCGCTGCGGTGAAGCGAGCCGCTTGACGCTGCGCCGCACAATCGCGACACCGATGCAACGGATTCGCGTGTGGGGGATAATGCGGGCATGACCGAAATAGCAACGCCGGGGCAGCTTCGCATGTCCTATATGCGCTGGGCGCTCGTCACCGTGCCGGCGATCGTCCTGATCGGCAGCCTGATGGGCGTGCTATCGAACAGCGGTTATGACAATCGCTGGTTCGCGGCGCTCGACCTGCCGTCGATCACGCCGCCGGGCTGGGTGTTCGCGGTGGTCTGGCCGATCCTCTACATCATGCTCGGCCTTTCGCTGGCGATGATCCTGCACGCGCGCGGCGCGAAGGGGCGCGGTTTTGCGCTGGTGCTCTTCTTCGTCCAGCTGATCGCCAATTTCGCCTGGTCGCCGCTGTTCTTCGGGCAGCATCAGGTGACGACCGCGCTCTATGTGATCATCTTCATCCTGATGGTGACGGTTGCCACCGCCTTTGCCTTTGCGCCGATCCGCAAGGCCGCGGCGTGGCTGCTCGTCCCTTATATGATCTGGCTCAGCTTTGCCGCGATCCTCAATTTCCAGATCGATCAGCGCAATCCCGATGCCGAAACCCTTGTCCCCGCCGCCGCCAGCACCCAAATAAGATAGTGGCAAGGGGACAGACCCCGACGGAGGAATTGAGACATGCAGAGCGAAAACCGCTTTTTCGACGACCTCGCCAAGATGGTGAACGGCATTGCCGGAACCGTTGCTGGCGCCGGCCGCGAAGCCGAGTCCGCGATGCGCGACCGCGCCAAGGAATGGGTC